>JAGWPB010000025.1 GCA_028870665.1 Lysobacteraceae bacterium
GCGCGCATCACCACGATCTACGAGGGCACCACGCAGATCCAGGCGCTGGACCTGCTCGGGCGCAAGGTGATGCAGCTCAAGGGTGCCGGGCTGGAGCAGTTTCTCGGCGTGATCGGCGCATTCTGCGAGCAATACGCCGGCCATGCCGCGCTGGCCGAGTTCATCGCTCCGCTGGCCGCGCATGCGCAGGCCTGGGGCACCCTGACCCAGGGCATCGGCCAGCGCGCGCTGCAGGACCCCGAGGAAGTGGGCGCGGCCGCCGTCGACTATCTGTTCTATTCCGGCTACGTGACCCTGGCCTATTTCTGGGCGCGCAGCGTCGCCGCGGCCGACGCCTCGACCCGCAGCGCCGGGTTCAAGCAAGCCAAGCGCGCGACGGCGCGGTTCTACTTCACCCGCATCCTGCCGCGTACACAGGCCCACGCCGCGGCGATCAAGGCCGGTGCCGCCAGCCTGCTGGACCTGCCGGCGGAACTGTTCGGCTGAGAGCGGCTGCAAGCGCGCGATCAAGGGCCTGCGCGGCAGGCCCTTCCCCTCGGACGCGGCGCGCGGTAGAACTCCCCGGCCGATCCTGCGCGAGACCGCCCCATGAGTGACGCCGCCGAGTTGCACCTGCGCCTGGCCGAAGCCGGCGACGAGGATTTCATCCTCGGCCTGAGCGAGCGCTTCGTCGATTTCGAGCTGCCGCCGTGGCGCAAGCGCGGCGAATGCGCCGCCGGCATCCGCCGCGACCTCACCCACCATCTGCGCGAGGAACCGCCGGGCAGCTACATGTTCGTGGCCGAGGACGCCGAAGGCGAGCGCGTCGGCCTGCTGCACATGCAGAAGGTCACCGACGTGCTGACCGGCCGCAGCAATGCGCACATCTCCGATCTCGCGGCGGCACATGGCCGTGACGGCCAGGGCATCGGCCGTGCCCTGCTGGCGCATGCCGAGTCGTGGGCACGCGAGCACGGCTGCGCGCTGGTCACCCTGCACGTATTTCCCGGCAACGCGCGCGGACGGCATCTGTACGAGGCCGCCGGCTACGGCAGCGACACCCTGCGCCTGGCCAAGCCGGTGAAGTGAACCCCGCGCCACCGGCGCGGTCCATCCTGCGGTGGCGCGACTCCGGCGCCGCGCGGAGCCACCCCCGATGAATGCCCAGCGATCCCGCCTCACCGCCGAAACCGCCATCGGACTGGCGCGCCTGCTGTTCGGCGCGATCTGCCTGGCCAACGTGCTGCTGCACCTCGATCCGGCCTATCGCGCGCAGTTTCTCGCCAGCCTCGCCGCCGACTGGGCACCCGGCCAGCCGCTGTGGCTGGCCGCCTGGGGGCATGCGATGGCGGCCGGCGTGCAGGCGCTGGGCGTCGGCACGGTGACCACCGCGATGGCGGTGATCGAGTTCGCGCTGGCGCTGTCGCTGCTGACCGGCGCCTGGCTGCACCGGCTGGCCTGGGTCGGCATCGTCTACAACCTGTGGCTGTGGAGCACGGTCGGCGGACTGGGCGGCCCCTACACCCCCGGCGCCACCGACCCCGGCACCGCGATCGTCTACGTGCTGGCCTTCGCGCTGGTCCTGCTGACCCATGCGTGGCGGCCGCTGAGCACTTTCCGGCACGGCCCGATGCAGGCGCCGGCCCACTGGAAGCTGCGTTTGGGCGAGATCGGCTTCGGCCTGCTCTGGGCCTTCGACGCGTACTGGAAATGGCAGCCGGATTTCCTGTTGCACGGCGTCGACAATCTCGTCGCCTCGCAGGCCGGCCAGCCGGGCTGGATCGTGGCCTACATCGGCTTTTTCATCCACGCGATCCGGATCGTCGGCCCGCTGGCCTTCGGCATCGCCGTGGCCATCGCCGAGAGCGTGATCGCGCTGACGCTGCTGTTCGACGTGCTGCTCGACTGGATGCTGCCGCTGGGCGCGATCTACAGCTTCGTGCTGTGGACCACGGCCGAGGGTTGGGGCGGCCCCTACGCCGCCGGCGCCACCGGCAACAAGGGCGACGTGCTGGGTACCGCCACGCTCTACGTGCTGGTGTTCCTGTTTCTGATCGCCGCCCGCGCCGAACGCGCGGCGCGGACGCGGGCGACGGCAGCCGCACGCTGACCCGGACCGCCGTTTTCCCGCCGTCATGCAGTTGCACTATGCTCCACAGCGGCATACGACACGCCGTCCGGCGCTGCTGCCGATGGCCGGTCAAACCGCGGGGAGGGCTGCATGCAGACCGTCGTCAATCGATGTCCGGAACTCGGCAGCACGCGCGTGCTGTCACTGGACGCCGGCGGCCGCATCCTCGACTGGATCAGCTGGCAGGACGCCGTGTGCCTGTATGTGCGCGGCGCGGTCGCCTGGACGCTGGGCGAGCCCTGCCTGACCGTGCACGGCGGCACCAACCGCGACAGCGGACGCCAGAGCCTGATCGCGCTGCACCCGATCATCGCCAGCACCGGCCACTGCCGCGACCACGCCATCGACCCGGCGCCGGCGCTGACCAACGCCGCACTGTTCGCGCGCGACCGTCAGCTGTGTCTGTACTGCGGCAGCCACGGCATGCGCGGCGAGCTGACCCGCGACCACGTCATGCCGATCTCGCGCGGCGGCCGCGACGAATGGGAAAACGTCGTCACCGCCTGCGTCGCCTGCAACCTGCGCAAGGGCAGCCGCACGCCGCAGCAGGCCGCGATGCCGCTGCTGGCCGTGCCCTATCGCCCGAGCTGGGTCGAGCACCTGATCCTGTCCAACCGCAACATCCTCGCCGACCAGATGGAGTTCCTGGTCGGGCATCTGCCCAAGAAGCGGCGGGTGAGCTAGCGCGCGGCAGTGATCTGACGATCACGCAGGGAGCAACGCCATGAGCATCGTGGAAGGAATCGACGGCCGCCGCATCGCCAAGGATGTGGAAGCGCGCGCGAAGGCGCTCGAAGTCCTCGACCGTCCCAGGAATGCGCTGTCGCTGTGGTGGAGTCTTATTCCGATCATCGCAATAGGCCTTGGGCTAGGCGTGTTCGGCCAGCACGATGCTCTGTTGATCAAGATCATCGCCGGCACAGGCTATGCCTTCGGTATCGTGCTGCTCGGTGAGGTGGTGCAGTTGCGTCGCCGCCTCGATGCCGTAATCACGCTGCTGCGTCAGGGGCCGGATCCGCGCATCTGACCCGGGTGTAGTGCCCACCCGCGCGCAGTGCCACGGGCGGGGCGGGGCCGTGTCGTAGTCGTGGCGTGCCCGTTCATTTTCCAGCCAGCTACGCCGCTCGCATCCGCGTAGCCTTGCGGGCTTTCGTGTCGAGGAAACCCGCGTGCGCAACGATGCCCCCGCTCCGCTCGCGCAGGTGCCCTTGCCGGTGGCGCCCGCGCCGGAGCCGTCGCTTGCCGCCGCGCGCATGCCGCGCCCGTATCGCCCGCTGGAGCGGCGCGTGCTGTGGATCAGCGCGCTGGCGCTGGCGATCGGACTGGCTGCGGCGCTGGTGGCGCGCGTCCTGACGGCGCTGATCGGGCTGATCACCAACCTCGCCTTCTATGGGCGCCTGAGCGCGAGCTTCGCCAGTCCGGCCGGCAATCATCTGGGCTGGTGGGTGGTCGCGGTGCCGGTGGCCGGCGGCCTGGTCGTCGGCGTGATGGCGCGCTTTGGATCCCGCGCGATCCGCGGCCACGGCATCCCCGAGGCGATGGAGCAGATCCTGCTCAACGAGAGCCGTATTCCGCCGCGCGTCACCTGGCTGAAGCCGCTGTCGTCGGCGATCGCGATCGGCAGCGGCGGGCCGTTCGGCGCCGAGGGACCGATCATCGCCACCGGCGGCGCGCTGGGCTCGCTGGTCGGGCAACTGCTGCACGTCACCGCCGACGAGCGCAAGACGCTGCTGGCCGCGGGCGCCGCGGGCGGCATGGCGGCGGTGTTCGCGGCGCCGGTGTCGGCGGTACTGCTGGCGATCGAGCTGCTGCTGTTCGAGCGCCGCGCGCGCTCGCTGATTCCCGTCGCGCTGGCCGCGGTCAGCGCGACCGGCCTGCGCCTGGTGCTGGAGGGCGGCGCCGCGATGTTTCCGATGCCCGGGGTCGCCACGCCGGGGCTTGCGGCACTGGCCGCCTGCGTGGTGCTCGGCCTGCTGGTCGGGCTGGTCAGCGTGGCGGTGACGCGCATCGTCTATGCGATCGAGGACGCCTTCGAGCAGCTGCCGATCCACTGGATGTGGTGGCCGGCACTGGGCGGTCTGGTCGTCGGTGTCATCGGGTATTTCGCGCCGCTGACGCTGGGCGTGGGCTACGCCAACATCGCCGCGATCGTCGCCGGGCAGGTCGGACTGGCCGCGCTGGCATCGCTGTGCCTGCTGAAGTTCCTGTCGTGGTCGATCGCGCTGGGCAGCGGCACCTCGGGCGGCACGCTGGCGCCGCTGTTCACCATCGGCGGCGCGCTGGGCGCGCTGCTCGGCCTCGCCGCGGCGCGCTGGGCGCCCTGGCTGCATCTGGATCCGCGGCTCGCCGCGCTGGTGGGCATGGCGGCGCTGTTCGCCGGCGCCTCGCGCGCGGTGCTGACCTCGGTGGTGTTCGCCTTCGAGACCACGCAGCAGCCGCACGGTCTGCTGCCGCTGCTGGGCGGCTGCATGGCGGCGTATCTGGTATCCGGCCTGCTGATGCGCACCACGATCATGACCGAGAAGATCGTGCGCCGCGGCGTGCGCGTGCCCAGCGAGTACATGGCCGACTACCTCGACCAGGTGCTGGTGCGCGATGCCTGCAGCCGCGAGGTGGTCAGTCTGCGCGCGGATCAGACCGTTTCCGCGCTGCGTGCCTGGCTGCACGCCGGCAGCCGCGACGCGCGGCATCAGGGATTCCCGGTGCTCGATGCACACGGGCAGCTGCTCGGTGTGGTCACGCGCCGCGTGCTGCTTGATCCGCAGCTGGCGGCTGCGACCGAGGTCGGCGAACTGCTGCGGCAGGTTCGACCCATCGTGGTCCGCGAGGATCACTCCCTGCGCGAAGCGGCTGACCACATGGTCGAGGCCGACATCGGCCGGCTGGTGGTGGTGGCCGCGGATGATCCGCGGCGCATGGTCGGCATCCTCACCCGCGGCGACCTGCTGGCCGCGCACCGGCAGCGGCTGCGCGAGGCGCGGCATGCCGAGCGGCATCTCGGGCGGCGCCCTGCCTGATCCGCACCCGCGCCATCCTGCCCGCATGGCGCCCGCGTGGCGGCCGCGCCCTCACTTGCCGCTGCCCCGCTGCGGCACAACAATAGACCGATGATCGACGCCACCGCCTACCCGTACCTGGCACGCATCGCCACCCCCGCGGACCTGCGGCAATTTCCCGAGGGCGAGCTGCCGGCGATCGCCGCCGAACTGCGCCGCTACCTGATCGCCTCGGTCGCCAGCTCGGGCGGCCACTTCGGCGCCGGGCTGGGCGTGGTCGAGCTGACCGTGGCGCTGCATTATCTGTACGCCACGCCCGAGGATCGGCTGGTCTGGGACGTCGGCCACCAGTGCTACCCGCACAAGATCCTCACCGGCCGCGCCGAGCGCATCACCAGCATCAAGAAGAAAGACGGCCTGGCCCCGTTTCCCAAGCGCGCCGAAAGCCCCTACGACGCCTTCGGCGTGGGGCACTCGTCCACGTCGATCTCGGCGGCGCTGGGCATGGCGATCGCCGCGCAACACCAGGGTGACCCGCGGCGGATCGTCGCGGTGATCGGCGACGGCGCGCTGACCGCCGGCATGGCCTACGAGGCGCTCAACCACGGCGGCGACGTCGAGCCCGATCTGCTGGTGATCCTCAACGACAATGGCATGTCGATCAGCGAGAACGTCGGTGCGCTGACCAAGATGCTGGCGCGGCTGATGACCAGCAAGCGGCTCAACGCGCTGCGCGAACGCGCCAAGCGCGCGATGCCCCGGCACTCGTTCGTGTGGCGTGCGGTCAAACGCTGGGAAGAGCATGCCAAGGGCATGTTCGTGCCCTCGACCCTGTTCGAGGAGCTGGGCTTCCATTACACCGGCCCGATCGATGGCCACGACCTGCCGCAATTGCTGCATTCGCTGCGCACGGTCCGGGAGCTGAAGGGCCCCCAACTGCTGCACGTGATCACCACCAAGGGCAAGGGTTATCCGCCCGCCGAACGGGCGCAGATCGATTACCACGCCGTCGGGCCGTTTGATCCGGCACGCGGCGTGGTTGCCAGGACGCCGGGCAAGGCCACCTACACCGACGTCTTCGGCGACTGGCTGTGCGACATGGCCGCCGCCGATGTGCGCCTGCTGGCGATCACCCCGGCGATGCGCGAAGGCTCCGGGCTGGTGCGCTACTCGAAGGAGTTCCCCGAGCGCTACTTCGACGTCGGCATCGCCGAGCAGCATGCGGTGACGCTGGCCGCGGGCATGGCTTGCGAAGGCAGCAAGCCGGTCGTGGCGATCTATTCGACCTTCCTGCAGCGCGGCTGGGACCAGCTGGTGCACGACGTCGCCCTGCAGAACCTCGACGTGCTGTTGGCGATCGATCGCGCCGGCGTGGTCGGTCCGGATGGCCCCACCCACGCCGGCAGCTTCGACCTCGCCTACCTGCGCTGCCTGCCCAACCTGCTGGTGATGGCGCCGGCCGACGAGCGCGAATGCCGTGCCATGCTGACCACCGGCTTCCTGCACGCAGGCCCGGCCGCGGTGCGTTACCCGCGCGGCGCCGGCACCGGCATCGATGCCGGCCGCGCGCTGGAGCCGCTGCCGGTCGGCAAGGCCGAGCTCCGCCGCCGCGGCCACGGGCTGGCCCTGCTGGCATTCGGTGCGCTGGTGCCGGTTGCCGAGGCGCTGGGCGCCGAACTGGACGCCACGGTCGTCAACATGCGTTTCGTCAAGCCGCTGGACAAGACGCTGCTCGCCGAACTGGCGCGCGATCACGGCGCGTTCGTCACCCTCGAGGACCACGTCGTGGCCGGCGGCGCCGGCAGCGCGGTGGCCGAATGGATGGCCGCGCACGGCGTCGGGCTGCCGCTGCTGATGCTGGGGCTGCCCGACCGCTTCCTCGAGCACGGCAGCCGCGAGGAACTGCTGGCCGAGGCCGGGCTCGACCTTGCCGGCGTGCGTCGGTCGGTGCTGGCGCGCTTCCCGCAGTTCCTGCCGTCAGCGACGGCGCTGCCGCTGGCGCGCTAGCCCGACCCGCGCACGCCGCGGCCGTCGCCGCGCACGACCATCCCCCTGGACCAGCGGCGTGTCGCGCTAAACTTGGCGATTGCGCGATGCAGCGCCGCTCCCGCGATGACGATGTCCGAATCCCCGTTGCTGAATCCGCCGCTGCCGCCCGATGCCCGCCAGCGCCGACGCTGGGTGTCGCCGCACGGCGCGGCACTGGCGCTGGCGCTGGTCGAAGCGGCGCAGCGCCAGCCTGGCCTGGTGGTGGCGGTGACCCGTGACACGCAGTCGGCGCTGCGCCTCGAAGCCGAACTGGGCGTGTTCGCCGGCAGCCTGCCGGTGCTGCATTTCCCGGACTGGGAGACCCTGCCCTACGACCTGTTCAGTCCGCATCCGGAGATCATCTCGCAACGCATCGCCACGCTGTACCGGCTGCCGGGCGCGAAGCGCGGCGTGCTGGTGATCCCGGTGGCGACACTGCTGCAGCGGCTGGCGCCGCGCAGCTTCCTCGCCGGTGCCGGACTGCAATTGCGACGCGGCCAGGCATTCGATCTGGCCGCCGAACAGCGCCGATTGGAGGCCGCCGGCTATCGCCACGTGCCGCAGGTGGCCGAACCCGGCGACTTCGCCGTGCGCGGCGCGCTGATCGACCTGTTCCCGATGGGCTGTGCCGAGCCCTACCGCATCGAGCTGTTCGATGAAACCATCGACACCCTGCGCACCTTCGACGTCGACAGCCAGCGTTCGCAAACCCGGGTCGAGGCCGTCGAGCTGCTGCCGGCACGCGAGTTCCCGCTGACCGAGGCGGCGATCAAGGCCTTTCGCGCACGCCTGCGCGAGCGCTTCGCGATCGACGTGCGGCGTTGCCCGGTCTACCAGGACATCAAGGAAGGCGTCACCCCGGGCGGCATCGAGTACTACCTGCCGCTGTTCTTCGAGCGCACCGAAACGCTGTTCGACTACCTCGCCGACGACGCCCTGCTGGTGCTGGGCGAGGACGCGCTGGAGGCCGCCGAACAGGCGTGGGCACAGGCCGGCGAGCGCTATGAACAGCGCGCGCACGACATCGAGCGGCCGATCCTGCCGGTGGCCGAGCTGTACCTGTCGCCGCAGCAGTTGCGCGAGCAGCTCAACCGCCGGCCGCGGGTCGAGATCGTGGCCGCCGGCAGCGAGCAGGCGGCTGTGCTGGGTACGCTGCCGGCGCCGGAGATGACGCTGCAGACCAAGGGCGAGGAGCCGGCCGCCGCGCTTGGCCGCTTCATCGCGGCCTGCAGCGGGCGCGTGCTGCTGGTCGCCGAATCGGCCGGCCGCCGCGAAGCGCTGCTCGAACTGCTGGCCGCGACCGGCCTGCGGCCGCCGGTGGTCGCAGCGTGGCCGGCCTTCGCGAGCGCGGCGATGCCGCTGGCGATCACCGTCGCGCCGCTGGCGCAGGGCTTCGCGCTGGCGTCGCCGGCACTGACCGTGCTGACCGAGCGCGAACTGTTCGGCGAGCGCGTGCGTCAGCAGCGCCGGCGTCGGCGCGGCGCGGCGCGCGACCCCGAGACCCTGGTGCGCGATCTCTCCGAGCTGGCGCCGGGCGCGCCGGTCGTGCATCTCGATCACGGTGTCGGCCGCTACCGCGGTCTGGTCACGCTCGACATCGGCGGCACGGCCGGCGAATTCCTGGCACTGGAATATGCCAAAGGCGACAAGCTCTATGTGCCGGTGGCGCAGCTGGCGCTGATCAGCCGCTACGCCGGAGCCGCGCCCGAACTGGCGCCGCTGCACAGCCTGGGCGGCGAAGCCTGGGAACGCGCCAAGCGCCGCGCCGCCGAAAAGGTCCGCGACACCGCCGCCGAGCTGCTGGCGATCTATGCCCAGCGCGAGGCGCGGCCGGGTGTCGCGACCGCGATCGAGCGCACGCTGTATGCGCAGTTCGCGTCCAGCTTCCCGTTCGAGGAAACCCCCGATCAGGCCACGGCGATCGAAGCCGTGCTGGCCGACCTGGCCGCGCCGCGGCCGATGGATCGCGTGGTCTGCGGCGACGTCGGTTTCGGCAAGACCGAGGTCGCGCTGCGCGCGGCGTTCGCGGTCGCCATCGCCGGCCGCCAGGTGGCGGTGCTGGTGCCGACCACCCTGCTGGCGCAGCAGCACTATCAGAACTTCCGTGACCGCTACGCCGACTGGCCGATCCGCGTCGAGGTGCTGTCGCGCTTCAAGGGCAGAAAGGAGACTGCCGACGCGCTCGCCAGGCTCGCCGCCGGCCAGCTCGACGTGATCATCGGCACCCACCGGCTGCTGCAGGACGACGTGTGCTACCGCGACCTCGGCCTGCTGATCGTCGACGAGGAGCACCGTTTCGGCGTGCGCCACAAGGAGCAGCTGAAGAAGCTGCGTGCCGAGGTCGACCTGCTGACGCTGACCGCGACGCCGATCCCGCGCACGCTGAACATGGCGATGGCCGGACTGCGCGACCTGTCGATCATCGCCACGCCGCCGGCGCACCGCGTCGCGGTGAAGACCTTCGTCGCGCCGTGGGACACGGCGCTGATCCGCGAGGCGCTGCAACGGGAACTTGCACGCGGCGGCCAGGTGTACTTCCTGCACAACGAGGTCGACAGCATCGAGCGCATGGCGCGCGAGATCGAGACGCTGATGCCGGATGCGCGTGTGCGCATCGCCCACGGCCAGATGCCGGAACGCGAGCTGGAACAGGTGATGCTGGATTTCCATCGCCAGCGTTTCAACGTGCTGGTCTGCACCACCATCATCGAATCGGGCATCGACATCCCGACCGCCAACACCATCGTCATCAATCGCGCCGACCGCTTCGGACTGGCCCAGCTGCACCAGCTGCGCGGCCGCGTCGGCCGCTCGCACCATCGCGCCTACGCCTATCTGGTGGTACCCGAGCGCAAGGTGATGAGCGCCGACGCGGAGAAGCGCCTCGACGCGCTGGCCGCGCTGGAGGAGCTCGGCGCCGGGTTCGCGCTGGCCACGCACGATCTCGAGATCCGCGGCGCCGGCGAGCTGCTGGGCGAGGAACAGTCCGGGCAGATCCAGGAGATCGGCTTTTCGCTCTACAGCGAGCTGCTCGACCGTGCCGTGCGCGCACTCAAGAGCGGCAAGCTGCCCGACTTCGAACTGAGCGGAGCGCACGCGACCGAGATCGAGCTGCACCTGCCGGCGCTGATCCCCGACGATTACCTGCCCGACGTGCACGCGCGACTGACGCTGTACAAGCGCATCGCCAGCGCCGGCGACGACGAAGCCCTGCGCGAGCTGCAGGTGGAGATGATCGACCGCTTCGGCCTGCTGCCGGAGCCGGTCAGGCACTTGTTCGCGATCGCCGGGCTGAAATTGGCGGCAACGCCGCTGGGCATCCGCAAGCTCGAGCTCGGGCCCGGAGGCGGCCGCGTGGTGTTCCGTACCCGGCCCGATCTGGACCCGATGGCGGTGATCCGCCTGGTCCAGCGTCAGCCGCGGGTGTACCAGCTCGATGGCCAGGACAAGCTGCGTCTGCGCATGGAGCTGCCGGGCGCGGCGGAGCGCCTGCGCGTGGCACGCGAGCTGCTCGCGGCGCTGGGCCAGCGCGCCGCGGCCTGATCCGGCGGCGTCAGCGGCGCATGAGCCGCGCCGGTCTCACGGCGGCGGTGCGTCATCCGCGCGCCGGTAGACGTATACCGACGCCGGCGGCATGTTCCACCATGCGAAGCCCCCGCGATGCACCGTCAGCCGCAGCTGATCGAGCAACGGCCGCGGCACCGGGCTGACCGGACCGTAGGTGAACTGGATCAGGCGCCCGCCCGGATGCATCACCGCGAAAGCTGCCTCGAGGATCGCGCGCTGGGTACGCCGCGGCATCGACAGCAGGCCGAGGCCGCTCAGGACGACATCGGCCGGCCCCTCGTCGAGAAACCCGCTGCGCCGGGCCACGCCGCGCAGATCCCGGGCGTCGGCGCACACCACACCGACGCCGGGGAACTGCTGCTGCAGCAGCTGATGCAGCGGCTCGTTGAGTTCCAGCACCAGCAGGCGATCGGCGCGCACGCCGGCATCCAGCAGGGCCCGCGTGAATACCCCGGTGCCGCCGCCGAGCTCGATCACGCGCTCGGCACCGGACGGCAGTTGCTCGACCATCAGCCGCGCCAGCTGACGGCCCGAAGGTGACAACGCGGCCACCGCCAGCGGATCCCGCAGCCAGGCGCGAAAGAACGCATAGCCGGGCGCCGATGGCCAAGAGGCTGCGCTGGACGGGGGACGGCGGTCGGGCATAGGAAATTTTCCCGCTGGTGCGACGATCATCCTTGATTATGCTGGCCGCGAACAGGGCAAACCGCAGGGTTGCGCCTTACGCCGCGTTACAGTGCCGGCCATGGGCGCATGCTGGCCGCGCCCGACAGCCGTGCTTCCGGAGAACACGCATGATCCGCACCACACTGATCGCCGCCGTTTTCGCCGCCCTGCTCGACCTTGGCGCCGCGCAGGCGCAGGACGCACCCGCCGCGCCCGCCTCGACGGCAGCGGCGGCCAGCACGGTTGCCGCCGCTCCCGCAACGGGCCCGATCCGGCCGCTGCAGCAGTGCCTCAATCCGTCGCAAATCACCCGCTGGCAGGCGCTCGGCGCACGCGCCGCCGCAGTCATTGCCGGCGCCAGCTACTTCGAAATCCGGTTCAGTGACGACTGCGACCATGATCGCAGCCGCCCGGCGGCCTGGCAGATGGCAGCCGGCAACAGCAACGTGCTGTGCGGCGACAGTGGTGAATCGGCGATCACCGCCAGCGGCAGCATCTGCCCGATCGCCGGCATGCGCCGGCTCGACCCGGACAGCTACGCCGCCCTGCTCGCCGCCAAGGGCGGCTGAAGCGACACGTCCGATGTGAAAAAGCCCGGCCACTTGCGTGGCCGGGCCGGGGTGCCGGCAGACAGGGGGGATCTGCCAGCGGGGGAAGCTCAATCGCCACCATGGTCATGATGACCGTGCCAGCCGCCGCCGTCGCGGCCCCCGCGGCCATGCCAGCCGCGATCGCCGCCGCGCCGGTCACCGCCGCGCCAGCCGCGATCCTGCCAGCCGCGCTCGCGATGCCAGTCGCCGCGGCCGCGCCAGCCGTCTTCCTCGTGGCCGCGATAGACCACGACCGGACGCCGGTAGTAGCCATCACCGTAACCGCCGTAATAGACGGGCGCGGCATAGACCCGGCCCGCGGGATACCAACCATCGTCGTCGCCCCAACCCGAGCTGACCCAGCCACCGCCCCAGCCGCGGCAATCGCCGCAGCCGGCATAGCTGACGCCGAAACCGGGGCCGCCGACGCTGATGCTGTAGCCGATGCCATCCGCGCTGGAAACGGCCGGGGCCGCCAGCGCCAGGGTTCCGGCCAGTGCCAGCCCGACCGCACGCAGCAGACCGCTTGTCGCGATGTTCATGACTCACCTCCGTCGTGGTGCGAGTCCATGCTGGCGCCGCGAGGATGAATCAGCCCTTAAATCGACGCAGCTTCGTCGCTGCGGCCGCTTACCGTTTGGTAAAGACGCGGACAACGCCTTGTCCACCGTGATCCGGATCACAGCGCGCGCGGGCGCAGCAGCCAGCAACCGTGGATGTCGCCGCGGCGGGTGAAATCGAAGGGGATGCTGGGCGCGCTCCAGTCCTCGATCGCAAACGCGGAGTCCAGCGCCGCACGATCGAGCCGGAAGCGGCGGAAGTTGTTGGAGAACACGATCACGCCGTCCAGCGCCAGGCGATCGGCGCAGGCGTGCAGCAGCGCGGCATGGTCGCGCTGGACGTCGAAGTCGTCGGCGCGCTTGGAGTTGGAGAAGGTCGGCGGATCGACGTAGATCAGCCCGTAACGCGCGCGGTCGGCGGCCAGAAAAGCCCGCGCGTCCGACTGCGCCAGCCGATGACGCGAGCCGGCAAAACCGTTGCGAGCCAGGTTCCACGAGGCGACGTCGAGATAGGTCGCCGACAGGTCCACGCTGACGGTCTCGCTGGCGCCGCCGGCCGCCGCGTACACGCTGGCGGTTCCGGTGTAGGCGAACAGATTGAGCATGCGCCGGCCGCGCGCCAGCTCGCGCAGGCGCTGGCGCACCAGCCGGTGGTCGAGGAACAGGCCGGTATCGATGTAGTCGAACAGATCGACGCGGAACGCGAGCCCGCCCTCGGTCACCTCGATGGCCGTCTCGCGCTGGTCGAGGCGGCCGTAACGCTCGCCGCCGCGGCCACGCAGGCGGGTCTTGACCGCGATGCGCTCGCGCGGCACCTCCAGCGCCGCACCCGCCGCGCGCACCAGCTCCCGCAGGCGGGTGCGGGCGGTCGCCTCGGGAATGTCGGCGGGCGCCTGATACTCCTGGATATGCAGCCAGCGCGGCGGATCGCCCGCGCCGTCCTGCGCGCGTCCGGCGGCGTCCAGCGGCCAGCCGTGATAGACGTCGATCGCTGCGGCGTACTCGGGCAGGTCGGCATCGTACACGCGAAAACAGCTGACGGCCTCGCGCTGCAACCGCTTGCGCAGGTGGCGCAGGTTCTTGCCGATGCGGTTGGCGGCCATCGCCGCGCCGGCGCCCAGCGGACGCGGTTCCGTCGCCGGCTGGTCGCGGGCGGCGATCTCGAACGTGAGCAGGGTGCAGGCGAGCGCGCCGTTATAGAGCGCATAGCGCCTGTCGGCGCGCAGTCCGAAGGCGTGACCCATCTCGGCCTCGCCGATCAGCAGCGCCGCGCGCCAGCCGACGAAACCGGCGCGCAGGCGTTCGCCCAGCGTGCGATACAGCGCGACCACCTCGTCGCGTTCGCCGAGACGCTCGCCGTACGGCGGGTTGCCGATCAGCAGCCCGCGCGCGCAACCCGCCGGCGGCGCGAGATGAGCGATATCACCACGTTCGAGGTGCACAAAACCCGCCACGGCGGCAGCCTGCGCGTTGCGCCGCGCGATGGCGATCGCCCCCGGGTCCTGGTCGCGACCGAAGAAGGCCGGTCGCAGCGCAGCCAGCCCGTCGTGCGCCTGCGCCGTGGCTTGCGCATGCAGGCGCGCCCACAGCGCCGCGTCGTGGCCGCGCCAGCCGAGAAAGCCGTAGTAGTCGCGACGCAGGCCCGCGGCGACGCCAGCCGCCATCAGCGCGGCCTCGATCAGCAGCGTACCGCCACCGCACAGCGGATCGACCAGGGCGCCGCCGTCGGCATACAGCGCCGGCCAGCCGGCTCGCAACAGCATCGCCGCGGCCAGGTTCTCCTTCAGCGGCGCCGCACCCTGATCGACGCGCCAGCCGCGCCGGTGCAGCGGCTCGCCGGACAGATCCAGCGCCAGCTCGGCGCGATCGCGGCGCAGATGCAGATGCAGGCGCAGCTGCGGGCGCTCGAGCACCACCGAGGGGCGCATGCCGCAGCGTTCGCGCAGTTGGTCGACCACCGCATCCTTGACCCGCTGCGCGGCAAAGCCGCTGTGGTTGATCGCGCTTTGCGCCACCACGGCATCGACCGCGAGGCTGCCGTCGGGTGCGAGGTGGCGCTCCCAGTCGATCGCCGCGACGCCGCGATACAGCGCCTCGGCGTCGGCGGCATCGAAACGTGCCAGCGGCAGCAGGACGCGACTGGCCAGACGCGAGTGCAGGCAGGCGCGGTAGGCCAGCTCGAGATCGCCCTCGAAATGCACGCCCGCCAGCGCTTCACGCGCCGTGCCCGCGCCCAGCGCCGCCAATTCGTCGCGCAGCAGATATTCCAGCCCTTTCGGGCAGGTGGCGAACAGCGCGCTCACGCGCCGGCCTGCTCGAGCAGCAAGCCGAACTGGCGCGCGGCAAGAGCGACATGCCGCTCCAGCCGATGGCTGTCGGCGACCACGGTCAGCATGCAGCGCTCGCGCCGCGCAAACGCCAGCACCTCGGCAACCGGGCACAGCTCGTCATCCCAGCCGTGCAGCAGGACCGCAGGCATGCCGTGCGGCAGCGCGAACGGCCGCGGATAGCCGGGCAGGTGCATCGGCGTGGCCAGCAGGCAGGCCGCGGCGACCGCGCGTTCGCAGGCGGCAAGGCCGGTCACGAAGGCGCCGAAACTGGAGCCGGCCAGCACGATGCGCTGGCCGGCCGGTATCGCATCGATCGCGTCCAGCAGCCGCCGCAAGCGCGGCGCCGCGGCATCCGCCAGTCCGCGCGCATCGAGATCGCGATAGTCCGGCCGCAAGGTCTTCCAGCCCAGGCTCTCGGCGACCGCGGCGAGCGCGCCGACCTTGGTCGCCTGCGGACCGCTCTCGAGTCCGTGGGAGAGAATCGCCCAGCCCTTCATGTGCGCTCCATCAGTCGAGCGCCACGAAACGTACCGGGTCGCCGACGTGCAGCATGCCGCCCTCGAGGATGCGCGCGGTGATTCCGCCATGGCCGGTCATCGCCGCACAGCCGCCCGCACCCAATGCCTGCTCCATGCGCGCACAGGGCTCGCAGGGGCCGGAGCCCTGCAGCAACACGTCGCCGATACGAAAGTGCGCGGTCACCAGGGCCTGCACGTTGATGCCGGCGACCAGCAGGTTGCGGCGCAGCCACGCCGGATCGACCGCGGCGTGGCCGGTCAGCGCGGCGATCGCAGGCAGATGCTCGGCCTGGATCAGCGTCACCTGGCGTCGTCCGCTGCCGTGATGGCGGTCACCGGCCAGGCCCGCGCCGGCACGTGCCTCGACGGACGCGACTGCCGACATCCTCACGCCGCTGGCGGGGCGCAGGCCGATCCAGCGCAGCGTGCCCGCGCGCGGGAAATTTGCGGCCAGTTCCCGCAGCGCGGCGTCCGTACTCATGGTCATGATGATAGCAGCGGCGCGCGACGACTTTGCCCCGGCGAGGCTGTGCGAGACTGCGCGCATGTGCCCTGCGAAAACGCCAACGCTTGCGGTGCGCGACTGGCCGCTGCCCTATGTCGATCGCCTCGCCGCGCGCGATCCGGCCGCCGTGGATCTGGCGGTGATCCACTGCACCGAGCTGCCCGATCTCGCCGCCGCGCGGGCTTGCGGCGAGCGCGTGCTGCATCCCTCCGGCAGCGGCAACAGCGGGCACTACTACATTGACCGCGACGGCAGCGCGCATCGTTTCGTGACCGTCACGCGCGTCGCCCATCACGTGCGCGGCAGCAACGAGCGCGCGATCGGCATCGAGCTGGTCAACCGCGGTCGCTGGCCGGACTGGCTGGACAGTCGCAGCCAGAGCATGACCGAGCCCTATCCGGACGCACAGATCGCGGCGCTGTGCGCGCTGCTGCGGGATCTGCGCACGGAGCTGCCGGCACTGCGTCGGATCGCCGGTCACGAGGATCTCGACACCGGCCTGGTGCCGGCCAGCGACGACGCCACCCGCTGCGTGCGCCGCAAACTCGACCCCGGTCCGCTGTTTCCGTGGCCGCGGGTGCTGGCGCAGACCGGACTGGAGCGCCTTCGATGACGCGCGTTGCGCTGGCATACTGGGCGCTCCCCAGCGCAAGGATTCCGCGACCATGACCCGGAGCGTGGCCGACGAACTGGCCGATCTGCTCACCCTGGAGCGCCTCGAGGACAACCTGTTCCGCGGCCAGAGCCGCGACATCGGCACCCGCTACGTCTTCGGTGGCCAGGTGCTGGGGCAGGCCCTTTCGGCCGCGCAGCAGACCGTCGACCCGTCGCGACACGCGCACTCGCTGCACGCCTATTTCCTGCGCGCCGGCGACATCGAGGCGCCGATCGTGTATGCCGTCGAACGTGCGCGCGACGGCCACAGCTTTTCCTCGCGGCGGGTGCTGGCGATCCAGCACGGCCAGCCGATCCTCAACGGTTCGGTGTCATTCCAGATCGCCGAGACCGGCGTCGAGCACCAGATCGACATGCCCGCGGTGCCGCAACCGGAAGACCTGCGGCCGCCGGCGCCGCTGCCGCCGGACGAGCTCGCCGCGCTGCCGGAAAAGCTGCAGCGCTGGCTGACCCGGCGCGGTCCGTTCGAGTTCCGCCCGCTGCATCCGCGCGACGAATTGCACCCCGCCAGGCGCCCGCCGCAGCAGCAGATCTGGTTTCGCCTGATCGGAACGACCGCGGGTGATGCGCGGATGCAACGCGCAATGCTGGCCTATGCGTCGGACTTTCACCTGATCGGCACCGCGATGCTGCCGCACGGCGTGTCCTATCTCAGCCACGACCTGCAAGTGGCCAGCCTCGACCATGCGCTGTGGTTCCATCGCCCGTTCCGGGTCGATGACTGGCTGCTCTACAGCTGCGACAGCCCCAGTGCGCAGGGCGCGCGCGGCCTGACGCGCGGGCTGATCTACAGCCGCGACGGCCGGCTGGTGGCCTCGAGCGCGCAGGAAGGCCTGCTGCGCCTGCACGAGGCGGGCTGATCCGTGCGCCAGATCTATACCTCCCCGCGCCTGCACAATATCGACCGCATCGTGGCGCTGATGGCCGAGCACGGCATCGAGACCTCGGTCACCGACCGCAGCAACTACCGGCACGCCAGCTACGACCGTCCCAGCTACACCGCCCGCGACAGCGGCAGCGGCTGGCCCAAGGTATGGGTGGTGCACGCCGACGATTTCACCCGCGCACGCGCGTTGATGCGCGCGATCGGCATCGAGCCGCAAGGCCGCCACGCCGATGCCCTGCCTGCACCCGCGTCGTCATCGGCCGCGCGGCCGGAACGCCCGCGCGGCGCGCTGGCTCTGCGCTTTCGCCTCGCGCTGCTGGCGATCATCGCGCTGCTGCTCTTGCTGATCGCACTGCGCCACGCCGGCATCGGCTGATCGGGATTCGCCGCGCCCGGCGGCACGCGCCAGCGCCCGCACCTCCTGCGTGCACAGCTCGCGCCAGCACCCCTTGCCCAGCGCGCCGAGCGCCAGCGGGCCGATCGCGACGCGGATCAGTCGCAGCACCTCGAAATCCAGCGCCGCCAGCAGGCGGCGCAGATGACGGTTGCGGCCCTCGTCGAGCACGATCTCCAGCCATGCCGTGCGTCCGCCGCTGCGCAGCAGCGCGACTTCCTTGACCGCCAGCTGCTCGCCGCGATCGCTGACTCCGGCGCGCATGGCATCGAGCGTCGTCGCGTCGGGAACGCCGCGCACCTGCACACGGTAGGTCTTGTCGACGTGGGTCGCAGGGTCGGTCAGCGCCGCGGCCCAGCCGCTGTCGTTGCTCATCAGCAGCAAGCCTTCGCTGGCGCGGTCGAGGCGGCCGACCGGCGCCAGCCACGGCAGCCCGGCTGCGGCCAGCAACGCATAGACGGTGTCGCGACCATGCTCGTCGGCGGCGCTGGTGATCAGGCCGCGCGGCTTGTTCAGCGCCAGGTAGCGCGGCGCGATCGCCGTCACTTCGCGTCCATCGACCGTGATGCGCGCATCCGCCCGCGTGCGGCGTTCGGCGTCGCGCACCATGCGCCCCTCGACACGGACGCGACCCGCCGCGATCCAGCGCTCGGCCTCGCTGCGCGAGCAGACACCGCGCCGGGCCAGCACGCGCGCCAGACCATGACCGGGACCGGCCGCAGGGCGCCGCGCAGGAGGGGCAGATTGAGGCATGCTAGGAGATTAGCAGCGCCGCCTCGATGTGCTGCATCCGCCCGCACCCGCGGCGCGCAATCCACCGGGAGACAGCCATGTCCGAACATCACATCACCCTCAGCTGGTCGCGCGCCGATGGCCCGTTCGAACGCGGCCATTACGCGCGCGAGCACAGCCTGCGCTTCGAAGGCGGCCAGACGCTGGAGAACTCCGCCGCCGGAGACTTCGGCGGCGCCGGTCATGCCAGCAATCCCGAGGAGCTGCTGGCAGCCGCGCTGAGTTCGTGCCACATGCTGACGTTTCTCGCCGTCGCCGCCAATCGCGGCTACGTGATCGACGCCTACGACGACACCGCCACGGCACGGCTGGAGAAAAACAGCGAAGGGAAGATGGCCGTCACCCACGTCACCCTGGCGCCGAAGGTGCGCTTCGGCGGCGACAAGCCGCCCACGCCCGAGGACTACCGCAAGCTGCACGAGCGCGCCCACCAGGCCTGCTTCATCGCCAATTCGGTGAAATCGGAAATTGAGCTGGCGCTCTGAGGGGCCGTGGGCACGGGTGGCCGGCGGCCTGCACCGGACATTCACTCGATATCGGGAAGATCACCCCATGAGTCCTGTCCCCCATGCGCCCATGACCGCCCCCGCAGCCACTGTCCGTCCACGCCCCATGCAGCGCCTGCTGCTCGCCGTCGCGCGCTGGTTTGACGCCGGCGCCGGCGGCCCCGGGGACAGCAGCGACGACCGCGTCGACTGGGTACGCGCAGTGCCATTCATCGCCATGCATGCCGCCTGCGTCGGCGTGTTCTGGGTCGGCGTTTCGGCGACGGCGCTGGCAGCGGCGCTGGGCATGTATGTCCTGCGCATGTTCGCGATCACCGGCTTCTACCACCGCTATTTCTCGCACAAGGCGTTTCGCACCGGCCGTGCGGTGCAGTTCCTGTTCGCGCTGTTCGGCGCGATGAGCGTGCAGCGCGGGCCGCTGTGGTGGGCCGCGCATCACCGCAACCACCATCGCCACGCCGATACCGAGCACGATCCGCACTCGCCGCTCTACCGCGGCTTTTTCTGGAGCCACATGGGCTGGTTCCTGACCCGTCGCGGCTTCCGCACCGACGCGGGCTCGATCCCGGACCTGATGCGCTACCCCGAGCTGCGCCTGCTCGACCGATTCGACGTCCTGGTGCCGATCGCCACTGCGACGGGACTGTTCCTGCTCGGCGACCTGCTGGCCACAGTCGCCCCGGACCTGCACACCAATGGCGCTCAGCTTCTGATCTGGGGCTTCTTCGTCTCCACGGTGCTGCTGTTTCACGTCACCGTCACCATCAACTCGCTGGCGCACCGCTACGGCACGCGCCGCTTCGACACCCGCGACAACAGCCGCAACAACGCGCTGCTGGCACTGCTGACTTTCGGCGAGGGCTGGCACAACAATCACCACCACTTTCCGGGAGCGGCACGCCAGGGATTCCGCTGGTGGGAGTTCGACCTCACCTACTACGGCCTGCGCGGACTGGCCGCCCTGGGCCTGATCTGGGATCTCAAGCCGGTCCCGGTCGCGCTCAGGCGCGTGCACTGAGGGGCCGCTCATGCGCATCGCCGTCATCGGGTCGGGCATTGCGGGACTTGGCAGCGCGTGGCTGCTGTCGCGCCGACACGACGTCACCCTGTTCGAGGCCGACGTCCGTCTCGGAGGCCACACCCACACTCACGCCATCGAGCGGGGCGGGCGGGTGTTCGCGGTTGATACCGGATTCATCGTCTACAACCCGCGGCACTACCCGCTGTTGACACGACTGTTCCTCGAGCTGGGAGTGGCGTCGCAAGCGACGACGATGAGCTTTGCCGTGCGCAACGAAGGCAGCGGCCTGGAATACAACGCGACCTCGCTGGACGGGCTGTTCTGCCAGCGCGGCAATCTGCTCTCGCCGCGCTTTCTCGGCATGGTCCGCGACATCCTGCGCTTCTACCGCGAAGCGCCCGCTCTGCTCGCAATCGAGGGCACGGGCCCGACGCTGGGCGACTGGCTGCGCGAGCATCGCTACGGCGCGGCCTTTCGCGACGAGCATCTGGTACCGATGGCGTCCGCGCTGTGGTCCTCGCCGACCGGGGAAATCCTGCGCTTTCCAGCGCAGTATCTGGCCCGTTTCATGGCCAATCACCATATGCTGCAGGTGAGCGGGCGTCCGGAATGGCGCACCGTACGCGGCGGTTCGCAGCGCTACGTCGATGCGCTGCGCGCGCGCTGGGCGGTACGCGAGCGCCTGGCCTGTCCGGTACAGTGCATCCGCCGAGATGCCGATGGCGTCGACGTGACCAGCGCCGCGGGCGTCGAGCACTACGATCACGTCGTGCTGGCCTGCCATGGCGATCAGGCGCTGGCCCTGCTGGCCGACGCCGACGAGCGCGAGCGCGACATCCTCGGCGCCATCCGCTACCAGCCCAACGACACCGTGCTGCATGCCGACGCGCGCCTGCTGCCGCGCCGGCGCAAGGCCTGGGCGGCATGGAATGTGCTGATCCCCGCGCGCGGCAGGGCAGCCTGCGGCGTCACCTACTGCATGAATCTGCTGCAGTCCCTGGATGCCCCCGAGCCCTTGTGCGTCAGCCTCAACAGCACGGCGCGCATCGATCCCGCGAAGATCCTGCGCCGGATGCAGTATCACCATCCGCTGTATTCGCATGCGATGGTCGCGGCCCAGGCGCGCAAGGGCGAGATCCAGGGCCGGCGTCGAACCTGGTTCGCCGGCGCCTACTGGGGCTTCGGTTTTCACGAGGACGGCTTGCGCAGCGCGGTCGAGGTCGCGGCGGCGCTCGGTGTGCGCTGGCCGATCAGCACCGTCGTGCCGCTGCATGGCGCCGCGGCGGGCGCGCCACTCGGCACGCGCGACGCGACGCGTCTTGCCACCGGCTCGCGGCGATGAATGCGCAGGTGCTGGCACGCGCTCGCCTGCGGCCTGCCAGGCCGAAGCATGCGTCCGCCGCCGAGCTGGAGTCCGCGGCCCGGCCGGGCCCGTTCGCCAGCGCGATCTACGAAGGCTGGGTGCGCCACCGCCGCTTCGCACCGCATGCGCATGCCTTCCGCTACCGGGTGGCCATGCTGTACCTCGACCTGGCCGAGATCGATCGCGTCTTCGCCGGCCGCTGGCTGTGGTCGGCGCACACGCGCAATCTGGCGCGATTCCGCCGCGACGACTATCTCGGACCGCCCGATCTGCCACTGGACGAGGCGGTGCGCCGACGCGTCGAGGCCGCTACCGGGCTGCGGCCGCGCGGGCCCATCCGGCTGCTGACGCAGCTGCGCTATCTCGGCCACAACTTCAACCCGGTCAGCTTCTACTATTGCTACGCCGAGGATGGCTGCACGCTGCAGGCGATCGTCGCCGAGATCACCAACACGCCATGGAAGCAGCGCCATGCCTACGTGCTGCCGGTATGCGCTGCGCAGGCACACGGCCGCGCACGGACCTGGCGGTTCGCGAAAGCCTTCCACGTCTCGCCGTTCATGCCGATGGATCGTGACTATGTCTGGCGCTTCACCGCACCGGCGAGCGACCTGTTCGTGCACATGGACGTGCTCAAGGGCAGCGCGCGCGAATTCGATGCCACCCTCACGTTGCGTCGACGCCCGCTCGACGGGCGCGGCCTTGCGCGCGTCCTGCTGCGCTATCCGGCGATGACGCTGAAGATCGTCGCCGCGATCCACTGGCAGGCGCTCTTGATCTTTCTGCGACGCAACCCGGTCTACGATCACCCCGACACTCCGAAAGGCGGATCCGCATGAGCATCGACATCGCCCGCGACATCCGCGCCGGCGCCCCGCCCTGGGGCGCGCTGGACCGCCTGCTGCGCGATCGCCTGGTCGCGCAGATGGGCATGCTGCAGGGCTGCCGCCTGACGCTGCGCGATGCGCTCGGCGAGGTCGCGCTGGGCACACCGGCGACCGCGACCGCGGACACGCTGCAGGCGCGCATCGAGGTGCGCGATGCCGGTTTCTACCGCGTCCTGGCCGCGCAGGGCAGCGTCGGTGCCGGCGCGGCCTACATGGATGGCCTGTGGCACTGCGACGATCTGGTGTCGCTGGTGCGCATCCTGGTGCGCAACCGCGCGCTGTCCGACGCCGTCGACGCCGGCATGGCCCGCCTCGGCAGCACACTGCTGAAGGCCTGGCATGCCCTGCGCCGCAATACCCGCAGCGGCAGCCGGCGCAACATCGCCGCCCACTACGATCTGGGCAATCCGCTGTTCAGCCTGTTCCTCTCCGATGACCTGATGTACTCCTCGGCCATCTTCGCGAGCGGGGACGAGACCCTGGAGGCGGCATCGTTTCGCAAGCTCGAGCGCATCTGCCGCAAGCTCGAGCTCGGACCCGCCGACCACGTCGTCGAGATCGGCAGCGGCTGGGGCGGTTTCGCGCTGCATGCCGCCGGCCGCCACGGCTGCCGCGTCACCACCACGACGATCTCGCGCGAGCAGTACGACCTCGCGCGCGCGCGCGTCGCCGCCGCGGGTCTGGGTGACCGTGTCGAAGTGCAGCTCAAGGACTACCGCGATCTCGAGGGCCGCTACGACAAGCTGGTGTCGATCGAGATGGTCGAGGCGATCGGTCATCAGTACCTCGAAACCTACTTCGCCACCTGCTCACGCCTGCTCAAGAACGACGGCATGGCGCTGGTGCAGGCCATCACCATCGAGGATCACCGCTTCCGGCAGGCGCTGCGGTCGGTGGACTTCATCAAGCGCTTCATCTTCCCGGGCAGCTTCATCCCGGCGTTGAGCGCCCTGCTCGGCGCCGCGGCGACAGCCAGCGACCTGCGCGCGTTCAATGTCGAGGACATCGGCCCCAGCTACGCGCTGACCCTGAAAACCTGGCGCGAGCGCTTCCTGGCGCGACTGCCCGAAGTGCGCGCGCTCGGCTACGACGAGCGCTTCATCCGCATGTGGGAGTTCTATCTGGCCTACTGCGAGGGCGGTTTCCGCGAGCGCTCGATCGGCGACGTGCAGCTGCTGCTGGTCAAGCCCGGTTGTCGCCGCCCCCAGTGGCTGCCCGACCTCGCGGACATGGGGCGATGAAAAACCGCCTGCTCGGTCTGGTCGGGTACCAGGCAGTCTGGTTGATCGCCGTGATCGGCGCCGGACACGACCGGTGGTGGCCCGGCCCGCTGGCGCTGCTGCCGTTCGCCGTCTGGCAGATCACCCGCAGTTCGCAACCACGTGCCGAGCTGCGATTGCTGCTGACGACCGGATTGCTGGGTTGCCTGCTGGATTCGCTTTATGCCGGCAGCGGCGTGCTGGCCTTTGCCGCGGCGCTGCCGACTCCGGCACTGGCACCGATCTGGATCATCGCGATCTGGATGGCCTTCGCGCTGACGCTCACCACCACGTTTCGCTTCCTCGACGGGCACCCCTGGGTGGCCGCGCTGCTGGGTGCCATCGGCGCGCCGCTGTCCTATCTCGCTGCGGCCCGCGGCTGGCATGCCGTGACCTTTCCGCATGGCGAGGCAGCGGCCATGGCCGCGCTGGCCGCAGGCTGGGCACTGGCCCTCCCCGTCGCGCTGCGGCTGGCGACTTGGGCGTATCGCTCGGACCGGCCACGGCCGGCGCTGCGCGAGCGGGCCGCCCGCTGATGCCCATCGACCTGATGCCCGTCCTGATCGTGTGGCTCGCCACCGCCGTCACCATGGCCGGCGGCTGGCTGCTGCAGCGGCGCACACGCAATGCCGGCATCGTTGACGCCGTCTGGGCCGGCTGCATGAGCGCCAGCGCGCTCTACTACGCCACTGTCGGCAATGGCGGCCTGGTGGCCCGCTTCATGGTCGCCATGCTCGGCGGCTTCTGGGGTTTCCGCTTGTGCATGCACATCCTGGCGCGAGTGCTGACCGAACACGAAGACGGGCGCTATCGCCATCTGCGCGAGCACTGGCGCGATCACCAGGGCAAGTTCCTGGGCTTCTTCCAGGCGCAGGCGCTGCTGACGGTGCTGTTCTCGCTGCCGTTCTACGCGGTGGCACAGAATCCGGCGATGTCAGCCACACCGTGGATGCTGGCCGGCGTCGTCGTGTGGGCCATCAGTATCGCCGGCGAGGCGGCGGCCGACCTGCAGCTGGCGCGCTTCCGTCGCGATCCCCGACATCAGGGGCTGACCTGTCGCGAGGGCCTGTGGCGCTACTCGCGGCACCCCAATTACTTCTTCGAGTGGACACACTGGTTCGCCTACGTACTGCTGGCCGTGGGTTCGCCGATCGCCTGGCTGGCATGGCTGGGTCCGGCACTGATGCTGGTGTCACTGTGCTGGGTGACCGGCATCCCGTTCACCGAGGCGCAGGCCCTGCGCAGCCGCGGCGAGGACTATCGCGAGTACCAGCGCAGCACCAGTGCGCTGATCCCCTGGTTCCCGAGAAACCTGCCGCGCGTGGGCGACCAGCACCGCCATTCCTGAAACACCCGCGCAAGAGATCGCCATGGCCGCATCCACCGAAGCCCTGTCCTCCGCCAACCGGCTCGCACCGATCGCCCTGGCCGAACGCGGCCTGCTGCCCGACGCGCTGATCCGCGCCGGCATCCGCCGGCTGTGCGCGCAGCGTCTGCGCGACGAGCATTCTGATGATCCGCACGCGGCCTGGGCGCGCTTTCGCGCACTGCTGGCCGAACTGCGACGCGCGCCGGTGGCCATCCACACCGATGCCGCCAATGCCCAGCACTATGAACTGCCACCGAAGTTCTTCGAACTCTGCCTCGGACGACGGCTGAAGTATTCCAGCGGCTACTACCCGACTGGCGGCGAATCGCTCGAGCAGGCCGAGGACGCCATGCTGGCGCTGTACGGCGAGCGCGCGCAGCTGGCCGACGGCCAGGATATCCTCGAGCTCGGCTGCGGCTGGGGCTCGCTGACGCTGTGGATGGCCGAACGCTACCCGCATGCGCGGATCACCGCGATATCCAACTCGCGCCTGCAGCGCCTGCATATCGAGGCGCAGTGCCGCGTGCGCGGGCTCGCGAACGTGCAGGTGCTCACCTGCGACGTCAATGCGCTCGAGCTGCCGGCCGGCCGCCATGACCGCGCGGTGTCGATCGAGATGTTCGAGCACATGCGCAATTACCAGACCCTGCTCGGCCGCATCGCCGGCTGGCTGAAGCCCGGCGGCAAGCTGTTCGTGCACATCTTCTGCCACCGCGAACTGATGTACCCGTTCGAGATCGATGGCGAGTCCGACTGGATGGGCCGCCATTTCTTCACCGGCGGTCTGATGCCGGCGGCAGACACCCTGCTGCATTTCGCCGATGACCTCGCGATCGAGGAACAGTGGCGCGTGTCCGGCACGCACTATCGGCGCACGGCGGACCACTGGCTGGCCAACCAGGACCGTCAGCACGACGCGGTGATGGCGGTGCTGCGGGAAGTCCATGGCGCCGAGGCCGCACTGTGGTTCCAGCGCTGGCGTATCTTCTGGATGTCCTGCTCTGAGCTGTTCGGCTACCGCGGTGGCCGCGAGTGGATGGTGGGCCACTACCGTTTCGGCAACCGTCGCCGCTGACGCCCGGCAGCAACCGCAGGCGCCGCCGCGACCAGCGCATCGCGCACCAAGAAAAAACCCGGCCGCAGCCGGGTTTTTTCGTCACGCTCGATCGGCGTCGAGCGATTACTGCTGCGGCTGCTCCATGCTGCCGGCATTCTGGACCTTGAACTCGACGCGACGGTTGCGCGTGCGGCCCTCGGCGGTGGCATTGGAGGCCACCGGATCGTCCTTGCCGAAGCCCTTGGTGCCGGTGATCTGGCTGGCCGGAACGCCGTGCGCGGTCAGATAGTTGGCCACGAACTCGGCACGACGGTCGGACAGCTTCAGGTTGTAGGCCTGGCTGCCGATCGAGTCGGTGTAGCCGTCGATCTGGATCTGCGTGTCCGGATAGCGCTTGAGCGTATCGGCCGCCTGATCAAGAATCGCGACCGAATCCGCAACCGGCTTGTCGAGAATGCCGTTGATGTCGGTCTGGCCCGGGCGCGGACGGTCGAACTGGAACTGCACGCCGCGCAACTCGATCACCACCTTCTGCGGAGCCGGCGGCTCGGCTGCGGGCGGCGGCGGCGGCGGGGGCGGCGGTGGCGCGGCCTCGGGTGCCGGTGCCGGCGGCGGCGGAGCCGGATGGTTCATGGAGATCACCAGGCCGATGGTCGCCAGCACGTCGCCGTAGCTGGCGCGGCCGGGGATCGACACCGTGTCGCGATTGCGGCGGTAGTCGACCTCGCCACGCAGGGCGATGTTGTCGCTGAGTGCGTGCTGCACACCGACGCCGACAGCAACTGCCGGACCCCAGCCATTCTGTGACATGAATGCACGGTGCGAGACGGCACCGAGCGAACCCATCACGAACGGACGCCAGCTGGTGTCGGGGGTGCCGAAGAAATAACGACCCGCCACGTCGAGACCCTGCGTTTCCCACTGCCGGGTGGCGAACGGCGAGCTGTTCTTGTAGTCGGCGTTGGTGATCGTGTACTGGATGTCGGCGGCGAAGTTGGGGTTGACCCAGAAACCGACGCCAAAGCCGCCCAGCAGCGAGTTCTGGGTCTGGCGATGCGAATCCGGAATCACCACGCCGATGCGCGGCGCCAGATACCAGTTGCCATAGTCAACGGCCTGCGCCGTACCGGTTGCAGCACCACCGGCAATCGCCAGGGCAATCAGAGCGTAAAGGCTCTTGTGTTTCATCGTTATCTCCTCGGTTTGAATTCCGCGCCCGAACCACCCTGCCAGGGCGCCACGCGCAACATGGTCAATGTGTCGAACGGAGCTTGTCCCAGCTCTTGGTTCCCGTCAGGCGGGCGGGGGGCAGCTTAGCAAAAAACAAACATTTAGGCGTGATTGACCGAACGGCGTTCACATTCGACTCAGGGGACTCACACGACAAACAGGTCCATGAACCGGTGGACTGGAGTGGATTCGAAACGTGCGGCGCTGCCGCAGACGGCCAGTATCTGCCGCACCCGGTGGGCCGGCAGGTGTCCGCGCAGCGCCTCTTCGAACTTGCGGATCAGGACCGGAATGCCCTCGTCGCGGCGCCGGCGGTGGCCGATCGGATAGTCGATCGAGATCTTGGCGGTCTGGCTGCCATCCGTGAAAAATACCTGCACGGCATTGCCGATATAGCGCTTGTCGGGATCGAAATAATCGCGCGTGAACTGCGGATTCTCGCGGACCGTCATCTTCGCGCGCAGCGCGTCGATGCGCGGATCGGCGGCCACGGCATCGCCGTAGTCATCGGCAGTCAGACGACCGAAGAGCAGTGGTACCGCCACCATGTACTGGATGCAATGGTCGCGATCCGCGTAGTTGGCCAGCGGGCCGGTCTTGTCGATGATGCGAGCGCCGGCTTCCTGGGTCTCGATCTCGATGCGCTCGATCTGGTCGATGCGGCCGGCCGTCTGCGCATGCAGCTGCATCGCGCACTCGACCGCGGTCTGGGCGTGGAACTCGGCCGGGTAGCTGATCTTGAACAGCACGTTCTCCATCACGTAACTGCCGAACGGTCTCTCGAACTCGAAGGGCTTGCCCTTGAAGGCCACATCGTAGAAGCCCCAGGTCTTGGCGCTGAGCGCCGAGGGGTAGCCGACCACGCCCTTGTCCACGGCATTGAGGGCATGGATCACCGCCCGGCGACAGGCGTCGCCCGCCGCCCAGCTCTTGCGCGGCCCGGTGTTGGGCGCATGCCGGTAGGTGCGCAGCGCGCCGTTGTCGATCCAGCTATGCGAAACCGCGGTGACGATGGCGTCCTTGTCGCCACCGAGCATGCGGGTCGCCACCGCGGTCGAGGCCAGGCGTACCAGGATCACGTGATCGAGACCGACACGGTTGAAGCTGTTCATCAGCGCGTAGCCGCCCTGGATCTCGTGCGCCTTGATCGCCCAGCCCAGCACGTCGCGCAAGGTCAGCGGCGTGCCGCCTTCGCGTTCGGCCTTGCGGCTGAGGTAATCGGCAAGAGCCAGAATGGTGCCGAGATTGTCGGAGGGGTGGCCCCACTCCGCGGCCAGCCAGGTGTCGTTGAAGTCCAGCCAGCGGATCTGGGTCCCGATGGCGAATGCCGCCTGCACCGGATCGAGTTCGTGACTGGTGCCAGGCACGCGCGCTCCGCCTGGCATCGTGGCCCCCGGCACCACCGGGCCGAGGTGCTTGACGCATTCGGGAAATTTCAGCGCCAGCAACGCGCAACCCAGCGAATCCATCAGCATGTAGCGCGCGGTGTCATGGGCCTCCCGCGACACAACTTCGGTGTCGGCGACATAGTCGGCGATGGCGACCATCGGCGCGTCGGGCGCGGGGCGCTGGGCAGAGCGGATATCGTGCTGAGACATGGGCTTGGAATCCATGGGAGTCGGAATGACGCGCGCCGTCGGGCGGGTGCCAGCAGGCGATTTTGCCAGATCGACGGGATCCGCCGCCGGGAATTCCCGCGCGACTCTTTCGCCGCTGGCAACAGCCTGTCGCGCGCTGTGGGCTCGTGCGGCGCCCCGACTGCCGCCATGCTGTGACGATGGACAACGCCATTGCCCTGCCCAGTCTGTTCCTGTCCCATGGCGCGCCGACGCTGGCGCTGGCTGACAGCCCGACCGGACGCTTCCTCGATGCGCTCGGCCCGGCATTGCCACGGCCACGCGCGATCCTGGTCGCCTCGGCACACATGCCTGCGCCACAACCCCTGCTCAACGGCAATGCCGCTCCGGCCACGCTGCACGACTTCGGCGGCTTCCCGCGCGAGCTTTACACACTGCGCTATCCGGCGCCCGGCGCGCCTGCGCTGGCCGCCCGCGCCGCCGCGCTGCTGCGCGACGCCCGTTTCGACGCCGCGACGGATGCCGCGGCACCGATCGACCACGGCGTCTGGGTGCCGCTGCGGCGGATGTATCCCGCGGCCGACATCCCCGTGGTCGCGCTCAGCGTGAGTCCGGCGCACGACGCCAGCTGGCATTACGCCCTGGGTGCCGCGCTGGGCCCGCTGCGCGAGGAGGGCGTGCTGGTGATCGGCTCCGGCGGCTTCGTCCACAACCTCGGCGCGCTGGACTGGCAGGCCGGCGAACAGCCGATCGCACGGTGGGCATCCGCTTTCGCGGACTGGATGGAGCGTCATGTGGTCGCCGGCGACGCCACCGCGGCGACAGCCTGGCGCACACAGGCACCGCAGCCGCTGTCGGCACACCCGACCCCCGAGCACCTGCTGCCGCTGTTCGTCGCCTGGGGCGCGGCCGGCGGACACGGCCGGCGCCTGCATGCGGCGTGGGAGCTGGGCACGCTGGCGCTGCATGCATTCCGATTCGACGGCGCCGCTTGACCGCGGCGGGCGCGGCCCCAACAATCTGCCGATCCCTCCCACGGGGAGTAGCTTCATGGGGACCTCGCGCGAGGTCCCCCGCGCGGCGGCCGCCATCACGAGCGCAAGCTCCGGTCGTCGCGGCAACCCGCCACCGGCGCGGTCGCGAGCGAGACCATGGGCAGCGGCGGACGGGCGCGCGCCCGCGTTCGACGCTGTCTCGCACGGTGCGCCGGAGCCCTCATGGATTTCCCCGCGTCCACGTTCTGGTCCGGCCTCGCCGCGATCATCCTGATCGACCTGGTGCTGGCCGGCGACAACGCCATCGTCATCGCCCTGGCCGCACGCAACCTGCCTCGGCATCTGCAGACGCAGGCGATCTTCTGGGGCACGCTGGGCGCGATCGCGGTGCGCGTGGCGATGACTGCCGTGGTGGTGACCCTGCTGCGCCTGCCGGGACTGATGCTGGCCGGCGGCCTGCTGCTGCTGCCGATCGCCTGGAAGCTGCTGCGCCAGGACGACGACGCGCATGCCATCAAGCCGGCGGCGGGCTTCTGGGCGGCGATGCGCACGATCGTGATCGCCGATGCGCTGATGGGCCTCGACAATGTGCTCGCGGTTGCCGGCGCTTCGCACGGCAAGATGTCGCTGGTGGTGCTGGGCCTGCTGATCAGCGTGCCGCTGGTGGTTTACGGCTCGACCCTGATCCTGAAACTGATCGAGCGCTTCCCCGTCGTGGTCTACCTCGGCGCCGCCGCCATCGCCTGGACCGCCGGTCGCATGCTCAGCCACGACCCACTGGTGAAGGACTGGTTCGTCGCACGCCCCTGGGCCGGCTATGTGCTGGAACTTGTCCTGGTGCTGGCGATCTGCGGCGGCGCCTGGCTGGCGCAGCGGCGCGCGACGCGTGCCGCAGGGACCACGGGCGTGAGTTGAATCGGTTGCATCCTTCTTTGCGATATGATTTTATCGTTTCACGATGATTTTTCATTGCAGAGGGGAATGCGATGGACTTGCAACGCTTTCGCGAACGGCATCCGCGCTGGGCGCGGTTTCCGCACCTGCGCCGCGACACTGCGGCCGAGACCATGCGCGGCTACGCCAGCGTCCTGATGTCCCTGGGCAGCATCGGCATGCTCAGCGTCGCGCTCTGCGGGCTGCTGCTGGCTTTCGCCGTTGGCACCAGCGATCGAGCCAGTGGAAAGCCGTTCCTGCTGCTCGCAGGTATCGATGAGACTGCCCTGACGCACGTCGCACCTGCGACCGCGGTGACCATCGTGTTGCTGCTGGCCGCCAGTGCGTTTGCCTGCTTCGTCCTGGTGCGCATGCTCGGCAAGGCGCTGGCCGCAGGGGCGGCGCCGAGTACACGCATCTCCGTGCGTCTGCGCTGGCTGGGGCACTTGCTGACATTGAACCTGTTCGCGAGCCTGTTCCTGCCGGCCTGGCTGGATCTGCAGGCGGGGCGGCTTGGCTTTGGCTTCAATGCAGGATTCTTTCCGAGCCTGATCGGCATCTATGTCTGTTACGCGCTGGCCGCGATGGTGCGCGAAGGCGCACGCGCGGCGGACGAAAACCGCGGGTTTGTCTGATGCCGATCATCATCCACCTCGACATGATGCTGGCGCGGCGCAAGATGAAGTCGAAGGATCTCGCCGCGCGCATCGGCATCACCGAGGCCAACCTGTCGCTGCTCAAGCAGGGCCATGTGAAAGGCGTGCGCTTCGAGACGCTGGCGGCGATCTGCGCCGCACTCGAGTGCCAGCCGGGCGACCTGCTCGAATACCGGCCAGGCAGCGGCGGTAGCGTCCGCGCGTGATCGAGGCGCTTGCCGTCGCGCCGGCCTGCGGCGATGATCGAACGACCGTTTGAATGCGTCGGATGCCGATGACCGCCTACCCGCACCTGCTTGCGCCGCTCGATCTCGGCCACCTCACCCTGTCCAACCGGGTGCTGATGGGCTCGATGCACACCGGCCTCGAGGATCACGCGCGCGATTACGACAAGCTGGCGGCGTATTTCGCCGAGCGCGCGCGCGGCGGCGTCGGGCTGATGGTCACCGGCGGCATCGCGCCGAGCATCGCCGGCTGGCTGAAGCCGTTCTCCGGACGTCTGTCGATGCCCTGGCACGTGGCGCGTCATCGCAAGCTCACGCGCGCGGTCCACGCCGAGGGCGGGCGCATCTGCATGCAGATCCTGCACGCCGGGCGCTACGGCTATCACCCGCTGTCGGTAGCGCCGTCGCGCATGCAGTCGCCGATCACGCCGTTCAAGCCGCGCGCGCTCACCGGCCGGGGCGTCGAACGCACGATCGAGGCCTTCGCGCGCAGCGCGGCACTGGCGCGCGAGGCCGGCTACGACGGCGTCGAGATCATGGGTTCCGAGGGCTACCTGATCAACCAGTTCCTCGCCGTGCGCAGCAACCGGCGCGCGGATCGCTGGGGCGGCAGCTACGGGAACCGCATGCGCTTCGCGGTCGAGATCGTGCGCCGCACGCGCGAGCGCGTGGGCCGCGACTTCATCCTCATCTATCGCCTGTCGATGCTGGACCTGGTCGAGGGTGGACAGAGCTGGGACGAGATCGTGACGCTGGCCAAGGCGGTCGAGGCAGCCGGTGCGACGCTGATCAACACCGGCATCGGCTGGCACGAGGCGCGCGTACCGACCATCGTCACCAGCGTGCCGCGTGCAGCCTTTACCTGGGTCACACGGCGGCTCAAGGGCGAGGTGAAGATCCCGCTGATCACCACCAACCGCATCAACATGCCCGAGATGGCCGAGCGCGTGCTGGCCGCGGGCGACGCCGACATGGTGTCGATGGCGCGACCGCTGCTGGCCGACCCACACTGGGTCGCCAAGGCGCGCGCAGGACGCGCGGCCGACATCAATACCTGCATCGCCTGCAACCAGGCCTGCCTCGACCACGTGTTCGAGAACAAGCGTGCCTCGTGCCTGGTCAATCCGCGCGCCTGTCACGAAACCGAACTGTTGATCGCGCCGGCCACGCTGCGCCGACGTTACGCCGTGGTCGGCGCGGGACCCGCCGGACTCGCATGCGCGACCACGCTGGCCGAGCGTGGCCACTCGGTCGTGCTCTTCGAGCGTGATGCGCAGATCGGCGGGCAATTCAATCTCGCCAAGCGCATTCCGGGCAAGGAAGAGTTCGCCGAAACCTTGCGCTATTTCGCCAGCCGCCTCGAGCAGACTGGGGTGAAGCTGCGGCTGGGCCAGGAAGCCGGCGCCGAGGCTCTGCTCACGGGCTACGACGCCGTGATCATCGCCGCCGGCGTCAGACCACGACGGGCGGGCATCCCCGGCGAGGAGCACCCCAAGGTGCTGAGCTATCTCGATGTGCTGGCGCATGATGCCGTGGTCGGGCCGCGCGTCGCCATCGTCGGCGCCGGCGGCATCGGCTTCGACGTCGCCGAATTCTTGGTGCAATCGGCACCCTCGCCCACCACCGACATCGCACGCTGGACGCGCGAGTGGGGTGTGGACATGACGCTCGCGGCGCGCGGCGCGTTGCTCAAACCGGCTCCCGAGCCGCCCTCGCGGCAGATCTGGCTGCTTCAGCGCAGCACCGGCCGCCCCGGCGCGCGCCTCAACAAGACCAGCGGCTGGGTACACCGCGCCAGCCTCAAGGCCAAGGGCGTGCAGATGCTGGGCGGCGTGCAATACCAACGCATCGATGATGCCGGCCTGCACACCGTGATCGACGGCGCGCCGCGCCTGTTCGAGGTGGATCACGTCGTCGTCTGCGCCGGCCAGGAACCGCAGCGCGCGCTGGCCGATGCGCTGGCCGCGCGCGGCGTGGCCGTGCATCGCATCGGCGGCGCCGATGTCGCGGCCGAGCTCGATGCCAAACGCGCGATCGCGCAGGCCACCGCACTGGCGGCCGCCCTGTGACGCGCGGCGCGCGCGTGCGGCATCACGCCGCGCGGAAGGCTCAGCGCTTCTCGATGGGCAGAAAAGCGCGATCGTCGGGGCCGATGTAGTTGGCGCTGGGGCGGATGATCTTGCCGTCCTCGCGCTGTTCGATCACATGCGCGCTCCAGCCCGAGGTGCGCGAAATCACGAACAACGGCGTGAACATTGCCGTCGGTACGCCCAGCATGTGATAGCTGCTGGCCGAGTACCAGTCGAGGTTGGGGAACATCCTCTTGGTCTGCATCATCACCTGCTCGATGCGCTCGGAGACCTCGAACAGACGTGGATTGCCGCCCTCGGTGCAGAGCTTGCGGCTGATTTCCTTGATGATCGGATTGCGCGGGTCGCCGATGGTGTACACCGGATGCCCGAAGCCGATCACGATTTCCTTGCGCTCGACGCGGGCACGAATATCGGCCTCGGCCTCGTCGGCGCCGCGGTAGCGGGCGATGATCTCCATCGCCACCTCGTTGGCGCCGCCGTGCTTGGGGCCGCGCAGGGCCCCGATCGCGCCGGTGATCGCCGAGTAGATGTCCGCGCCGGTACCGGCGATCACGCGCGCGGCGAAGGTGCTGGCGTTGAACTCGTGCTCGGCATACAGCACCAGCGACTTGTCCAGCGCCTGCGCGTGCAGATCGCTGGGCTTGCGCCCGTGCAGCAGGTGCAGGAAATGCGCGGCGATCGAGTCGTCGTCGGTTTCGGTCTCGATGCGCTTGCCGTTATGGCTCCAGTGATACCAGTACAGCAGCATCGAGCCGAAGCTGGCCAGCAGGCGATCGGCGATGTCGCGCGCGCCACTGGGGTTGTGGTCGTCCTTCTCCGGCAGCACGGTCCCAAGCGCCGAGCCGCCGGTACGCATCACATCCATCGGGTGCGTGGACGCCGGCAGCAGCTCCAGCGCGCCCTTGACCGGCGCCGGCAGGCCGCGCAGGCGCTTGAGCTTGAGCCGGTAGGCGTTGAGCTCGGACCAGGTCGGCAACACGCCGTACACCAGCAGATGCGCGACCTCTTCGAAGCCGGCCCGGGTCGCCAGATCATGGATGTCGTAGCCTCGGTAGTGCAGGTCGTTGCCGCTGCGGCCGACGGTACAGATCGCGGTATTGCCGGCGACGACACCGGACAGCGCGACCGATTTCTTGACCTTGGGAAGCATTTGCTGCGCCATGTCACTCATCGAAACTCGCCTCCTTGGTTCCCTTCGACTGTTTCTCTTCGATGCTGCGGTCCTTGCCGGGTTGCAGCGACAGCCCCTGCGGTGCCGCAGACAGTGCCGCCAGGCTCAGCCCGGCATGGCGTGGAAAGGCGCGGGGCTGCTCGGCGCGGCCGCCGCTGCGCCAGGACGCGTGGGCTCGAGCAATCACTCGCCGGCCCCGCCGCCGTTGCCGAACAGCACGTCGAGCTTGCGCTCGTAGTCCCAGTAGCCCAGCGTGTCATACAGCTCGCGGCGCGTCTGCATGGCCTCGATCACGGCGCGCTGATGACCATCGCGGCGGATGGCGCCGTACACGTCGAGAGCCGCCCTGGCCATGGCGCGGAACGCCGACAGCGGATACAGCACCATGTCGACGCCGACCTCCGCCAGTTCCTGCGTGCTCCACAACGGGGTCTGGCCGAACTCGGTGATGTTGGCCAGTACCGGCACGCCCACCGCGTCCTTGAACGCGCGATACATCGGCAGCTCGGTGACGGCCTCGGCGAAGATCATGTCGGCGCCGGCCTCGACGCACAATCGCGCACGCTCGATCGCCGCGTCCAGACCCTCGACCGCGATCGCGTCGGTGCGCGCCATGATCACGAACCGCGCGTCGGTGCGCGCATCGACCGCGGCCTTGATGCGATCGGCCATGTCTTCCTTCGGCACCAGCTCCTTGCCCGGACGGTGGCCGCAGCGCTTGGCCTGCACCTGATCCTCGATGTGCACCGCGCCGGCGCCGACGCGGATCATGGTCGTGATCGCGCGCGCGATGTTGAAGGCCCCGCCCCAGCCGGTATCGATGTCGACCAGGATCGGCAAATCGGTCACGCTGGCCAGTCGCTCGACGTCGATGGCGACGTCCTCCAGCGTGGTGATGCCGAGATCGGGAATGCCGCGGCTGCCGGCGGCGACGCCGCCCCCGGACACGTACAGGGCCTTGAAACCGCTGGCGGCGGCGAGCCGGCCGGCGTAGGCGTTGATCGCACCGACGATCTGCAGCGGCCTTTCGGCGGCGACGGCGGCGCGAAAACGCGCACCCGGGGTGAGGGTCAGGCTCATGCGGCCTCCGCGGCAAAACGCGATTTTAGCCGATCTGACTCGCATCCTGCCCCGCGCCCGCGTCCGTTCGCGTGTGGCGGCTTACGCGTGCCACTCCGGTCCGCGCACCAGCGCGCGCTTGATCTCCTCCAGCGCGTTGGGATCGTCGAGCGTCGACAGGTCGCCGGGATCGGTCTGCTGCGCCAGCGCCAGCAGCGAACGCCGCAGCAGCTTGCCCGAGCGCGTCTTCGGCAGCGCATTGACGATGTAGATCCGCGCCGGCCGGGCGACGCCGCCCAGCATCGTCGTGACGCGCTCGACCATGCCGGCGGCGACGGCCTCGCGCGCAGCCGCATCGGCCGTGCCGTTGCGCAGGGTCGCGAACACCACGGGCACCTGGCCCTTGATCGCATCGGCCGCGCCGATCACTGCCGCCTCGGCCACCGCCGCATGCGTGGAAACTGCCTCCTCGATCTCGCGCGTGCCGAGCCGGTGCCCTGCCACGTTGATGACGTCGTCGGTGCGGCCGAGAATGAAAAAATAGCCGTCGCGGTCGCGGATGGCCCAGTCCAGCGAGCTGTACAGCAGCTCCTTGAAATGGCCGAAGTAGCTCTTGAGAAAGCGCGCGTCGTCGTGCCAGACCGTGCTCAGACAACCCGGCGGCAGCGGGGGCTGGACCACCAGCACGCCCTTCTCGTCCGGCCCCGCTTCAGCGCCGGTCACCTCGTTGATCACGCGCAACCGATATCCGAGGTTGGGCAGGCCGGGCGAGCCGAACTTGACCGGCTTGAGGTCCAGCCCGGGCTGCAGGCACAGCACCGGCCAGCCGGTCTCGGTCTGCCAGTAGTTGTCGATCACCGGCTTGCCCAGGCCCGCGCTGATCCATCTGGCCGTGGGTTCGTCAAGCGGCTCGCCGGCCAGGAACAACCACTGCAGCCGCGCAAGATCGTGCTTCTTCAGCCATGCCGGATCCTGCTTTTTCAGTACCCGGATCGCGGTCGGCGAAGAGAACATCGTGCGTACGCCATACTCTGCGCAAAGCTGCCACCAGATGCCGGCATCCGGATGTGTGGGCAGGCCCTCGTACAGCAGGCTGGTGGCGCCGACGATCAGCGGCCCGTAGACGTTGTAGCTGTGTCCGACCGCCCAGCCGACGTCGGAGGTCGAGAACATCACCTGCCCCGGACCGACATCGAATACCGTGCGCATCGACAGTGCCATCGCGACCGCGTAACCGCCGACGTCGCGCTGCACG
>JAGWPB010000026.1 GCA_028870665.1 Lysobacteraceae bacterium
CTGATCCTGCTGCTGGTTCTGCCGCTGGCGGGATGTGCGCGGACTTCCGCGGACCAGCGCGAGGTGGTGCGCTTCTGGGCGATGGGCAGCGAAGGACTGGTGGCGCAGCAGCTGGTCGCCGGCTTCGAGCGCCTGCATCCCGGCATCCGCGTCGAGGTGCAGCAATTGCCATGGACCGCCGCGCACGCGAAGCTGCTGACCGCGGTCGCCGGCGGCACCACGCCGGACGTGGGCCAGCTGGGCAACACCTGGATCCCGGAGATGGCGGCCCTGCATGCGCTGCTGCCGCTGGACGCGCAGATCGCCGCTTCCCGGCGGATCCAGCCCGGCGATTACTTCCGCGGCATCTGGGCCAGCAACGTGATCGACGGTCGCGTCTACGGCGTGCCGTGGTACGTGGACACGCGGCTGCTGTTCTATCGCCGCGATCTCCTTGCCGCCGCGGGCTTCGACCAGCCGCCGCGCACCTGGGCCGAATGGACGCGCATGCTGGCCGCGCTCAAGGCCCGTGCCGCGCCCGGTGATTACGCGATCCTGCTGCCGCTGAACGAGTTCGAGCCGCTGCTGTCGCTGGCGCTGGAGGAGCCGCAATCGCTGCTGCGCGATCACGATCAGTACGGCAATTTCCAGAATCCGGGCAACCGGCAGGCGCTGCGCTTTTATCTGCAGATGTTCCGCGAAGGCTACGCCCCGCGCATCGACAACACCCAGGTGCCCAACGTGCCGGCGGAGTTCGGACGCGGTCACTTCGTCTTCTATATCTCCGGACCGTGGATGATCCAGGAGTTCGAGCAGCGGATGCCGGCCGCGGTGCGCGACCAGTGGATGACCGCGCCGCTGCCGGGCCTGGATGGCCCCGGCTCGGGCATTGCCGGCGGCGCGAGCCTGGTGCTGTTCAAGCACGCCGAGCACAAGCGCGCGGCGTGGGAACTGATCGAATACCTGTCGCAGCCGGCGATCCAGGAGCAGTTCCACGCCCTGACCGGCGACCTGCCGCCGCGCCGTTCGAGCTGGGCGCTCCCGGGCATCGCCAACGACCCCTACGCGCAGGCCTTCCGCGCACAGCTCGAGCGCGCACGCGCCGTGCCCCGGGTTCCGGAGTGGGAGGAGATCGTCAACGAGATGCAGGTGATCGCGGCGCGCGCCGCCTTCGGGCGCATCGACGTCGCGGCGGCGACCGCCGCAATGGACCGGCGCACCGACGCCATCCTCGCCAAGCGCCGCTGGATGCTGCGCCGGGGGACCGTGCCGTGAGGCGCGGCGCGCTCGCCGGATGGATCTTCACCGCACCGGCGCTGGTGGTGATCGCGGTGTTTTTCCTGCTGCCGGTGCTGGCGGCCTTCGGCCTGAGCCTGACCGACTTCGACATCTACGCGCTCGCCAGCCTGCGCAACCTGCGCTTCGTCGGCCTCGACAACTACGCGACGGTGCTGCACATGCCGTTGTTCTGGAAGGCACTGGGGCACACGCTGTACTTCGTGGTTGCCGGCGTGCCGCTGTCGCTGGCGGCCTCGCTGGCGGCCGCGCTGCTGCTGCATTCGCGGCTGGCGCGCTGGAAGGGATTTTTCCGCGTCGCGCTGTTCACCCCGGTGGTGGCGACCTTGATCGCGGTCGCGGTGATCTGGCGCTATCTGTTCCAGACCCGCTACGGCTGGGTCAACTACGCGCTGGGCTGGTTCGGCATCCACCCGATTGACTGGCTGGGCGATCCGCGACTGGCGATGCCGACCATCATCCTGTTCGCGGTGTGGAAGAACTTCGGCTACAACATGATCATCCTCCTCGCCGGCCTGCAGGTGCTTCCCGCCGAGCTCTACGAGGCGGCGCGGCTCGAGGGCGCCTCGGCGTGGGCGCAGCTGCGCCACATCACGCTGCCGCTGCTGGGACCGACACTGATGACGGTCAGCGTGCTCACCATGATCGGCTACTTCCAGCTGTTCGCCGAACCCTACGTGATCACCCAGGGCGGCCCGCTGCAGAGCACCCTCAGCGTGCTTTACCTGCTCTACGAGCAGGGCTTCAACTGGTGGAACCTGGGGCTCGCCTCGGCGATCGCCTTCGTGCTGTTCGCACTGACGCTGGCCGTGACCTGGATCCTGCTGCGCTTCGGCCGGCGCAGGGGTTACGCATGAAGCGGCGACCCGCCTCGATCGCGGTCAACGGCCTGCTCGCGCTGGGCGCCGCGCTGACGCTGTTTCCGCTGCTGTGGATGCTGTCGGTGTCACTGATGCCGATCGGTTCGGCCAACAGCTTCCCGCCGCCGCTGCTGCCGCTGCATCCGACGCTGGACAATTACCGCACGCTGTTCGAGCGCGCCGACCTCGGGCGCTTTCTGCTCAACAGCCTGCTGGTCTCGACCGGGATCACGCTCGGATCGCTGGCCTGCAACCTGCTCGCGGGCTATGCCTTCGCCAAGTTGCGCTTCGCCGGCCGCGAGCGCCTGTTCGGCCTGCTGCTGGCGGCGCTGGTGATCCCCTCGCAGGTGGCGATGATGCCGCTGTTCCTGCTGGCGCGGCTGCTCGGGATCGTCAACAGCTACGCCGGCGTGATCCTGCCCGCGTTGGCCAGCATCTACGGCATCTACCTGGTGCGGCAGTTCGCGCGCGCGATTCCCGACGAGCTGCTGGAGGCCGCGCGCATCGACGGCGCCAGCGAATGGCGCATCTTCCGCAGCGTGGCGCTGCCGCTGCTGCGGCCGATCATCCTGACGCTCGCAGTGCTGACCTTTCTCACCGCCTGGAACGACTTCATGTGGCCGCTGATCGTGCTGACCGGCAAGGACCACTACACCCTGCCGATCGCGCTGGCTTCGCTGGCGCGCGAGCACAACCAGGACATCGAGCTGATGATGGCCGGCTCGATGGTTACGGTGCTGCCGGTGCTGCTGCTGTTCCTCGGCCTGCAGCGCTACTACATCGACGGCCTGCTGCTCGGCAGCGTCAAGGGATGAGCGCCGGCATGGAGCGCGAACCCGGATTCCGGCGCCGCCGCAACGGCGCCCGCTCCGGCGCCGCGCTGGCGCTGCTGCTCGCCGCCGCCGCCGGCGCGCGCGCCGGCACGCCGCAGGTCCTCGCGCGGTTCGCCGATCCCGGTGCCTGGCAGGTGCAGGCCAGCGATGACGTGCGGGCGGCGCTGCGCATGGCCGCCGGGCCGGGCGGACCCGCGCTGTGCCTCGACTACCGTTTCCCGCCCCGGGTAGCCGGCTACGCCACGATGCGCCGGGCGCTGCCGCTCGACTTCCCGGCGCATTACGCGCTCGAACTGGGCTTGCGCGGCGAGGGCCCGGTCAATGGCCTGCAGCTGAAGTTCCTCGACGCCAGCGGCTGGAACGTCTGGTGGTACCAGCAACCGGCGTTCGCAGCGCCGGCGGCGTGGACCACGCTGGCGATCCCGCAGCGCAAAGTCGGCTTCGCCTGGGGGCCGGACAAGGATCACACGCTCCGCCATGCGGCGGCGCTGGAGCTGACCGTGGCCGCCGTGCACGGTGGCCACGGCTCGCTGTGCTTCGACCGCCTCGCGCTGACACGCGTCCCGGCACCGCGGGCGGACAGGCCAGCGCCGCGACCGGACGCGGGTTCCCCGTCACCCGGCACCGTGCTGCAGACGCTGGCCCGGCAGGCACCGCGCGGCGAGTATCCGCGCGGTCTGTCCGGCGCACAGGACGACTGGACCGTCGTCGGGGTGGACGGCGGCCGCCAGACCGCGCTGTTGTCGGCCGATGGCCGCCTCGAGCCGTTCAAGGGCGGCTGGTCGATCGAGCCGTTCCTGCTGACGACGCAGGGTCTGATCGATTGGGCCGACGTCCGGCCGGTGCAAAATCTGCGCGACGGCTACCTGCCCGTGCCCGGCGTCATCTGGCGCAAGGGGCCGCTCGAGCTCGAGATCACCGCCTTCGGCAGCGGCACGCCCGCACAGGCCCGGCTGCTGGCGCGCTACGTCGTGCGCAACACTGGCGCCACGCCGCAACGCGTGACGCTGGCACTGGCGCTGCGGCCGTTCCAGGTCAATCCGCCGCAGCAGTTCCTGAATACGCCGGGTGGCTTCGGACCGATCCATGCCATCCGCTATGCCGCAGGCGCGGTCACGCTCAACGGCGATCAGCGGCTGGTGACGCTGGGCGCGCCCGCGGGCTTCGTCGCCGCCAGCCTGGCCCGGCAGCCGCTGCCGCAGCTGCTGGCGCAGGCGCCGCAACAACGAGTCGACCGGACGCAGGACGATGGCCTCATCCAGGGCGCTCTGCTTTATCCGCTGGAATTGCCGCCGCATGGGGAGCGCAGCGTCGGTATCGCCATCCCCTGGACCGGCACGCCGCCGCCGCCGATCCCCGGCGCCGGGACTGCCGCACTCGAGCTGCGGCAGGAAGAGGCGGCCACGACGGCCGCCTGGCAGGCACGGCTCGGACCGGTGCGGGTGCGGCTGCCGCCGCTGGCGCGCCACTTCCAGGACACGCTCTACAGTGCGCTGGCGCAGATCCTGCTCGATCGCGATGGCGTCGCGCTGCAGCCGGGCACCCGTTCCTACGCGCGCAGCTGGATCCGCGACGGGGCCATGATGAGCGAGGCATTGCTGCGCATGGGCGATGCGCGGGCCGTGCGCGATTACCTGCTCTGGTACGCCCCGCATCAGTTCAGTACCGGCAAGGTGCCCTGTTGCGTCGACTGGAAGGGCGCCGACCCGACACCAGAAAACGACTCGCAGGGCGAGTTGATCTTCGCCATCGCCGAGTACACGCGCTACACCCATGACCTCGCGACCGCACGCCGGCTCTGGCCGCATGTCGAATCCGCGGTGCGCTACATGAACACGCTGCGCGCCACGCAGAAAACCGCAGCCTACCGGCAGGGCGAGCGCATTCTGTACTACGGCCTGATGCCGCGCTCGATCAGCCACGAGGGCTACTCGGCCAAGCCCATGCACTCGTACTGGGACGATTTCTGGTCGCTGCGCGGCTACCGCGACGCGGCCTGGCTGGCGCAGCAGCTCGGTCACGCGCGGCAGGCGCAGGCGTACACGCGCGCCGCCGATGACTTCCAGAAGGATTTCTTCGCCTCGATCCGCAACGCCGCGCGCTGGCACCGCATCGGCTACATCCCCGGCAGCGCCGACCTCGGCGACTTCGACCCCACCTCCACCACCATCGCGCTGGCGCCGGTGGGCGTGCAGCACGAACTGCCGCAGGCCCTGCTGCGCGGCACCTTCGCGCGCTACTGGCGCCATTTCGAAGCGCGCGCCGCGGGCCGCACGCCATGGCAGAGCTACACGCCCTATGAGTGGCGCAACGTCGATGCCTTCGTGCGCCTGGGCTGGCGCGCGCGCATTCCCGCGTTGCTGAGCTTCTTCTTCGCCGGGCAGCGCCCCGCCGCCTGGAACCAGTGGGCCGAGGTGGTCTGGCACGACGCCGACGCGCCGCACTTCATCGGCGACATGCCGCACGGCTGGGTGGCCAGCGATTTCCTGCGCAGCGCGCTGGACATGCTGGCCTACCAGCGCCATCGCGACCACGCGCTGGTGCTGGCCGCCGGCGTGCCGCCGACATGGCTGGACGGCGACGGCATCCGCGTCGCGGGCCTGCGCACGCCCTGGGGCCCGCTCAGCTACACCCTGCGTCGCCAGTCCGATGGCTCGGTGACACTCGATGTGCCCGCCGGCAGCGCGATGCCGCCCGGCGGACTGGTGCTCACCTGGCCTTATGGCGGCAGGGCGCCGGGCGTGACGCGGGTGAACGGCGCGAAGGCGGAGTGGCACGATGCGGAGTTGCCGATCACGCGGGTACCGGCGCGCGTCGAGATCAGGTCAAGGCGCTGAAGGGCGCCGGCGGCATCACTCCACGCGCTGATACTGCACGGCCAGAGCGGCTGCGCCCAGCAGACCGGCGTCGGGGTCCATGATCGCGACGCTCGGCACGCGGCGCAGGCTCTCGGCGAAGCGGCCCTTGTCCTCGAAGCGCGCACGGAACGCGCCGCGCTGCAGCCACGGCAGCAGCCTCGGCAGCAGGCCGCCGGCGAGATAGAGCCCGTCCCATGCGCCGAGAGTCAGCACCAGGTCGCCGGCGACGCTGCCCAGGATCGCGGCGAAGACCTCCAGCGTGCGCACGCAGAGCGCATCGCTGCCCGCCGCCGCTGCCGCCGTGATGGCTTCGGGCGGCAGGCGCTCGCACTGCGTGCCGGACAGCTCGCACAACGCCTGGTGCAGGTGCGGCAGCCCGCTGCCGCTGATCAGGCGCTCGTTGGAGACGCGACCGTAGCGCGCACGCAGCACGCGCAGGATCTCGATTTCCTCGTCGGTCTGCGGCGCGAAGGCGACGTGGCCGCCCTCGGTCTCGAGCACGTCGAAGTGGCGGGCACGCTTGAGCAACGCGCCGACGCCGAGGCCGGTGCCCGGGCCGATCACGGCATAGGTCGCCTCGGTGGTCGCGCCGATCGCGGGTGCGGTCGCCGCGCCCAGCACCACGACCGCATCCGGCAGCAGCAGCGGCAGGCAGCGCGACATCGCGGCGAAATCGTTGACCACGCGCATCGACGCGAGTCCCAGCGTCGCGCGGGTTTCCTCGACGCGGATCAGCCAGGGGTGGTTGGTCAGCCGCACCTCGCCGGCCGTGATCCGGCCCGCGGCAGCACACACGGCATGACTGACGCGGGCGCCGGTGTCGTCGAGATAGCGGCGCGCGGCATCGCCCAGCGACGGATAATCCGCCACGCGGTAGCGATGGATGCTGTCGCGCAGCAGAGGCGCCGCGGCCTGCGGTTCGACGAGGGCAAACCGGATATTGGTGCCGCCGATGTCAGCAACCAGTCCACACCCTGCGTCTGCAGTCACGGCTCAGCATCCAGTCGGCCTCCGTGGGAAGCGATCACCTCAGTATAGAAGCGTGCGCTGTCCTTGGGGGTGCGCTGCTGGGTCGCGAAATCGACGTGCACCAGGCCGAAGCGCTTGGAAAAGCCCAGTGACCACTCGAGATTGTCGAGCAGCGACCAGGCGAAATAGCCGCGCAGATCGACGCCCTGCCGGATGGCCTCATGCAATGCGCGCAGGTGCGCGTGCAGATAGTGCACGCGCAGCGGGTCCTGGACGCGGCCGTGCCGCGCGGTCGGCGGATCGTAGAAGGCCGCGCCGTTCTCGGTGATGTAGAGCGGGATCGCACCGTAGCGCTGGCGTACCCACAGCAGGGTGTCGGTCAGTCCCTGCGGATAGACCTCCCAGTCGGTTTCGGTATAGGTCGCGCGCGACTGCTTGACGCGCGCGGCACGCAGCGGCCAGGCACCGTCGTCGTGGCGCGTGACGCTGCGCGTGTAATAGTTGACACCGAGAAAATCGAGCGGCTGGCGGATCAGGTCGAAGTCCTGCTGCGGCCACTGCGGCCAGGCCTCGCCGAACACCTCGCGCAACTCGTCCGGGTAGCGGCCGAGGAAGACCGGGTCGAGGTACTGGCGGTTCATGTAGGCTTCGGCGCGCGCGGTGGCGGCGAGGTCGGCCGGACTCTGCGAGGCGGGATACTTGGGCTCGAGGTTGACGACCAGACCGATCTGGTGGTGGCCGGCGGCGCGATATGCCTGCACCGCGGCGCCGTGCGCGCGCAGCAGGTGATGCGAGGCAATCGGCGCTTCGTAGGGGCTGCGGTGGCCCGGGGCCAGCGCGCCGTGCAGGTAGCCGCCGTCGGTGACCACCCACGGCTCGTTGAGCGTGGCCCACAGCGGCACGCGGTCATCGAGCGCACGGAAGCAGACACTGGCGTACTCGGCGAACCAGTGTGCGATGTCCGGGTTCAGCCAGCCGCCGCGATCGTCCAGTGCCGCCGGCAGGTCCCAGTGGAACAGCGTGACCATCGGCTGGATGCCATGCTCGAGCAGCGCGTCCACCAGGCGCTGATAAAAGCCCAGGCCCGCCGCATTGACCGCGCCGGTTCCCGCAGGCAGCACGCGGCTCCAGTTGATGCTGAAGCGGTAGGCCTTGAGACCCAGTTCGGCCATCAGCCGCACGTCGTCGCGGAAGCGCTGGTAGTGATCGCAGGCGACGTCGCCGGTATCACCGTTGGACATCATGCCGGGGGTATGGGCGAAGCGCTGCCAGATGCTGGCACCCGCACCGTCGGCCAGCGGCGAACCCTCGATCTGATACGCCGATGTCGCGCAGCCCCAGAGAAACCCTCCGGGGAAAGTGAAGGCCTGCTTGCGGTCCATGGATGCCCCTGCGAGGATCAAGATTGAAAACGATTACATGGCAGAATATCAGCAAAATCGCGCGCATCGAACCGTCATGTGGCGGTTGCCGGGAAGTTGCGACGCGCGCCACGCAGACGAGGGGCAGGGCGGATGGCCAGTGTTCGGCTCGACGGGGTGCGCAAGATCTATGAGCAGGGCCAGGTAGCCGTTGCCGGCGCCAGCTTCGAGGTGGCCGACGGCGAGTTCATGGTGCTGGTCGGGCCATCCGGTTGCGGCAAGACCACGCTGCTGCGGATGATCGCCGGCCTCGAGACGATCAGCGCCGGCACGCTGCAGATCGACGATCGTACCGTCAATGATCTGCCGCCCAAGGATCGGGACATCGCCATGGTGTTCCAGAACTACGCGCTCTACCCGCACATGAGCGTGGCCGAGAACATGGGCTTCGGCCTGCGCCTGCGCGGACTGGCCCGCGCCGAGATCGAACGTCACGTCCGCGAAGCGGCGGCGGTGCTGGAGCTGACCGCGCTGCTGGAACGCAAGCCGCGCCAGCTCTCCGGCGGCCAGCAGCAACGTGTCGCCCTCGGCCGCGCCCTGGTACGCCAGCCGCGGGTGTTCCTGCTCGATGAGCCGCTGTCCAACCTCGACGCCCGGATGCGCATGACCATGCGCACCGAGCTGGTGCGCCTGCATCGGCGACTGCGGGCGACGATGATCTATGTCACCCACGACCAGCTCGAGGCCATGACCCTGGGCCAGCGCATCGTGGTGATGCGCGGCGGCGAGATCCAGCAGATCGACACGCCGATGCGCATCTACGCGCGGCCCGCCAACCTGTTCGTGGCCGGGTTCCTCGGCAGCCCGGCAATGAACGTGTTGCGCGGACGGCTGCGGGTGAAAGATGCGGTCGATCTGGATCTCGGCGACGCGTTGCGGATCGGGCTCGGTCCGGCGCGCGCCCTCGAGGCGCTCTGCGCCGCCGCTGCGGGGCGCGAGATCGCGCTCGGTCTGCGCCCGGAGGATCTGCAGGTGGTCGCCGACGACGCCGGCGAAGCCGCTGCCTTCGAGGCGCTGGTGGAAGTGATCGAACCGGTGGGCAGCGAAGCCTATCTGCACCTGCGCCTGGGCCCGCATGAGCTGGTGGCGCGGGTCGCGCCCGACCGGCTGCCGCAACCCGGCCAGCGTCTGCGGCTGGGATTCGCGGCCGACAAGCTGCATGTATTCGACGCCGCGAGCGAGCGGCGCATCGAGCTCGACGCGGCCCGGTCCTGAGCGTCGCACCCCGCGCATCCCGCGCATCCGAGACACCGCGAGCCCGATCATGAACCGTCCCTTCTGGCAACCACTGGCCCTGACGCTGCTCCTGCTGACCGGGTTGCCGGCCGCGCCGGCGACCGCGGCCGGAGCGCTCGGGCGCACCGATCTCGGCGTGCTCGACGGCGCTGCCTACCGCATCGACGTGCCGGCGCGCTGGAACGGCGGCCTGGTCGTTTTCTTCCACGGCTATCAGCTGACTCCGGAGCGCCTCGTGCCGGGTCCGCTGCCGCCGGATCAGCGCGTCGTGCTCGCGCGCGGCTACGCGCTGGCGCAGTCCGGCTATCGCGAAGGCGGCTGGACGCTGGATCAGTCCCTGCGCGACACCGCGATGGTCGAGCGCCGCTTCGAGGCGCGCTTCGGCAAGCCGCGCGAGACCCTGGTCATGGGCATGTCGATGGGCGGATTGCTGACGGTCAAGGCGCTGGAGACCGAACCGGCGCGCTATGCCGGCGGGCTGGCGCTGTGCGGCGCGATCATGCCCAGCGACCGGCTGCAGCAGCGTGCCTTCGCGCAACTCGCGGCGCTGGAGTACTACGCGCCGGGACTGCTCGGCGACCCGGCCCGGGTGCCTGCCGATTACCGGCCCGATGCCGCGGCCACGGCGCGCGTGCAGGCGGCCCTGCTGCACGATCCGCGGGCCCTGCATACGCTGAGCGTGCTGGTCGGCTCCGATGACCCCGAAGTGATCGCCGGCGTGCTGGCCTTCGAGCGTTACCTGGTCGGCGACATCGAGCGCCGTGCCGGCGGCAACCCGTTCGCAACCGGGAGCTATCTGTATCTCGGCACCGGCGATGACATCGCGCTCAATGCGGGCGTACGCCGCTACGCGGCCGACCCCGCAGCGGCGCGCTGGCTCGAGCGGCACTACACGCCGACCGGACGACTGGCTCGGCCGCTGCTCGAACTGCACACGCTGCACGACCCGCTGATCCATGCCGACGTCGGTGCGGCCTACGCCCTGCTCGCGCAACGCCAGGGCGACGCCGACGAATTCGTTCAGCAGTACGTGCCGAGCGCCGGACATTGCACCTACACGCCCGCCGACGTGGCGCGCGCCTTCGACGAATTGCTCGATTGGGTGCACCACGGCCGCCGGCCCGCGCCGGGGCCGTTGCCGCAGTGATCGCCCGCGGCATCGAGGTTCGGCAGCCTCAGTGCCGCGGGGGTGCCGCCGGTCGCAGCGTCATGCGATACCGCGCGGGTCCCGGCAGCAGCGGCGTCGGCTCGCCCCGGACCCAGGCGTTGAAACCGGCGCCGTAGTAGGGCGACAGCGGGTTGTCGCTCTGCCCGCCGGGCATGTGCAGATAGCTGGCGGCCTCGTGGCCGGGCATGATGCCGAAGCGCTCGGAGGCACCGAAGCTCGGCGCCTGCACGCGCGGCATGTTGTTGTCGCCCGGCAACTGCACGTGCGGCATGTCGAGGAAACGCCCCAGCCAGCCGGGCAGGGCGCGCGCCAGCGGCTGGTCGATGGCGGCGGTATTGCGCCGGCCCCAGGTCTGCGCGGCGAGGCCGCCCGGTTTGGCCGCATCCACGTCCGCTACTTGCAGCGCGCTTTCGGTCAGCAGGGCCTGCCAGTTCGGGTAACGCGGCGCCAGCAGGTGCATTGGCTGCTGCGTCACCAGCGCCCAGACCGCAGCCTCGGCATCGCTGCCGGTGGGCCAGACGAAGCCGGGGTAGCGGGTTTTCACCGCGGCCACGAACGGCGCCAGGGCGTTCTGATAGACGGCTGCGCGGAACGCGCGCACCAGCCGGTAGTCGACGCCGCCCACGGCGGCGCGGTCGCCCCAGACGGCGGTCAGGCGCTTGAGTTCGGCCAGGCGCGGGTCACGATTGCCGGTCAGCGTGGCGTGCAGCAGGCCGTACCAGGGCGTGAGGAATCGCGCGCGGTCGTCGAGCTGGATCGCCAGCAGGTCGTCCGGTGCGAAGCGCCGGCGCGCCATCAGGTCGTCGCGCAGCTGCTGCGCGCGCGCGCCGAGGTCGTAGCCGCCGTTGCCGAGCAGCGCCAGCGCGGCGCCGCCGACGGTGCGGTTGTTGGCCGTCCACAGCCGGCCCGAGGGCGGATCGACGATGCGCGGGAACTGCGTCGTCGGCAGCCAGCCGACCCAGCCGGTACCGGGCTGCGACCAGTCACCGGGCACGTCGGGATCGATGCCTTTGCGGATCGGGATGGCATTGCCGGTCAGCGTCCAGCCGATGTGGCCGGCGCGGTCACCGACGACGAAATTCTGCGGCGGCATGCCGAAGCTGGGCGCGATCGCCAGCGCGGCGGCGACGCTGTCGGCCTGTTCGAGCTGGAGGATGTTGAGGTTGACGCCGCGCAGGTGCTGCGCGGTCCAGTCCAGCGCCAGCGGCGTGCCGTCGAGGTCCGTGCCCATGATCGGGCCCCAGCGTGTGTCCTCCACGACCAGCGTGACCGGCGTGCCGCCCCTGACCGCGATCGTCTCGCGATGGGTTTCGATCGGCGCCCAGCCGCCGGGCACGCGGTAGCGCAGCGGGTCGGCGGGGTCGCGGATCACGCGCACCCAGTCCATCCAGTCGCCGTTGCTGTTGGTGAAACCCCAGGCGATGTGACCGTTGCTGCCGGCGACCAGCGCCGGGGTGCCGGGCAGGGTGACGCCGTTGAGGTCGATCCAGCGGCCCGGATGATCGGGATCGGGGTAGCGCATGCGCGCGCGGAACCAGATGTTCGGCACGCGCAGGGTGAGATGCATGTCGTCGGCGACGATCGCGGCACCGCTGGCGGTAAGCCGCCCGGCGACCGCCATGTTGTTGCTGCCGGGCAGCGGTGCCGGCAGCGAAACCTCGGCCAGGCCGGCAGCGGCCGGCATGCGGCGCAGGTCGTACACGGCGGCGTTCGGGATCGCCACCGCGGCGCTGACGCTGCCGTCGAGCGCCGCCTCCCAGCGACCGTCGGGCTGCAGCAGGAAGTCCGCCAGCGGACGCGGCAGCGCGGCGCGCAACTCGGCGATCTGCAGCGCGCGCGGATCGCTGCCGTCGGCGCTGAGGTCGAAGTACATCGCGTCGATCGCGAGGATCGTGTCCTCGGGCCGCCACGGCCGCGGCCGCGCACGCAGCAGCAAGTATTCCCACGGCCGCACATCGAGCGCGTCGAGTCCGGCATTGACTCCGCGCGCGTAGGCATCGAGCAGGGTGCGATCGCCGCGATCGAGGCTGGCGTAGAGGCGATCGGCCAGGGCGCGGAAGCGATGCCGGCGATGGTTCTCGTCGCGCGCCAGCGCCGCCGGACCGATCAGCGCCGCCAGTTCGCCGGCCGCATCGCGGCGCATCAGGTCCATCGGAAAGAAACGTTCCTGGCCGTGCACGAAGCCCAGCGCGAAGGCGAGGTCGTTGCGATTGCGCGCGGTCAGGCTGACCACGCCGTCACGGTCACGCGTCACGGTCACCGGCGCCGCCAGCCCGCGCAGCGTGAGCGTGCCGTCCAGCCGCGGCCGGCTGCCGGCCAGCAGCAGCCAGGCCGTTGCCAGCGCCGCCGACAGAATCAGCGCCAGCGCTGCCAGGGCATAGAGTGCGCGGCGCAGGCGCGGCAGCGGACGCATCGGCGTGTGGGCTCCGGACGATCGGCAACGGAATGGCGCATGATCTCCGAAATCCTGCGCCTGCGCGATGATGATCGCCGGAGCGGCGCAGCGCCGGGTGAGGATGCATCGATGCTGAAATGTCTTGCTGGTATGCGGACTGTGCGCTGCGGCCGCGGGTGCGCCGCCCTGCTGACGATCTTGCTGTGTGGCTGCGCGGGTGCGGCGCCCGCGATCCCGCCGGCGGGCAGCGCCGGGCGGATCGCGCCCGCGCTGGCCCTCGCCGCGCAACGACTGGCGGCGGGTGCGCCGCTGAGCGACTACGCACAGGGACCCGTGCGCGCCGACGCGCACGGCCGCCTGCAGGTCTATGTGTCGGTTGATGCCGTCACGCCGGAGCATACGCAGGCGCTGCGCGCCGCCGGACTCGCTGACGCGGAACCCAGCGCGGCGTTGGGCGTGGTGCAGGGCTGGCTGCCGCCGGACCGGCTGGGTGCCATCGCCGCCTTGCCCTTCGTGACGCGCATCGCACCGCCACGCTACGCCCGCGCTCGCTGAGCGCCGCGTCGACTGCACAGCCGAGGTGCGCCGGATCAGCGGCGCCCCTCCCGATTGGCCTGGTGATCGCGGTCAGCGGTGCAGGCTCGTCCTCCCGCGACGCATCGCCTCCGCGGCGACCAGCGCGCCCAGCGCGGCCAGCAGATCGAGGCCGATGTCGCCGCCGCCGCCGCTCGGTGGTGGCGGTGGCGGCGGTGCCGTTACCGTCACGGTGCGCGTGGTCGCGGCGCTGGTATTGAAGGCAGTGTTGGTGCAGGTCAGCGTCGCCGTATAGGTGCCGGCGGTGGCGAAGGTGACGCTGGGATTGGCCGAGGTCGAGCCGGGGATGCCGCTGCCGAAGCTCCAGCTGAGGGTGGTGCTTCCGGGCCCGCTGACCGTGCAACTGCCGGCAAAGCTGACCGACTGGCCGGTTTGGATGCTGATGTTGCCGGCCGGGGCGGTGATCGTGGCCACCGGCGTCGACAGCGCCGCGCCGGACAGGTAGGCGTTGACCAGGCCATAGCCGTAGACCCCGTTGGGATTGCCGCTGCCCAGCGCCTTGGCACCGGCCTGCAGCATCGCGTAGGGATCCTTGCCCGGGTAGGCCTGCTCCAGCAGCGCCATGATCGCGGCCACGGCCTCCGAGGTGGCCGAGGTGCCGCAGAAAGTGGCACTGGGCGGCGTACCGCTGTTGGCGGTACCGAATCCGCCGACTCCGGTCACCAGCACGCAGTCGACCGCGGTGAAGTCGGGCTTCTGTCTCGTGCTGGTGCCGGTCGCGGGTTGCGAAAGGAACACCGGACCTTGCGAGGCGTACGGCTCGATGCTGTTGTTGTTGTTCTGGGCACTGGTCGCGTCGATCGCCGTGGTGGTGATCTCGTACGGCGTCGGCAGCGCCGACTGGCCGTAGATGCTGCCGGCGGGCGTGTTCGGGACCAGCACGAAGCTGTGGCTGTTGGCGTAGACGAGCACTTTCAGGTGCGAACCGGGGTTGCCGGCGCCGTAGTAGATGTGCAACTGCAGCTGCTGCTGGCTGCTGCCGTTGTTGGTGTAGCTGTTGCCCTGCACCGGCTGCGGACCGGGCGTGTTGTTGGGCCCGGGCGTGCCGCTGATCACGCAGCTGGTGGCAGAAGGCGGGCTGGCCGCGCCGCCCAGGTTGATGCCCTGGTTGCAGGCCAGCACGTTGCCGCTGGTGTCGGTCAGGAACACGTCGTAGTCGTTGGGATCGTTGGGCGTGCTGCTGGTGGGATTGGGGATCCAGGTGTCATCCCACTGCACCAGATAGGTGACCGTGTCGCCCGCGGCCACCGGGAAGGTCATGCTGGTGTTGGGAACGCCGGCGTTGCCGAAGTTCTGCGCCTGGGTGTACTTGACGCCATTGACGGTGACGCTGACCGGCGTCGGGGTCCAGGTCCCGCTCCAGAACTGCTGCGCGTCGTTGCCGGCCGCGCTGACCAGGCGGATAGTGGGATGCGCGATGGCGAAGTTCTTCACCGCGGTGGCGAAACCGCCGTCGGTGAACAGGGCCACGCCGGGAAAGCCAAGATCGTCGGCGATGATGGCGGGCGTGAAGCCGCCGGTGCCGGCGGCAAAGTCATTGAGGCAGGTGACGAAATCGACCGTGGTCGCCGGCCCGCAGAAGCCGAGCCTGGCCCCGGGCGCCATGTCGTAGACGATCTCCATCATCGCCGTGCCCTCGAATCCCGAGCCCGGCAGCTTGGCGTCGACGTAAGGCGCCGGATTGGTCGGCAGGTCGCCGGTGGCCTGATCCTGGGCGATGTCGCCGGCGCCGTCGGAAATGATCCCGACCGAGATGCCGGATCCGTTGAGACCGGTCGCCTGGCGAAACTGTGCCGTGCCGAGGATCTGGTCGCCCTGGGTGGTGACCGAGCCGCTGCGCGGCTGCGCGCCGACCGGCGGCAGATTGCGCCGCGAGACCGCGTAGCGCGGCAGGGTGATGCGGGTGACCTGCGGCAGCGTGGCCAGCTGATAGAGCGCCGTCGCCGGCACCCACGCCTGCACCACGCCGAGATCGCTGCCGACGCGGATGCCGGTTGCGCCCAGCGCAGCCAGCGCAGTCGTCGCGGGTGCGCCGACGGTACGGTCGTAGCCGAGATAGACCTGCACCTGGCCGCTGCCGTTCCAGCGCGCGGCCAGCGGAGCGGGTCCGCGCGGCTGCCGCTGTTCGGCCAGCGAGCGGGTCATCATCGCGCGGGCCTGCGGCGTGCCCGAGGCCGCCGCGATCGCGGCGACCTGCGGCGCCAGTTTGGCGACCGCCGCGGCGGAGGGTGCACTGTTCATGGCGTGCAGCGAGCCCGCGGCGACGAGTGCCGTCAGTGCCAGCAGCAGCGCGGGTCGAAAGCGATGGCGCATCGGTGAACTTCCCCCAGGAGGTTTTGCTGTGAACGCAACGCCGCCGCCCCCGGAGTCTCCGGATCCCTGCGACCGGCGCTGCACGATTTCGCCCTTGCATCGGGCTGGCCTATGCTAACCGCGACCAGCGCGCGGCGCGTGAACCGGGGATCCTGCGAAATGACAGTCTTGCGACGGCGCGGACACGAGCACGGTTTCACCCTGATCGAGATCATGGTGGTGGTGGTGATCATCGCCGTGCTGGCGACGCTGATCCTGCCCAACGTGATCGGTCGCGCCGAGGACGCGCGGCTGGCCAAGGCCAAGGCCGACATCCGCGCGCTGGACTCGGCACTGGCCATGTACCGGCTCGACAACGGCCACTATCCGTCCACCGACCAGGGCCTGCAGGCCCTGGTGAAGAAGCCTTCGGGCGATCCGCCGGCGCCCGACTGGCGCGCCGACGGCTATATCCGCACGCTGCCCGACGACCCCTGGGCGCATCGCTACGAATACCTCAGCCCCGGCCAGCACGGCCCCTACGATCTGTGGTCCGACGGACCCGACGGCGTGTCGGGGACCCCGGACGACATCCAGAGTTGGAATCTGAAGTAGCGGCGCGCGTGATGGCCGCCCGCACCGCCGCTGCAGCCGGGCCCGCGCGCAGGCCGCAGGGCGATGCCGGATTTTCTCTGGTCGAGATGATGCTGGTGATCCTGATCATCGCCGTGATGACCAGCGTGGCCATGCTCAGCCTGTCGTTCGGCAGCCGGGATCGTGCCCGGCTCGCGGCCACTCAGCTGGCCGGCGTGCTGCGCAGCGCACGCGAAGAGGCCGCGATGCAGGGGCGCGATCTCGCGTTCGGCTTCTGGCAGCGTGGCTGGGCTTGCTACGAACTCGACGCCGCCGGTGCCTGGCACCCCCTGCTGGGTGATCGCCTGCTGCGCCCGCGCACGCTCGCTGCCGGACTCGCGCTGACGTTGCGCCTGCAGGGCGAGGAGGTGCGACTGGCCGGGCGGGCGAAGACGCATCCGCAGGTGTTCGTGCTGTCCAGCGGCGAAATGGAGCCGTTCGTGCTGGAACTGCGCGAGGATGCGCGCACGCGCGAACGGCTGACCGGCAGCGCGCTGGGGCAGATCACGCTGCAGTCCGTCGATGCGCGCTGACGGTCCCGGCATGCCGCCCATGCACGACTGCGTTCCGTCCCCCCGGCATCGCCCAGGCGCGTGCAGCCGTGCGGATGGCCATGTCAGCAACGCGCAGGGCTTCACCCTGCTCGAAGTGATGGTGGCGCTGCTGGTCGTGGCGCTCGGCCTGGCGGCGGCGGTGCAGCTGACCGCGCTGGCCGCGGACAACGCGCGCGCCCTGTCGCGGCGCACCGAGGCCGACTGGGTGGCGATGAACCGGCTGGGCGCGATGCAACTGGCCGGCGCCTGGCCCGCGGACGGCAACACGCAGGGTCGCAGCGTCATGGCCGGTCGCACCTGGTACTGGCGCCAGCAGGTGCAAGGCGCCCCGCTGCCCAGCCTGCGCGAGGTGGTGATCGAGGTGCGCGACCGACCCGAGGGCCCGGCGCTGGCGACGCTGCATACCCTGGTCAGCCAGGCCGCGAGCGGTCCGCCATGAACAGCGCACGCGGTTTCGTCCCGGTCCCTCGGCATAGCCTCGGAGCGTTCAGCCGCGCTGGCGACAGTGCCGCCAAGGCACGCGGTTTCACTCTGATCGAGCTGCTGGTGGCAGTGGCGATCTTCGCGCTGATGGCGGCGCTGGCCTACGGCGGACTCGATACGCTGCTGCGTCAGCGCGGCGAGCTCGAGACGCACTACCGCCAGCTGCACACGCTGCAACGCGCCTATGCGGTGCTGCAGGCGGACTTCACCCAGGCCGCGCCGCGGCCGGTGCGCGACGAACTGGGCGGCCCGCTGCCGGCGCTGCGCGGTGCGCCCGACGGAACGACCGTGGCGCTGTCGCGCGACGGTTATCCGAACCCGGCCGGCGTGCGGCGCAGCCGGATCATCCGCGTGCGCTACCGCCTCGACGGCCGGCGCCTGCTGCGCCTGCAGTGGCCGGTGCTGGACCGTGCGCCGGGCGCGGCGGCGCCACCCGACACGTTGCTCGATCACGTCGAGTCGCTGCAGTTCCGCTACGTCGATGCACAGGGTGACGAGCAGTCCAGCTGGCCTCCGGCCGGTGCAGGGCCACAGTCGCCACTGCTGCCGCGCGCGGTGCGGGTGACGCTGAAGGTGGATGGACTCGCAGGACCGGTGACATGGCTGTTCGTGCTGCCATGAACGCGCCCCGTCGCCAGCGCGGCGTGGCGCTGCTGATCGCGCTGCTGGTGGTCGCCATCGCGGCGACGGCGATGACCTATCTGGCTTGGGACCAGACCCTCGCGATCCGCCGCAGCGAGGATCGCATCGGTCTGGACCGCGCCTGGGCAGTGGCGCTGGGCGCCGAGGCCTGGGCCGCGCAGGCGCTGGCCGACAATGCGCGCCAGCACGGCGGCGAGGTCGACCTGTCCCAGCCCTGGGCCCAGCCGCAACAGCCGCAGCTCTTCGGCGGAATCGAGGTCAGCGGGCAGATCGAGGATCTGCAGGGCCGCTTCAACCTCAACACCCTGGTCGCCGGCGCGCAGCCGGTCGCGACCGCGGTCACGCGCTACCGCGCGCTGCTGGCGACGCAGCAGCTGCCGGCCGATCTCGTCGCGCCGGTGATCGACTGGATCGACCCCGACAGCCTGGCCAGCGGCCGCGCGGGCGTCGAGGACGAGACCTACCTCGGCGCCGTGCCGGCGTATCGTGCGGCCAATCAGCCGTTCGTCAGCGCCTCCAGCCTGCGCCTGGTCAGCGGTTACACGGCGGCCGTCGATGCGCGCATTGCGCCCTGGGTCACCGCGCTGCCCGGCGCGACCGCGATCAATGTCAACACCGCGCCGCTGCCGGTACTGATCGCGCTGGGCCTGGATTCGGCGCAGGCGCAGGCAGTGGCCACGCTGCGCATGAAGCAGCCGTTTGCGACACTGCAGCAGTTTCTCGCCAGCCCGCCGCTGCAGGGGGCGGCGGTCGATCCGGCCCTGCTCGGCGTCGGCAGCCGGTATTTCCGGGTCCGTATCGAGGTTCGCCTGGGCCGTCTGCGCACGACCCTGGCGAGCGTGCTCGAAGTCGGCAATGGCGGTAAGGTCCGTGTCCTGCTGCGCACGCGAAACACCATGCCCTGATGGATACCCTCCTGCTGCGCTGGATCGACGATCAGCATGCCGAATGGCGCCTCGCGGGCGTGCCCGTCCGGGGCAACCTGGCCGATGCCGCGCCGCTGGCGCACGGCCGGCAGGTGCTGCTGCTGGTGCCCGGCGAGGCCGTGCTGCTGGCGCCGGCGGCGATGCCCAGCCGCAAGCCGGCGGAGATCGCGCGCGCCTTGCCCTATGCGCTGGAGGAATGGCTGCTGGAACCGCCGGAGAAGCAGCACTTCGCTTGGCACCGCACGGCGACCGGCGTGGCGGCCGCGATCGTCGCACGCGCCGCGATCGAACACTGGCTCGCGCGCCTCGGCGAGGCCGGCATCGAGCCCGACCTGCTGCTGCCGGACCTGCTGGCGCTGCCGTGGAGCGCGGGCCGCTGGAGCCTGTTCTGCGAGTCGAACGACGCGGATGCGCGGGTGCTCGTGCGCAGCGGCCTGCACGACGGCATGGTCTGCACGCAGGCGAATCTGCCGCTGGTGCTGGCCGCGCTGCTCCAGCGTACGCCGGAAGCGGCGCGCCCGGTCGGGATCGATCTGTGGGGCGTCGGCGACGGCGCGGGTGACGACGCGCCGTCCGCGGACCGCGCCGAATCCGCCCGCGGCATCGATGCCCTCGCGGCCGAGCTGGCTCTGCCCGTCATGCGCCAGCGGTCGACCGCGGAGCTGCTGGATCTCGCGGACGAGTTCACGCCGCCCGCCGGCTTCAACCTGCTGCAGGGCGCCTACGCCCCGCGCCGTGCGCAGGCGCGACGCAGCGGCCCGCGCCGCGCCGTGGTGATCGCCGCGGCGCTGTGGCTGGTCAGCGCATTCACCTACGCCGGCGTGCACGCGGCGGTCCTGGCACGGGAGTCGCGCGTGCTGCAGGAGTCGATCGACACCGTGTTTCGCAGCGCCGTGCCGGGCCAGCACCGCATCGTCGATGCCCGCGTGCAGCTGCAGCAGGCATTGAGCGCGGCGCAATCGGGTCACGGCGCCGACGGTCCGATCAACCTGCTCACGGCCGTTGCCGATGCCCACCTCGATGCGTCCGGCGTGCGCCTGCAGCGCATCGAATACCGCAACGGCGCGCTGGACCTGACCTTGCAGGCGAGCCGCGCCGGGACGCTGGAAGCGGCGCGGCAGGCACTGGCCGCACAGGGTCTGAACGCCGAGCTGCGCGACGTCGGCCGCATCGACGATCACGCGCAGGGTCGCATCCACCTCGCTGGAACGGCGCGATGAACGCGCGGTGGCTGCAGCTGGCCCCGCGCGAGCGCTGGCTGGTCGCGATCGGCGCGGCGATACTCGCGGGCGGGCTGGTCTACGCGCTGGCCTGGCAGCCGCTGGCGCGAAGCATCGAACGCAACGAGACGCAGGTTGCGCAACAGCGCGCGGATCTCGCCTGGATGAGGCAGGCCGCGCTCCGGATGCGAGCGTTGCGGTCGCAGGCCGACATCCGGAGCGCGCCGCAGGCCGCCGCCGGACAGACGCTACGCGCCGTGCTGGACGCCGCCCTGCGCGCGCAGGACCTCGACAGCGCCGTGGCCGCTCGCACGCAGGGCGAGGACGGCAGCATTCGCGTCACTTTCAAGCCGGTCTCCTTCGACGCCCTGCTGCGTTGCCTTGCCGGCCTGCAGGCTGCAGGCTTGCAGGTGCGGACAATCGAGCTCGATCGCGTCGGCGCGGGGCAGGTGGCAGGCTCGCTGCAGGTGGCCCGCGCGACCGCGGGTTGAGCCGCGCGCGGGATGCACGGCCGACTGGCTGGCCGGCTACCGTGCCCGGAACGTGGCCGGAAGCGCTCCGGCCGCAGCGCGACGCGGCCTCACCTGACCAGCTGATCCAGCTGGAAGATCGGCAGCAGGATGGCGAGCACGATGCTGAACACGATCAGGCCCATGACGACGATCGTCAGCGGCTCGAACAGCGCCAGCGCGGTGCCGATGGTGGCCGAGGTCTCGCGCTCCTGCTGTTCGGCAGCGCGCCAGAGCATGTCCTCGAGGTTGCCGCCGGTCTCGCCGCTGGCGATCAGATAGACCGCCATCGGCGGGAAGTAGCTGCTGCGATCCAGTGCCGCGGCCACGCCCGAACCCTCGCGCACGCGCGCGGCGACCTCCTGCAGAGCATGGCGCATCGGCAGGCTGGCGATCACCTGGCTGGCGATGCCGAGGCCCTCGAGCAGGGGCACGCCGCTGGCGGCGAGAATGCTGAGGGTGCGCGTGAAGCGCGCCGTCTCGATGCCGCGCACCAGCCGGCCGATCAACGGCAGGCGCAGCACGAAGCGCTGCCAGCGCGCGCGCACGGCGTCCTCGCGCAGCGCACGACGGATCAGCCAGGCGACGGCGATCAGCACGATGACCAATGCGATCCCCCAGTGTCTGAGGAACCCGCTGGTCGCGATCAGCACCCGCGTCAGCAGCGGCAGCTCGGCGTGCATGGTGGCGAACACCTGGACGATCTTCGGCACCACGTAGCCGAGCAGCCCGGCCAGGATGACCAGCGACATGCTGACCAGGAAGCCGGGGTAGATCAGCGCCTGCTGCACCCGCTGTTGCATGGCCTGGCGCGCCTCGGTGTAGTCGGCCAGCCGCGCCAGCACCGGATCGAGTCGGCCCGACTGCTCGCCGGCGGCGACGGTGGCACGGAACACCTCGTCGAACACGCCGGGAAAGTCGGCCATGCCGACCGCCATGCCGTGACCCTCGACCACGCGCGCGCGCACGCCATGCAGCACGCGCGCGATGCGCGGGTGGCGCGCCTGCCGCGCGGCGGTCTGCAGCGCTTCGGCGACGGGCGCGCCGGTCGCCAGCAGGGTCGCGAGCTGACGCGTCAGCAGCGCCAGCTCGTCGGCGCGCAGGCGTGTGCGCCGGGTACGCCGACGGCCGTTGCTGCGTTCCTCGACCGGCTCGACCTCCAGCGGCAGCAGGCCGCCGTCGCGCAGCAGCTGGCGGATCTGGCGTGCGGTGTCGGCCTCGAGCACACCCTTGCGGCGATGCCCTTGCGGATCGAGCGCGACGTATTCGAAGGCCGGCACCGGCTTACTCCGCGCTGCGGGTCACGCGCAGCAGCTCTTCCAGCGCGGTCGCGCCGGTCAGCACCAGGCGCACGCCGTCGGCGCGGATGCCGGGCACGTGCCGTCGCGCATGCTGCTCGAGGTCGGCTTCGGCGGCGCCGTCATGGATCATGCGTCGCAGTGCGTCATCGATCGGCGTCACCTCGTAGATGCCGCTGCGGCCGACGTAGCCCGCCCCATGGCAGGCCGGGCAGCCGACCGGATGGAACAGCGTTGCCGCCGTGTCGTCGAGTCCAAGCTCGGCGCGTTCGATGGCGTCGGCCGGCTGCGCGCGCCTGCAGTGCGGGCAGAGCAGGCGCACCAGCCGCTGCGCGGCGACACCGATCAGGGTCGAGGCCAGCAGATAGGGCTCGACACCCATGTCACGCAGGCGCGCCACCGCGCCGATCGCGGTGTTGGTGTGCAGGGTGGAGAGCACCAGGTGGCCGGTCAGGCTGGCCTGCACGGCGATCTCCGCGGTTTCGAGATCGCGGATCTCGCCGACCATCACCACGTCCGGGTCCTGGCGCAGGATCGCGCGCAGGCCGCGCGCGAAACTCATGTCGACCTTGGGGTTGACCTGGGTCTGGCCGATGCCGTCGATGAAGTACTCGATCGGATCCTCGACGGTGAGGATGTTGCGGCGGCGGTCGTTGAGTTCGGCCAGCACGGCATACAGGGTGGTGGTCTTGCCGGAACCGGTCGGGCCGGTGACCAGCAGGATGCCGTGCGGCTGGCGGATCAGGCGCACCAGGCGCGCGCGGGTGTCCGGGTCCATGCCCAGGCCGCCGAGGTCGAGGCGGCCGGCCTGCCGATCGAGCAGGCGCAGCACCACGCGCTCGCCGTGGCCGGAGGGCAGGGTGGATACGCGCACGTCCACCGGATGCCCGGCCACGCGCAGGCTGATGCGGCCGTCCTGCGGCAGGCGCTTTTCGGCGATGTCGAGACGCGCCATCACCTTGATGCGCGAGACGATGGTGCCGGCCAGCGCACGCGGCGGCTCGAGAATCTCGCGCAGCGTGCCATCCACGCGCAGGCGCACCGACAGGCGGCCCTCGAACGGCTCGATGTGCACGTCGGAGGCGCCCTCGCGCACCGCCTGGGCGAGGATGGCGTTGATCAGACGGATGATCGGCGCGTCGTCCTGGCTCTCCAGCAGATCCTCCGGCTCGGGCAGGGCCGAAGCCGCGGCGGCGAGATCGATGTCCTCGCCCAGATCCTGCATCATCGCCTGCGCGCCGCCGGGGCCGGTGTCGCCGTAGCGGCGCGTCAGCTGGCGCTCGAACTCGGCCTCATCGAGGCGTTGCAGCTGCAGCGGCCGGCCCAGCGTGCGCGCCAGCTCGGCCAGCACCCGCGGGTCGGGCAGGCCGCGATGGCGCACGCGGGCCTGCGTCGCGTCCACGTCCACCAGCACGCCGTGGCGCTTGGCATAGCCGTAACCGACCGCGGCGCCTGCGGCGATGACCGGGCCGGCGTCGCGGGCCTCAGCGCGATCCATGCGACGGAGCGGCGCTGGCGGCGGACGCCGGCGGGGCGGATGCCGCGGATGCCGGGGCCGACCCCGCCTTGGCGGGAGCGGAAGATGCCGCACCGGCAGCCGGCGCGGATCGGGCCGTCGGCAGCTTCGGCGGCGCGGGCGCGAAATGCTGCAGATTCTCCGGCAGGGGCGGCATCGGCGTCGGGGTGTCGCTCTGCGTACCCTTGCTCGGTGCGTTCTGCTGTTGGCGCAACACGCGGTATTTCTCGGCGGTGTAGGCGTTGGCCAGTGCCTGGTTGGCGAGGATCACCGGGTGCAGGAAGATCATCAGGTTCTGCTTCTGGCGATCGCGCGAAGTCGAGCGGAACAGGCGACCGATCAGCGGCAGGCTGCCGAGCAGCGGCACCTTCTGCACCGAGTCCTTGTAGGTGTCCTGGATCAGACCGCCGAGCACGATGATCGAGTCGCTGTCGGTGATCACCACGGTCTTGATCTGGCGCTTGTTGGTGATCAGGTCGGTGGCGCCGGTAACCGAGGGCGCCAGGCTCGACACCGTCAGCTCGAGCTTGAGGCGCACGCTGTCGCCCAGGTTGATCTGCGGGGTCACCTTGAGGGTGATGCCGATGTCCTTGCGCTCGATGGTCTGGAACGGACTGCTGACCACGCCGCCGCCGGTCGGCGTCTGCGTGGTGCTGTAGCTGCCGGTGAGGAAGGGCACGTTCTGGCCGACGACGATCTCGGCCTCCTTGTTGTCCAGCGTCAGCAGGCTGGGCGTCGACAGGATGTTGGTCGCCGAGTTGGACGACAGCGCGTTGAGCAGCAGGCCGTAGCGGGTCTGCCCGGCGCGATTGCTGCCGAAGCCCAGCAGCAGGCCGGGCTGGCCGGCCAGCGCGCCCGCGGTCGCCGCCGAACCCGCGGCCAGGGTGGTCAGCGGCAGCGCGCCGTTGCTGAAATTGGTCAGTGCCGCCGGACCCTGGCTGGAACCGCGGTTGGGCAGCACCGCGATCTGCGCGCCGAGTTGCCGCGAGAGGTCGCCCGAGACCTCGGCGATGATGGCGTCGATCAGCACTTCCTTGGGCCGGATGTCGAGCTGGCGCACGATCTCGCGCAGATCGCGCAGCTTGTCCGGCGGCCCGGTCAGGATCAGCGCGTTGCTGGCGCCATCGGCCTGGATGTTGACCGGGCCTTCGGTCACGGACTTGGACTTGGCGTCGGCCGACTGCTGGTGGGAGACGATCTCGCCCAGCACCTTGGCGATGTCCTCGGCCTTGGCGTAGCGCAGGAACACCACGCGCGAATTGCCGGCCTGCGGCAGCGGCACGTCGAGGCGGCCGATCAGGGCACGTACGCGCGCTTGCGCCGCGCTGTCACCGGCCAGCAGGATGCTGTTGGTACGCCGATCGGCTACCACGCGCGCCTGCGGCAGGGCGGACTCGGTGCCCGCCGGCGGCTCCTGCAGCTCGTTGATGGTGCGGGCGACGTCCTCGGCGGAGGCGTGTTGCAGCTCGATCACGCTGATGCCCGCCTCGCCGGGACGGTCGAGCTGCGCGACCAGGCGCATCACCCGCGCGACGTTGTCCGCGCGGTCGGTGACGATCAGCATGTTGCCGGGCGGATAGGCCGCCAGCAGCGCCTGCGGCGGCAGCAGCGGGCGCAGCATCGTTGCCAGCTGCGTCGCGCCGACGTTCTGCACGCGGATGACGCGGGTGACCATCTCCTCACCCTGACCATGCAGCTGCAGACTCTGGCGCGCGTTGATCGCCGGCACGATCTTGACCACCGCGCCGGCCGGCACCGCCGAATAGCCGTACACGTCGAGCACCGACAGGAATACCTGGTACAGGGCGTCACGGTCCATCGGCGAGGACGACACCACGGTGACGTTGCCGCGCACGCGCGGATCGACCACGAAGTTGATGCCGGTGGCCTTGGACACGGTATCGATCAGCGTGCGGATGTCGACGTCGCGCAGATTGAGGGTGACCGCATCGCCGGCCGCCGACGCGGCAGTGTTCGGCGCGGTCTGCGCGGCCGCCCGCACGGGCAGCGCCAACGCCAGCGCCAGCAGGAGCAGGCCGAACGGCAGGGCAGTGCGCTGGATCATGGCGTGACCGCAAAAGGAAATGGGGATCGTAGCAGCCGGTCGCGGCCGTGCCGGAGCCCGCTGCGGCAGACAGTCGACGGGCGCCGGCATCAGGGCGCCTGCGGGCCGAGATTGACCGTGCGGCCGTCGCGCCTCACGGTGAGCGTCGGCGGCTGGCCATCGCGCAGCCGTTCCTGAACGGCCTGCATGGCCTGCGCCGGGCCGCCCAGCGGGGTCCCGTCGATCGCGGTGATCACGTCGCCCGGCCGCAGGCCGAGGCGCACCAGCAGCACCGGATTGACCCCCGGCAACACACGGTAGCCGGCGATGCGGCCGCCCTCGATCACCGGCTGGGCGCGGCCGAGGGCGCCGAAGTTGAGCATGCCGCCGCGAAGCGGCGACTCGGGTGCCGGTCCGGCGGCGACTGCCGCGCCCGGCGTCGCCGATGTGGCCGCAGACGGCGCGGTGATCGCCATCGCGGCAGGAGCCGCCGCAGCGGCTGCGCCTTCGGCACCGGAAGCGGCGGGCTTGGGCAGCGCCAGCGCCGCGACCCCGGCCGCCGTGCGCAGCAGCACGCGATCGGGATAGACCGCAGCCACCACCACGCCGTCGGGCAACCGTTCGCCGGTTGCGTAGGCGCGCGCCGGCACGCTGGCGGAGCCGGCCAGCAGGGCATAGCCCTGACCGGCGTGTGCCGCATAGACGCCTTCCAGGCGCAGACCGAGCAGGGCCGTCGCGGCCGCGTCGCCGCCGCCGAACAGGTGCGCGGCCAGCAGGCGATCAAGCGGGCTCGACGAAGGCGCCTGGACAGGCAACGCGGCGGGCAGCGCCGGATGCAGCGCCGCGCGCACCAGCAGGCCGCTGCGCAACAGGTTCCACGCCGCCAGAAGCACCAGCAGCAGGGCCGCGGCCCAGAGCAGACGCGGCAGCCAGCGTGCGGCGTATCCCCCGTGCATGTGCAATGACGACTTCAGCGACCTTCCCCTGCGCCGCGCGTCGCGCGCAGCCTCAGCCATCCCTGGCGGAACAGCATAAAGGTCGCGCCCCCCAGCGCGCCATACAGATGCGCCTGCGGCACCACCGCGCCGCCGAGATCGCGCGTTTCGCCGGGCAACGCGCCGGCGTGCAGGGTCCAGATGATCACGGCCGTCATGCCCAGCAGGAGCGCACAGGCGTACAACGGGCGCTGGCGCCACTCCAGCAGTGCGCCGGCGCAGAACAGGCCGAACAGCACGCCCGAGATGCCGACGTACCACGCGATCTGCGGGCTGAAGGCGAGCAGGCCAAGACCGACCGCCGTGGTGCAGACGAGGATCAGCGCCAGCCAGGCGCGCTCGCGCAGCCGCGGCGCGAACAGGCCCCAGATCAGGAACAGGCCGGCCAGATCGCGCAGCAGATGCACCCAGCCCAGATGGACAAGGTTGCCGGTCAGCAGGCGCCAGAGCTGGCCGTGCAGCACCGCGGCACGCCGGTATTCGAGTGCGTCGCGCAGGCCGAGCGCCTGCAGCGCGAGCAGCAGGGCCGCCAGCAGCAGCGGCAGACGCCAGACACGCAGCAGGCGGCGCGGCGCATTCACCGCAGCGGCATGCCTGCGGCGATCACGCGCCCCGCACCCGTTCCACGCGACGGAAGCCGCGCGGCAGCAGGCCGCCGCGGCTGGCGCGGTTGCCGCCGTAGGCGACCAGATCGGCCCACTTCAGGGTCAGCTTGCGCTGGCCGGCCTGAAGGGTGACCTCGCCGGCGCCTTCGCCGACCACGGCGATCCCGGCGACGCGCTCCTCGCCCGAAACCAGCTTGGCCTTCGGGATCTCGATCAGCTTGTTGCCCTTGCCGCCCTTGTCCAGCTCGGGCAGCTCGGCGACCGAGAACATCAGCAGATGGCCATCGGTGGTGGCGACCACGATGCGGTCACGCGCCGGGTCGGCAATCGCGGCCGGCGCCAGCACGCGCGCGCCATCGTCCAGATGGATCACCTGCTTGCCGGCCTTGTTGCGTCCGCACAGGGTCTCGAACGCGGTGACGAAGCCGTAGCCGAAGTCCGAGGCCAGCACCAGCCGCGACTCGGCGTCCGCGGTCGCGACCGCGTCGAAGCGCGCACCCGCCGGTGGCGTGAAGCGCCCGGTCAGCGGCTCGCCATTGCCGCGCGCCGACGGCAGGCTGTGCGCCGGCGTCGAATAGCTGCGCCCGGTGGAGTCGATGAACGCGGCTTGCTGTGTGGTACGGCCCGCGGCAGCCGCGCAAAAGCCGTCGCCCTCGCGAAAGTTCAGCTCGGCGGCGTCGATGTCGTGACCCTTGGCCGCGCGCGCCCAGCCTTTCTGGCTGAGCACCACGGTCACCGGCTCGGAGACGACGAGCGCGCTCTCGTCGAGCGCCTGCGCGACCTCGCGCTCGACCAGCGGCGCACGGCGCGCGTCGCCGTATCTGACCGCGTCGGCCTTGATCTCGTCCTTGAGCAGCGACTTCAGCTTGGCCGGCGACTTCAGCAGCACGCTGATCCGCGCGCGCTCTTCCTCGAGCTGATCGCGCTCGGCATTGATCTGCATCTCCTCCAGGCGCGCCAGCTGGCGCAGGCGGGTTTCGAGGATGTAGTCGGCCTGCTCCTCGCTGAGGGCAAAGCGTCGCATCAATGCGGGACGCGGCTCGTCCTCGCTGCGCACGATGCGGATCACCTCGTCGAGATTGAGGTAGGCGACGCGCAGTCCTTCGAGCAGATGCAGACGCCGCTCGACCCTTGACAGGCGATGGTTGAGGCGACGCGTGAGGGTGTCGGTGCGGAAGCGCAGCCACTCGCCGAGGATCGCGCGCAGTCCCTTGACCTGCGGGCGGCCGTCGAGCCCGATCATGTTGAGGTTGACGCGGAAGCTCTTCTCGAGGTCGGTGGTCGCCAGCAGGTGCTGCATCATCGCGTCGAGGTCGACGCGGTTGGAGCGCGGCACCAGCACCAGCCGGATCGGGCTGGCGTGGTCGGACTCGTCGCGCAGGTCTTCCAGCATCGGCAGCTTCCTGGCGCGCATCTGCGCCGCGATCTGCTCGAGAATCTTCGACGGCGACACCTGATACGGCAATGCGGTGATCACCACGTTGCCGTCTTCCGTGGCATACACCGCGCGGCAGCGCACCGAGCCGATGCCGGCCGCGTACATCGCCAGCAGCTCGCGGCGCGGAGTGATGATCTCGGCGGCGGTCGGGAAATCCGGCCCGCGCACGTGCTCGCACAGATCGGCCACCGTCGCATCGGGGTCTTCGAGCAGGCGGATGCAGGCGCTGGCCAGCTCGCGCAGATTGTGCGGCGGAATGTCGGTGGCCATGCCCACGGCGATGCCGGTCGAGCCGTTGAGCAGCACGTGCGGCAGCCGCGCCGGCAGCCACGACGGCTCCTCCAGGGTGCCGTCGAAGTTCGGCGTCCACTCCACCGTGCCCTGGCCGAGTTCGCCCAGCAGCATCTCGGCGATCGGGGTCAGCTTCGACTCGGTATAGCGCATCGCCGCGAAGCTCTTGGGATCGTCCGGCGAGCCGAAATTGCCCTGACCGTCGATCAGCGGATAGCGGTAGGAGAACGGCTGCGCCATCAGCACCAGTGCCTCGTAGCAGGCGCTGTCGCCATGCGGATGGAACTTGCCGATCACGTCGCCGACCGTGCGCGCGGACTTCTTCGGCTTGGCACCCGCGGCCAGCCCGAGTTCGCTCATCGCGTAGACGATGCGCCGCTGCACCGGTTTCAGGCCATCGCCGATGAATGGCAGGGCGCGGTCCAGCACCACGTACATCGAGTAGTCGAGGTAGGCGCGTTCGGCGTATTCCTTGAGCGGAATCTGTTCGTAATTGGCTTGCACGGTCATGACGATGCTTCAGGGCGCGCACGGCGCGGTCAGGCCGATGATGGTGCCAGAGCGGAGGCGCTTGCGGTGCAGGTCGCGACCGCCGCGTTGGCGCGACGACGGTGTGGGGCACCGCGCGCGGCGGTCGCGGGGGAGACCGGGATGCCGGCCGGGGAGCCGCTCCGGGGATGGATCGGAGCGCCTGGCATTCGACGAGTTCGACAAGGTGGCAGCCCCGCCAGCCACACCCCGGCACCCGAATCACTTGCTACCGTTGCTCCCTTCCGGGCCTGGCGGGGTTCGCAAGCTATCGTCGCGGGGGAACCGACGGGGCCACCATAAAACTGGCGGAGGGGAGGGATATGTTCGGCTCGTCCTGAGCCTCACCCCTCGCGCAGAGCGCTCGGGGCCGCCTGCGGCGTCCGCATGCGCTCGCGCGCATGCGTCGAACCGCGAGGGTTCTCACCCTCCCTACCATCGCTCTCAAATCCTCGCGAAGTCGCAGCTTCACGTATCCATCAAACTGGCGGAGAGGGAGGGATTCGAACCCTCGATACGGCTTTTGACCGTATACACACTTTCCAGGCGTGCTCCTTCAGCCACTCGGACACCTCTCCGCGCCTGGTGCTTCCATCCGGCATGCGGCTGGCCGGAAGCAGCGCGGAAGCATAGCGGTCGCACCGCGGCGAGACAAGCCGATCCGGCAACGCAACGGTCATCGGAGACACCATGCCGACGCATCCGAGCGCACGCGATTGGTCGCGGAGCCCGCGAGTTGGCACAATCGGCTTCCGCTAGGGAAGATCCGGACAAGTTCGGACCTTCCTCACGCCATGGATGGCTTGCCGCGCATCGAGCACGCGAGTGCTTGATGCGGCGTAGCCGAGTCCGGATCCGCGTCGGACCCGGCGCCCTCAGGCAAGTCCAGGATGGCTTGTTCAGAGGTCCCCCAGACAGGTGCCGGCATGTCCTATCAGGTACTCGCGCGCAAGTGGCGCCCTCGACGGTTCACCGAGCTGGTCGGCCAGGAACACGTGGTGCGTGCGCTCAGCAACGCCCTCGACGGCGGGCGCATGCATCACGCCTATCTGTTCACCGGCACCCGCGGCGTCGGCAAGACCACCATCGCGCGCATCTTCGCCAAGTCGCTCAACTGCGAGCGCGGTGCTTCCGCCGATCCCTGCGGGGAGTGCGCGGTGTGCACCGCCGTGGACGCCGGCCGCTTCGTCGACCTGCTCGAGATCGACGCCGCCTCCAACACCGGCGTCGACGACGTGCGTGAGGTGATCGAGAACGCGCAGTACGCGCCGACGCGCGGCCGCTACAAGGTGTACCTGGTGGACGAGGTGCACATGCTGTCGAAAAACGCGTTCAACGCCTTGCTGAAAACGCTGGAGGAACCGCCGCAGCATGTGGTCTTTCTGCTGGCGACCACGGATCCGCAGAAGCTGCCGGTGACGGTGCTGTCACGCTGCCTGAAGTTCAACCTCAAGCGACTGCTGCCGGCGCAGATCGAGGCCCAGATGCGGCACATTCTCGATGCCGAGGCGGTGACCTGCGAGCCCGAGGCACTGGTCGAGCTGGCGCGCGCCGCCGACGGCTCGCTGCGCGACGGCCTGTCGCTGCTGGATCAGGCGATCGCCTATGGCGACGGCGCGGTGCGCGCCGGCGAGGTGCGCGCGATGCTGGGCACCATCGCGCGTGCCGAGGTGGTCGGCCTGATCGCGGCGATCGCCGCGGGTGACGGTGCTGCGCTGATGGCCGAAGCCGAGCGCATCGAGGCCTTCGCGCCGGATTTCGGCGCCGTGCTCGATGATCTGGCCGCGCTGTTGCATCGCGTGCAGCTGCGCCAGCTGGTGCCCGGCCTCGGCGGCGAGGACACGGTCGCCGATGCCGCGCTCGATTCGCTGGCTGCGCGGCTGGCGCCCGAGGACGTGCAGCTTTGCTACCAGCTGGCCGTCAGCGGCCGCCGCGATCTGCCGCTGGCACCGGACGAAATCACCGGATTCGAGATGGCGTTACTGCGCATGCTGGCTTTCCGACCGTTGCCCGAGGCCGTGGGCACCACGGCTGCGGCGCCCTCCGGCGCGACGTCCGGCGGCGCAAAGCCGGCGACCGAGCGCATGAAGCCGTCCGTGCCTGAAGTCGCAGCGGTCGCCGCGCAAAACCCCCCGGCGATTTCGTCCGAGCCACTGGACTGGGAAGCATTGATCGAGCGCGCCGGTCTGCGCGGAGCCCTCGGCCAGCTGGCCCGCCATGCGGTACTGCGCAGTCGCGAGGGCGATGTGCTCGTGCTGGCGCTGCCGAAACAGGATCTCCAGCTGGTCGTCGAGCCGTTCACCAGCCAGCTCGAGGAAAAGCTTTCCGCGGCAATGGGCGCTGCCCGCGTTCGCGTGCGATTCGTCGCCGCCGATGCTGACGCCGGCGCCAGCCCGGCCGCTCGTGCCGAGCGGGCACGCAGCGAAGGGCAGACCGCCGCCGCCGCCGCGATCGACGACGATCCGCTGGTGCAGGCGCTGAAGCGCGACTTCGGTGCCCGCGTTCTGCCGCAAAGCATTCGAACCCCGGAGTCAAGCCCATGATGAAGGCGCAGATCGCGCAGATGATGCAGCAGGCCCAGCGCATGCAGGAGGAGATGAAACGCGCGCAGGACGAACTTGCCCGGGCCGAAGTCACCGGCAGCGCCGGCGGCGGCGTGGTCAGCGTCAGCATGAGCGGGCGGCACGAGGTGCGTCGCGTGCGCATCGACCGCGCGCTGTTCGCGGAGGATCCCGAAATGGCCGAGGATCTGGTCGCCGCCGCGTTCAACGACGCCGTCAACAAGATCGCCGAAGTGACCCAGCAGCGCATGGGCGGACTCGCATCGGGCCTGAACCTGCCGCCCGGTTTCAAATTGCCGTTCTGAGCATGCCGAACTTCACCTTTGCAATCGCGCCGCAGCGGAGCCGCCCGTGAGCGACGCGGCGCCGCTGCTGGAGCAACTGCTGGAGGCGCTGCGCTGCCTGCCCGGTGTCGGCGCCAAGTCGGCGCAGCGCATGGCGCATCATCTGCTCGAACGCGATCGCCCGGGCGGGCGCCGGCTGGCGTCGATACTGGATGCATCGATGCAGCGCATCGGCAACTGCACGCGCTGCCGCAACTTCAGCGAGACCGAATTGTGCGCGCTGTGCGCCAGCGACCGCCGCGATCGGCAACTGCTGTGCGTGGTCGAATCGCCGGCCGATCTGGCCGCAGTCGAACAAGCCACCGGCTACCGTGGACTGTATTTCGTGCTGCTCGGCCGGCTGTCACCGCTGGATGGCCTGGGCCCGGCCGAACTCGGGCTCGACCTGCTGCAGCGACGGCTGGCGGAAGGCCAGATACAGGAGCTGATCGTCGCCACCAATCCGACCGTCGAAGGCGAGGCGACCGCGCACTACCTGGCGCAACTGGCACGCGTCGCCGGCGTGCGGGCGACGCGACTGGCACACGGCGTGCCGCTGGGCGGCGAACTCGAATTCATCGATCGCGGAACGCTCGCGCATGCCTTCGGCGGGCGCCAGATTCTGGGCTGACCATACGGAGCACGGCGATGGGCGACACCCTGTTCGGCAAGATCATTCGCCGTGAAATCCCGGCCGATATCGTCTTCGAGGACGGTGACGTGCTGGGCTTTCGCGACATCAACCCGCAGGCGCCGCTGCACGTGCTGTTCATCCCCAAGCGGCAGCCGCTGCCGACGCTGGATGCCGCCGGCGAGGCCGATGCCCCATTGCTCGGCAAGCTGCTGCTCGCCGCTGCGGCTTTCGCCCGCAGCGAAGGCTATGCCGATTCCGGCTATCGCTGCGTGGTCAACTGCAATCGCGACGGCGGCCAGACCGTGTATCACCTCCACGTCCACCTGCTCGCCGGCCGCCCCCTCCACTGGCCCCCGGGGTGAGCCGCCGCGCTGGCGATCTGCCAGTGGCAGATCGCGCGGTGGCGACGAAGCGCGCAGGAGCGCGCTCGAACGCCGCAGGCGGCCCGCAGGGCGAGCGCCAGGGCAGGCGCGAGTAACGCCATCGGCAGGAAGCCGATGGCCGGGTTGCGAGGCGAGCGCAGGATGCGCGAGTCCGCAACAACCCGCGAGGCGAAGCCGAGCAGTGATCGCGCTGGCGGCCTGTCGTGACATCGCGCCATGTTTGGACGTCCATCGCCGCCATCGATGGCGAATCGCGTGATAGCCTTTGCCGGCTTTCAGCAAGCGCCGGGACGCACAGCCCATGCAGATCGAGACCAAGCTGCCCAAGGTAGGCACCACCATTTTCACGGTGATGAGCCAGTTGGCGCTGGAGCACAAGGCGGTCAATCTCGGACAGGGCTTTCCCGATTTCGAGGTGCCGACGCCGCTGCGCGAAGCGCTGGTGCGTGCGATGGCCGAGGGCAGGAACCAATACGCGCCGATGGCCGGCGTGCTCAAGCTGCGCGAGCAGATCGCGCTGAAGACCGAGCGTCTCTATAGGCGCCGCGTCAGTGCCGATACGGAAATCACGGTCACCTCCGGTGCCACCGAGGCGATCTTCGCCGTGATCGCCGCCAGCGTGCGGGCGGGCGACGAGGTGATCGTGCTGGATCCCTGCTACGACTGTTACGAGCCGGCGATCAACCTGCAGGGCGCGCAGGCGGTGCACGTACCATTGGCGTTGCCGCATTTCGGCGTCGACTGGCAGCGCGTGCACGACGCCGTGACGCCGCGCACGCGCATGATCATGATCAACAGCCCGCACAACCCGTCCGGAGCGGTGCTGGACGCAGCCGATCTCGACGCGCTGGCCGCGATCGTGCGCGACTCCGGCATTCTGATTCTCTCTGACGAGGTGTACGAGCACATCCTGTTCGACGGCCGCGAGCACCAGAGCGTGCTGCGTCACGCCGAGCTGGTCGAGCGCAGTTTCGTGATCAGCTCGTTCGGCAAGACCTACCACTGCACCGGCTGGAAGGTCGGCTACTGCGTGGCTCCGAAGGCACTGACCGCCGAGTTCCGCAAGGTGCATCAGTATTTGACCTTCTGCACCTTCCATCCGGCGCAATGGGCGTTCGCGGAAATGCTGGAAGCCGAACCGCAGCATTACCTCGGGTTGCCGGCGTTCTACCAAGGCAAGCGCGACCGCTTCCGCGCCATGCTGTCCGGCTCGCGCTTCCAGCTGCTCGACGTTCCCGGCGGGTATTTCCAGCTGGCCGATTTTGCCGCCATCCGCGACACCGATGATCTCAATTTCTGCGAATGGCTGGTGCGCGAGGCGGGCGTGGCGGCGATTCCGGTGTCGGCGTTCTACGAAACGCCGCCGGATTCGAAGCTGGTTCGTTTCTGTTTCGCCAAGACCGACGCCACCTTGCAGGATGCCGCGGAGCGACTGTGCGCGCTCTGACCGTCAGCCTGGTGCAGGGAGCGACGCGCTGGCACGACGCTGCCGGCAATCGCGCCTATTACGGTGACCTGGCGCGCGGCCTCGCCGGCCGCGGCAGCGATCTGGTCGTGCTGCCGGAAACCTTCCTCTCCGGATTCACCAACGAGACCCTGCACAACGCCGAGCGCATGGACGGCGAGGCACTGCCCTGGCTGCGCGATCTGGCCGCCGGGATCGGTGCGGTGATCACCGGCAGCATCGTCGTGCGCGTGGGCGAGCGTTATTTCAATCGTCTGCTGTGGATGCGCCCCGACGGGACTTTCGAGTTCTACGACAAGCGCCACCTGTTCCGCATGGCCGACGAGCACACCCGCTATGCCGGCGGCGAACAGCGTCTGATCGTCGAGCTGAACGGCTGGCGCATCTGTCCACTGGTCTGCTACGACCTGCGCTTTCCGGTCTGGATTCGCAACCGCCGCAACGCCGAGGCAACCGGCGGCATGGACTACGATCTGGTGCTGTTCGTCGCCAACTGGCCGCAACCGCGCCGGCACGCCTGGCGCACGCTGCTGCGCGCGCGCGCGATCGAGAACCTCTGCTACTGCGCCGGCGTCAACCGCGTCGGCCGCGACGGCAATGACCTGGCCTACGCCGGTGACAGTGCAGTACTGGACATGCTCGGTGAGCCGCTGGTCGAACTGGGCGCGCAGGAGCAGACGGTTACCGTCACCCTCGATGCGGCGCCGCTGCTTGCGCATCGCCAGCGTTTCCCGGCATGGATGGACGCCGACGATTTCGAACTGCGGATCTGAGCAGTCAGGGTCGACTGCCCGACTTGCGCGTGGCGGCCGGAGCCGTGGTTTCGGGAAACAGCCCGCAGTCCCAGTAGGGAAAATCGCCGAAGCGCTCGGCGAGAAAGTCGATCAGGGCGCGCGTCTTGGCCGGCAGCGCGCGGCTGGCCGGGTATACCGCATGGACGGCCGCATCGGCTTCGATCTGCCAGTCCGGCAGCACGCGCACCAGTTCGCCGCGCCGCAGGCGATCGCTGGAGATGAAGCTCGGCTGCAGCGCGATACCGAGTCCGGCGGTCGCGGCCGCGGCGATCATGTCACCGTTGTTGGCACGCAGCGGGCCGCTGGCGCTGACGGTCACGCTTTCGCCGGCGCGAGTGAACGTCCACTCGTCGCGACGACGGGCCAGGGAGTAGCGCAGGCAAGCGTGACGGGTCAGCTCCAGCGGATGCTGCGGCGTTCCATGCCGCTGCAGATAGCCGGGTGACGCCACGGCGACCATGCGGCAGGGCGCGAGACGCCGTGCTGCCAGGCTGGAATCGGCCAGCCGGCCGATGCGCAGGGCCAAGTCCCAGCCGTCCTCGACCAGATCGACGAGGTGATCGTCGAGATCCACCTCAAGCTCGATCTTCGGGTAGCGCTGGTGAAACTCGGCCAGCGCCGGTCCGAGGTGCAGGATCGAAAACGACATCGGCGCGCTGAGGCGCAATCGGCCGCGTGGTTCGGATTGATGCTCCGCGGCCTCGGCTTCGGCTTCACTGATCGCCACCAGTGCTTCGCGCACGCGATGGAGATAACGCTGACCCGCCTCGGTCAGACTCAGCTTGCGCGTGGTCCGCTGCAGCAGGCGTACGCCGAGATCATCTTCAAGCGCGCGGATCAGCTTGCTGGCTTGCGCGCGCGAGATGTCCGCCTGCATCGCCGCCGCTGCGAAACTGCCGCTCTCGACCACGCGTACGAACAACTGCATCGCGGCGAGGCGGTCCATGCCGAACGCGCTCAGCGCGGTCCGCGGTTCGGGCCGCCCGGGCGCCGGTTGGGCCCGAACCCCTTGCCGGGACGGG
>JAGWPB010000089.1 GCA_028870665.1 Lysobacteraceae bacterium
GGGTCGAACCCCGCCCTTTGATCCGCCCGGCCAGCGCGGCGTTCCGGTTAGGCCTCGCCCGTCACAACAACGACCGCAGCCTGTGGCGCGCAGCGCCCGCTCAAGCCAACCCCAGCGCCCGCGGCAGGCGGATCTCGGCCGCCAGCGGCAGGTGATCGGAAAAGGCGTCGGGCAGGGTCCAGCGCCGCAGCACCTCGATGCCGCCGGAGACCAGGATATGGTCGATCGCGCGCCGCGGTCGCCAGCTGGGAAAGGTCAGCGTTTCGTCGTCGGGCGGGCGCAACGCGGTGCGCGCGAACAGCTGGCGCAGCTCGGGACTGCCGGGTTCGCAATTGAGGTCGCCCATCAGGACCGCGTGGGCGTGGCCTTCGAGCAGATCGCCGATGAAGGCCAGCTGGCGTGCGCGCGCCTGCGGCCCCAGCGACAGATGCGCGATCGCGAGCGCCAAGCTGGCCTCGCCGTAGCCATAGTGCGCGACCAGCACGCCGCGACCGGGAATGCGCCCGGGCAGCGGATAGTCCAGCACCTCGCGCGGCTGCAGCCGGCTGAGCAGGCCGTTGGCCGAACGCGCCAGCCGCGCCAGCTTGCGGTTGGGCTGGTCACTCCAGTACGGCATGCCGGAGGTCTCGGCCAGGTACTCGGTCTGGTTGAGAAAGCCCGAGCGCAGGCTGCCGGCATCGGACTCTTGCAGCCCGACCAGGTCGAAATCGGCGATCAGCGCGGCCAGGCGGTCGAGATTGTCGCGCTTGCCGCGGCCGGGCAGCACCGCCGCCAGGCTGCGGGTGACGTACTGGCGATAGCGACGCACGCTGGCGCCGGCGAGGATGTTGCAGCTGAGCAGGCGCAGGTGGCGACGTGAGCCGACTGCGATGGCGACCGGTTCGGGCATCGCGCCAGACTAGGCCGCGGCCGCGGCGAGGGCAATCGCCGGCGCCTCAGGGATGCGGCTGCGCGCGCGCGGCCTGTTCCTTGTGCACCAGCCACAACGTCAGCTTGACCAGCTCGTCGTAGCTGTCGATCCGGCCGCTGCGGTACTTGCCGTCGACCACGATCGTCGGCGTGCCCTCGATGCCCCAGGCCTGCTCGAGGCGGACGTCGTGCATCATCTGCCGGTCGACGGCGTCGGAATTGGCGATGCGCAGGAACTGTGCCGGCTGGACACCATGGCGGGCATAGAAGCCCGCCAGATCCTGCAATGAATACAGCGGTTCGTGTTTCTCGTGCAGCGCCTTGAACAGCGCGTCATGGGTCGTGCCGAGCACGCCCAGCTTCTGCGCGGCATAGAACGCGCGCGCATACGGCTCCCACGCCGGCGAGAACACCGCCGGCACCCTGCGCAACACCACGCCACGGGGCAGCTGCTTGCGGATCTGCTCGACGTAGGGCTCGAAGTGCCAGCAGTGCGGGCAGGCGTAGGAAAACACCTCGACGACCTCGATCTTGCCGTCGTTGACCAGCGGCTGCGCGGGCGTGATGGCGACGTACTGCACGCCGAGCCGGTAGGGAACGGCGGGAGCCTGCGCGCTGCAGGCGCTGGTCAGCAGCAGTCCGGCGATGACCGGCAGCAGGCGCAGGCGCATGAGACAACCTCCGGAAGCGGCTTACTTGGCGTTGCCGAGTCTGGCGCCTTCACGCTGCACCAGCCACTGCACCAGCTCGATGGTCTGCGGGTAGCCGCCCGCGGAAGCGACATCGAGGCGGTACTTGCCGTCGATCACCAGTGTCGGCGTGCCGACGACGCCCATGGCCTGGATGGTCTGGTCGGCGCGCCGCACCCTGGTGCTGACCGCGAACGAGTTGGCGGTGGCGACGAAGTCGGCCGGCTTGATGCCGTACTGGGCGTAGAACCCGGCGATCTGCTCGAGGCTGGGCATCTTGCTCTTGAGCTGCCCGGTGACCAGGTTGTCGGTCGCCAGTTCGCCGGTCTTCCAGACCGCATTGAACATGGCGTCGTGACTCCGGGCGTCGACGCCCAGCGCCTGCGCGGCGAAGTAGGCGCGCTGGAATGCGGGCCAGTCCTCGGTCGGGATGAAGCCGGCGGGCAGGTACTCGACCTTGGCGTAGGCCGGCAACGACGCCGCGATCTTGTCCATGATCGGCTCGAAGTGGAAACAGGCCGGGCAGGCAAACGAGAACACCTCGGTCACGACGACCTTGGACGGGTCGTCGGTCGGCTGCGCCGGCTCGATGCGAAAGTAGTTCTTGCCCTCCACCCAGCGGCCGGTATCGGCCGGCGGCGCCACCGGTGGCGGGGTCGCCGCGACCGTTGCCGCAGCGGCAGGAACGCTCGCCGGCGCGGCCGGCGTCGCAGTCGAAGTCGATGCGGCGGGCGCGCTGGCCTCCGGCGCCGGCGCGCTGGCCGCGGATGCGGCGCTGGCGCTGGCCGCGGACCCGGCGGGCGGCGTCGATGACGGCGACGAGCAGGCGGCGAGCAGCAGCACCGCCAGCAGGCCCGGCAGCAGGATGTGGCGCTTCGACATCACGATCACCTCGATGAGGCGCGGCGGACGCCGCGCCGGACGCGACGACTTACTGCGCTGCCGCGACGGCGGAGGCGGGGGCGGCCGCGGGCACGGCGGTATGCAGACCCTGGATGTAGGAGGCGACCGCGGCGATGTCCGCGGTCGACAGCCGCCCGGCGATGGTCAGCATGATCTGGGCGTGCGGGCCCTTGCCCCACGGCTGGCCGCTGTGCCACGCCGTGAGTACCTGTTGCACGTACTGCGCATGCTGACCGGCGAGGTGCGGGTAGAGCGCGCCGGGATTGCCGCGGCCATCGGGTCCATGACAGGCCATGCAGGCCGGGATGCCGGCGGTCTTGTCGCCCTCGCGATACAGCTTCCCGCCCGCGCTGACCAGGGTCTTGTCGGCAATGCCGGGCAGCGTTTTCTGCTTGGCGAAATAGGCCGCGACGTCGGCCATGTCCTGCGGCGACAGCGGCGTGGCCATCCCGAGCATGATCGGATTCGGGCGCTGGCCGCTCTTGAACAGCTCGAGCTGACGCACGATGTAGCCGGCCTGCTGGCCGGCGAGCTTGGGGTATTGCGGATCACTGGAGTTGCCGTCGAGACCGTGGCAGGCACCGCAGACAGCGGCCTTGGCCTGGCCGGCGGTGGCGTCGCCCGGCTTGAGCGGTGCGGCCGTCGGTGCGACCGCGGCAGCGGGAGCTGCAGCCTGGGCCTGGGCGACGCGGGCCGGCTTGGCCGGCGCGGCCGTCTGCGCGATCGCGGCAACGGAGAGGAGAGCGCCGACCAGGGTCACGCTGGCAAGGGCAAGGACGCGCCGAAACCTCATACACTGCACTCCGGAATGGTCATGGCAAGCGGCCCGCGATGCGGGTCGGAAACCGCTCGATTATCCGCGCCCCCTTCCAGCCGGTCAAACCTGCGATGGCCCTGAATCCCTTGCGCGAAGCCGCGTTCACCACGGCGGCCCATCGTCTCGATCAGCTGCCGGCCGACGTCGGTTGCGAGATCGCCTTCGCCGGTCGCTCCAATGCCGGCAAGTCGAGCGCGCTCAATGCACTGGTCGGCACCGGCGGTCTGGCGCGCACCTCCAAGACCCCCGGACGCACCCAGCAGCTGGTGGTCTTCACCCTGCCCGATGGCCGCCGTCTGATCGATCTTCCGGGCTACGGCTATGCCAAGGTGCCGGCCGACCTGCGCGAGCACTGGCGCGGCGAACTGGAGCGCTACCTGCGTGAGCGCCGCAGCCTGCGCGGACTGGCGTTGATCATGGACATCCGCCATCCGCTGAAGGATTTCGACCGCGCGATGCTGGCGTTTTGCGCCGACACCGTGCTGCCCTGCCATGTGCTGCTGAGCAAGGCCGACAAGCTCGGCCGCGGCGAAATGTCGCGTACGCTGGCGCAGGTGCGCCGCGAGCTCGCCGGACTCGGCGCCGGCTTCAGCGCACAGGCGCTGTCGGCCCTGCGCGGCGAAGGCGTCGACGAGGCGCGCGCGGCGCTGGCCGTGCTGATGGAAGGGCCGGCGCGCGATTGAGCCCGTGCGAAGTCCGGCGGCCGCCGGATCGGGCGACGCAAGCGCCGCTGCTAAGCTTTGCCGGCACCGGAGCCCGGCGCGCCGGACGGTTGGCCGATCCATCCGAGGTGTTCCGCATGAAACAGTCTCCCGTGATCGCCCCGTCGATCCTGTCCGCCGATTTCGCGCGCCTGGGCGACGACGTTCACGCCGTGCTCGACGCCGGCGCCGACTGGGTGCACTTCGACGTCATGGACAACCACTACGTCCCCAATCTCACGATCGGTCCGCTGGTGTGCAAGGCGCTGCGCGACTTCGGCATCCGCGCGCCGATCGACGTGCACCTGATGGTCAAGCCGGTGGATCGCATCGTGCCGGACTTCGCCAAGGCCGGCGCCTCTCTGATCAGCTTCCATCCCGAGGCCAGCGCGCACGTCGACCGCACCCTGCAGCTGATCCGCGAACACGGCTGCCAGACCGGGTTGGTGTTCAACCCGGCCACGCCGCTCGACTACCTCGACTACACCCTCGACCGGCTCGACCTGGTGCTGATCATGTCGGTCAATCCGGGCTTCGGCGGGCAGAGTTTCCTGCCGCTCGCGCTGGACAAGCTGCGCGCGGCGCGCGAACGCATCGACCGCAGCGGGCGCGCGATCCGGCTGGAGGTGGACGGCGGCGTCAAGCCGGACAACATCGCCGCGATCGCCGCCGCGGGCGCCGACACCTTCGTCGCCGGTTCGGCGGTGTTCGGCCAGCCCGACTATCGCGCGGTGATCGCCGCGCTGCGCGCCGCGGCGGGCTGAAAAAACGGCCGGCGTCGCGTTCGCGTCGACGCCGGCCGAACGCACCGGTCACGCCCACCACTAAAACACGTTCCACTCCGGATCCGGTTCGAGGGTCGGCGCGGAACACGCCGCGGCCGGTGCCTCGCCGGGTTCACGCCAGGTTTCGATTTCGCCATCGAGTCGCGTGGTGGCTTCCATCGCTCACCTCCACAGCACCAGCAGGCCGATCAGCAGCGCGCTGACGGCGAACAGCACGCGCAGCGGCTCGAAGCCGGGCGCGAGGTCGGAATTGCGGGAAGCGGGCAGCTCGTTCATCGGGCGATCTCCGGGGCGACGGCGCCATTGCGCGCCACGGCGACGCCCGCGCGCGGCGGCCCGCGGGCGCGAACACGGACGATTGCGGGCGAATCGCGGGCAATGCGCGCCGGGCGCTTGCGCCGGACGCAGGCCGGACGCACGCTGGCGGCATCCGGAGAACCCCATGCGCCGCAACATCGCCATCGTCGAAGATCAGCCGCTGATCCGCGCCAACTACGTCGAGGCGCTGACCCGCATCGGCTACGACGTGCGCGGCTACGCCGGCCGCCGCGAAGCCGCCGAGGCCTTCGCCACGCGTCTGCCGGAACTGGTGATCATCGATATCGGCCTCGGCGACGAGCCCGAGGGCGGCTTCGAGCTGTGCCGTGCGCTGCGCGCGCGCTCGGCGACGCTGCCGATCCTGTTTCTGACCGCGCGCGATTCCGACTTCGACGTGATCTCCGGCCTGCGCCTGGGCGCCGACGACTATCTCAGCAAGGATGTCAGCCTGCATCATCTGGCCGCGCGCGTCGGCGCGCTGTTCCGCCGCGTCGAGGCGCAGCACGCGCCGGACGCCGGCGAGACCGTGATCGAGCATGGCGCGCTCAAGCTGGAGACCGAGCGCATGCGCGTCACCTGGAACGGCGCCGAGGTGGCGCTGACGGTGACCGAGTTCTGGATGGTGCACACCCTGGTGCGCTTCCCAGGCCACGTGAAGAGCCGCGACCAGCTGATGCGCGAGGCCGAGCTGGTGGTCGACGACGCCACCATCACCTCGCACGTCAAGCGCATCCGCAAGAAGTTCGTCGCGGTCGCCGCGGACTTCGACGCCATCGAGAGCGTGCACGGGGTCGGCTATCGCTGGCGCGTCTGATCCCCGTTCGCGATCAAGACACGAAAACCGCGTCGCCCGGATGCAGCGCAGCGGAATCCGGGATGGGTGCATTGAGAAAGATTTTTTGTCCGCGAAGGGCGCGCAGGGCGCAAATGATTTGTTCCATTTTGAGGATCGAGCCTCGGATTGCGCCCCCGATGGGGCTCCATCCGGGCTACCCGGCGTATCGATTGAACGCAACCGGGCATGAGAACGCGCGCCCAGCCACCGCGCCGCCGGCCACGACGTAGGATGCGTACCGCGGCGCCTGCCGCGTGCCTCGCCCGAGCCGGTCGCCCGCTTCGATGACCCTGCGCCGCAAACTGCTGCTGGTCGCGCTGTCCACGCTGGTGCTGCCGGTGGCGGGCTGGCTGTACCTGCGCCAGATGGAGCACGTGCTGCGCGCCGGCCAGGCCGACGCCCTGCAGGCGACCGCGCGCGCGGTGGCGCGAGCGCTCGAAGTCGAAGGCGTGCCGCTGCCGCCGGCCGGTCCGGCCTGGTATGTCGAAACCGCGACCACGCCGATCGCGATCGACGGCTATCTCGACGACTGGGCGCCGCTGGCGCCCTGGGTGCAGAAGCCCGCGCCGGGATTGCGCGTGCAACTGGCCCGCGACGGCGCCGCGCTCGACATCGCAATCGCCGTGCGCGAGGGCACGCGAACGCGCGCCGACGCCGGCGACGCCGACGCGCTGCACGCCGATCACCTGCTGCTGACCTTCGTGCGCGGCGCGGCGCAACGCCGCTTTCTGGTCGCCAGCGCGGCGCCCGGACGCATCAGCGGGCTGGCGCTCGATCCGCCCGTCGCGGGCCTGCCCGACCAGTTGCGCGGTGCCTGGCAGGATGACGGCAGCGGCTACAGCGTCGAGCTGACGCTGGCGCGCAGCGAGGCGCCCCAGGCGCTGGCGATCGCCGCCTACGACGCCGGCACGCCACAGCGGTTCCCGCCGGCACCGGAGGCACGCCCGCTGATCGGCAGCGAACCGGCGCTGACGCAGGCACTGGCGGCGCTGATTCCGCGCGGCGTTCGCGCCAGCGTGGTCAGCGCGCGCGGCTGGCGCGTGGCGCGCGCGGGAACACCGGCGCCGGTCATCGAGAGCAGCCTGGCGGAAACCCTGCTTGCGGCGCTGGACCGGGCCTGGATCGCACCGCCGCTGGAGCCCGCCGGCCACGACGCCGACGCCCCGCGGCTCGCGGCTGCCGACGTCTGGCAGGCGCTGTCGGGGGTCACGGCCAGCGCCTGGCATGCCGGCCCCACGCCCGGCAGCCTCGAGCTGCGCGCAGCGGTACCGCTGGTGCGGCGTGGCGAGACGCGCGGCGCGCTGCTGCTGGAACAGACCTATCCGCTGCTGCCGCCGCGCACCGACCGCGCGCTGCTGACCCTGCTGCTGGCCAGCTTCGCCGCCCTGCTGATCGCCGCCGG
>JAGWPB010000027.1 GCA_028870665.1 Lysobacteraceae bacterium
CGAGTCCCGAGTCCCGAGTCCCGAGTCCCGAGTCCCGAGTCCCGAGTCCCGAGTCCCGAGTCCCGAGTCCCGAGTCCCGAGTCCCGAGTCCCGAGTCCCGCAAAGCGTCAGGAGTTTCTCCCCCATGGGCATCCAATGCGGCATCGTCGGCCTGCCGAACGTCGGCAAGTCGACCCTGTTCAACGCGCTGACCAAGGCCGGCATCCCCGCGGCCAACTTTCCCTTCTGCACCATCGACCCCAACGTCGGCGTGGTGCCGGTACCCGACCCGCGCCTCGCGGCGCTGGCCTCGATCGCCAAGCCGCTGAAGATCATCCCGACCACGATGGAGTTCGTCGACATCGCCGGCCTGGTCGCCGGCGCGTCCAAGGGTGAAGGCCTGGGCAACAAGTTCCTCGCGCATATCCGCGAGGTCGACGCGATCGCGCATGTGGTGCGCTGCTTCGAGCATCCCGACATCGTCCATGTCGCCGGCAAGATCGACCCGATCTCCGACATCGAGACCATCGACACCGAGCTGGCGCTGGCCGACCTCGAGTCGGTGGACAAGGCGCTCAACCGCGCTGAGCGCGCGGCCAAGGCCAACGACAAGGAGGCGCTGGCCAGGCGCCCCGTGCTGCAGAAGCTGGCCACGGCGCTCGACGCGGGCCATCCCGCGCGCGGGGCCGGGCTCGATGCCGACGAACGCGCGCTGGTGCGCGACCTGTTCCTGCTGACGCTGAAACCACTGATGTACATCGCCAACGTGCGCGAGGACGGTTTCAACGACAACCCGCTCCTCGACGCGGTGCGTGCGCGGGCTGCCGCCGAAGGCGCCGAGGTGGTGCCGGTGTGCGCGGCGATCGAGGAGGAGCTGGCCCAGCTCGAAGAATCCGACCGTGCTGATTTTCTCGAGGACATGGGCTTCGATGAGCCCGGCCTCAATCGCGTGATCCGCGCCGCCTACCGCCTGCTCGGACTGCAGACCTACTTCACCGCCGGCGAAAAGGAGGTGCGTGCCTGGCAGGTCAAGGTCGGCGCGACCGCGCCGCAGGCGGCCGGCGTGATCCACACCGATTTCGAACGCGGCTTCATCCGCGCCGAGACGATCGCCTACGACGACTACATCAAGTACAAGGGCGAGGTCGGCGCCAGGGAAGCCGGACGTCTGCGCCTTGAAGGCAAGGACTATCTCGTCAAGGAAGGCGATGTGCTGCATTTCCGGTTCAATGTGTGAGTGCAGCCGGGTCTCCGGGCGGGTCTCCGGGATAGGATGGGCAATGGATGGGCGCCGCGAGGGGAACCTTTGCGGTCCGCTGGCGTCGGTACGTGAGTCACTGAAGGGGACGCAACATGCCCGGACAGCAGCACGCGATGACGCTCCGCTTTCTCGCCCAGCCGACGGACGTCAATTTCGGCGGCAAGGTGCATGGCGGCATGGTGATGAAATGGATCGATCAGGCCGGCTATGCCTGCGCCGTGGCCTGGAGCGGGGCCTACTGCGTGACCGTGGCGGTCGGCGGCATCCAGTTCGTGCAGCCGATCCTGATCGGCGACCTGGTGACCGTGCGCTGTCAGCTGATCCGCACCGGGCACTCCAGCATGCACTTCGCGGTCGACGTGCTGGCGCGTGATCTCAAGTCGCAGCAGGAGCGTCTGGCCACCAGCTGCGTGATCGTGTTCGTGGCCCTGGATACGCCCGACGGCCGGCCCACGCCGGTGCCGGTCTGGCAGCCGCGCAGCGACGACGATCGCCGCATGGCCGACTACGCTGATCGCCTTTCCGAACTCTCCAAGACCATGGAGCAGCAGGTGGTCGAGCGTCACCCGGAACTGGGGCGCGGCTGAGTACCGGTCACTTCGTCGGCGCCGCCAGATTCTGCTGGAACAGGAAGCTGCGCGTGAGCGTGACGCTGCGCATGGTCCCGACGGACCGGATGCTGTAGCTGCCAGGCGGCAGGTCGTCGATCCGGTAATAGCCCCATTGATCAGTGGCGGTCTTGCCGACGACGGCGCCTGTGGCGTCGAGCACCGCGACGGACGCGCCCGGCAGCGGCTTGCCGTCGCGCGTAACGCGCCCGGCAAAACCCAGTCGCAGCATCACGTTGAAATCCGCGGTGGTGGTCACGCCCGCGCGCACCTCGACCCATGGGCTGGCCTTGCCCGGCACCAGGTCGATGGGCATGTGCTCGGCGTCGAGCTGCACCTGATACACGCCCGGAGGCAGGTTGGAGATCAGATAGTGTCCATCGCTGTCGAGCTTGCCGCGTGGCCGGCCGTTGACCAGCAGCGGCACGCCCTTGAGGTCCGCCCAGCGCACATTGGCCGGCAGTTCGCCGCTGACCTTGCCGGAGATCGCGCCGACCCGGGCCGCATTGGCGCTGAAGGCACCGCGCGTGAGGCCCGAGGGCGTGACCGCGAAGTCGGCCACCAGCACGAACTGGATCAGCGTGCCACCGGCACCGGGAATGCCGCGCGAGAGGGGATCATCGAGCAGCTGCAGGTGCGCCGAGAGCCCCGGCACCGCCTCCACCGCCGCATCGAGCAGATAGCCGAAGTGCCCGCGGCCGCGCAGCAGGCCGGCGCTCCAGAGGATCGGTCGCGGCCCCGTCCACAGGCCGCTCAGCAGCGTCGAGTAGCGCGTGCCCAGGATGCCATCGCGGGTGGCCGCCAGGGTCGCGCTGTAGCCCTCGCCGAGCGAGCGCTGCCATTGCACCTGGCTGACGCCGGAATAGCGGCTGAGCGAAATCTGGTCGCGAGCATCCGGCAGCCATGACAGGTTGTAGGCATAGCTGCCGAAGTAGTCCGGCTGGGCACTGAGACTGAGGCTGTCGAACGGGCGCCAGCCGAAACCCGGCTTGACGAAGCGGTAATGGTTGCCGAGTACCGGATCGTTGACGTCGCGTCCGGTCAGGGTCAGGTCGAGGCTCTGCGTCGCGTGCCAGCCGACCACCGCATAGCGGTCGTCGGAAGGAGCGTTGATGCCGCTGAAATAGCGGGCGTCGCGATGGACCGCAAAGGTATTCCAGTAGTAATGCCCGGCCTGCCCGTTGCCGCTCAGGCTCCACGCGCCCGCGCCGCCATTGCGGCCAAGCGACACGCCCCAGGTGCCCAGCGCGCCCAGCCCGCTGACCGCGTTGACCATGCCGTAGTCGCCGCCGTTGGCGCGCTGCGCGGTCGCCCCGACGGTCAATTGCTGGCTGACGCCGTAGCGCCACTGGTAGAAGCCGCCGGCGCCATGGGTACCGACCGTCGGATCGAGCGGGTTGCCGTCCACGCCGAGGCCGCCGTAGGAGATCACCGTGCCTGCGGGCAGCGCCTGGGCGCTGTCGACGACGCTGACCGATTCGATCCTGACCGGGGTGCCATCGCCGAAGCGCCGGTACAGCGCGACCTCGACGCGCTCGTCGCCGCGCAGCAGCACGTCGCGGAACTGCCAGCTGCCGTCGAGGCGGATGGCCGTGCGCGCGATCACCTGGCCGTTGATGCGCAGCTCGGCGATGCCGCCCGGCGGGCCGTCGCTGCCGCTGATCGCGCGCCCACCCTGCAGCTGGCTGGCGACAAACTGGTTGGCGGCCAGCGAATCGCCGTAAACCAGGCCCGGACGGTTGGTCCAGGCGTACTGCACGCCGGTCAGCTCGGCGTAGGGCAGCAGCGGGTCCAGCGCCAGCTGGTCGTGGCCGAGCAACCAGCGGCTGTTGCCCTGGTCGAGGATCCAGCCGTAGTTGGTCAGCCGGTTCTGGCCGCCGGGGTTGGTGTAGTAGCGCAGGCGCCAGAAGCCCGGCCCCAGCGCGCCGCCGAGGTCGGTGAAGGTGTTCAGTGTGCTGCCACTGCCGCTGCGAGTGTAGTAGGCCTCGCTGTGCCAGCTGGAGAGCGACAGCTCGGGGGCGCGGATGTCGGGCTTGACCTGTTGCGCGGTCAGCGCCGCGCCGGCCTGTTCGCTGCCGGGGTTCCAGGGCAGGTCGGCCTTGAGTGCGAACTCCTGTTCATCGAACGTCAGCCGGGCGCCCAGCTTTGCCGCGAGGGGTATCAGCGGGAAGAAACGCTGCTTGTCATGGGCGATCAGGTCGGCACGCTGCAACTCGGCGTTGCCCAGCGGTGTCGGCAGCACCAGCAGCGGCCCGCGGTCCTCGACGATCGTGGCGAGGCGACGGGCAAACTGGTCGAGATCGATCGCATAGCCGCCGCCGGGCAGTGGCAGCAGAGTGATGCTCTCGCCGGTGTCGTGGCCGTTGAGGATGAAGCCGGCGATCGTGGTCTTGTGCGCGGCGTCGGCGATGTAGGACGGCGGCGCGGGGCTGCTGATCGCCGCGGCCGCGGGTGCTGCTGCCGGGGCGGCCATCGCCACGCCCGCATGCAGCAGCGCCGCGACTGCGAACAGCAGCCCGCACGGATCTGCGGGGCGGACCCATCGCTGCATCGGGGCAGCTCAGTGCGGCTTGGCCGGAACGGCGAACGCCAGCTTGCGGTCGATCACCGGGCTGCCGAAGCTGCCGCGCAGGTAGAGCACATACATGCCCGGCGCCAGGCCGGCCTTGTCGTCGAATTCAAGACGCACGCTGCGCTTCAGGCCGGGAAGGTCCGCATCCAGTGGCAACGCGCCGCTTGCCGCCAGCCCTTCGGGAGGCTTGAAATCGGGCTGCCCGAGATGCGCCGGCCAGGGGCCGGTCGCGGGGACGCTGCCTTTTTCCCAGACCACGTACTGGCCCACCATGCGCGTCGTGGCATCGCCGGTGTTGCGCACCTCGAAACTGACGCCGTGGGCATCCGGCCTGGCCGAGAGGATCTCGCCCAGCATCGTGTAGGGCGGTACCCGCGCATAGACCGCGGCGCCCAGCCGGAACAACGCCCGGAAGGTGCCCTTGGGCTGCACGCCTTGCGGCTGCTCGCTGAAGAAGATCATCGCGCGGTGCTCGCCGGGGCCGAGCGGAACCGCCGGGCGGATGGCGAAGCGCACCACCTGCGAGCCGTTGGCGGGGAGCACGAAGGAGGTCGGGTTGATCTGGATCCAGGGCGCCAGCGACTGCTCCTCCAGTGGCGCCGGCAACACGTCGCCCTTTGCGTCCATGGTCCAGTTGATCACCGACACCGTGACCGGCTTGGGGTCCTTGGTGAAATTGATCAGCCGGAACGACCAGGTCTGGTCGGGCTTGTCGAGATCGATGGTGTAGATCTGCGGCGTCAGGGCCACCTGCGCGCGTGCCGGGGGTGCGGTGGCCAGGCCGGCGAGCAGGATCAGCAGCAGGGCGGGGATACGCGGCAGGCGGTTCATGGTGACGTGATCGTAGCCTGCACGATGTTCAGCGAATAGCTGGCGGCACCGATCGCGGGAAACGAGCTGGTGAGGAAGTTGAACGTCACCTGCGCCGACCAGAGGTCGCAGGTGAAGACTTTGTTGGGATTGTTGGTGTAGTAGCAGTAGTAGGGATTGTTCGGGTCCGCCACGTACTGCGTGGTGTAGGTCGCCTGCATGCGCAGCGTGTTGGCGGTGGCGATGACCGCTCCGCCGGCGCCGGCGGGATTGCTGGTCAGGGTGGTGGTGAACGGCGCGCCTGTGCCGCAGCTCGTGGTCGTGGCGTACTGGAACAGGGTGCCGCCGTTGCGCGGCACCGAGCTGGCCACGCCGCCGGGATTGATCGCGCCGGCGTCGGCGCTCAGCCGGCCGCCGCTGGCGAAGGCGCTGGGTGCGCTGGTGCCGGCCGAGAAGCTTGGGGGCTGTCCCCCGGTGACGTCGAAAGCGCCGATCGAGTTGAGCGTGCCGCCGCCGCTCAGGCCGCCGTTGAGGAATCCGTAGATCCGGCAACCGCCACCGTTGCCGTTTCCCCCGTTCCCTCCGTTCCCTCCATTGCCACCGGCTCGGCCTTGGGCGTTGTGCTGCCCGGGCGCTGCCGCGGAGCGTGGCGCGGCCAGTCGGGCCGAGCCGCGAAGGCTGCCTGCCAGCCCCCTGCTCGCGGGTCCGAGCACGCCGATGCGGCCACCGGTCAGGGTGGCCTGCGCAAACAGCGACGGCGGCACCGTCACCAGTGCCGCCGTCGCAATCAGGGCGCTCCAGCGCTTCATGCCGTCGCGTGCTGTGGATCAGGTGCTGGTGGCGGTAATGACGATGGTCGCCGTGCCGTAGGTGTCGGCAGTCTTGGCGTTGGAAAGATCCATGTTCATCTTGATGTCGCCAAGCTGCACGCCGGCAAGGCCCGTGCCGGTGAAGGGAGCAACACTGGTGCCCGGGCTGCTGAGACCGATGGTCGAACCTGTATCCACAGCACCCGTCAGTGTCGCAGTCGAGCCGCCACTGAAGGCTACCGTCACCGTGGTATTGCCGCTGGTCGGGGTGGTCACCGAGCGTACGGCCCAGGCATTGGTGATGTCGAGGCCGACTGCACTGATGCCGGCCACGGCGCTGGGGGTAATGCCGGCGCTCAAGCTGACGGCGCCACCGGACACATTGCCACTGGTTGCGGTCAGTGCCGTGGCCGAGAGTGCGGCCGGGCTGCCGCCGGCGACTGCCAGCATGGCCGTCGAATCGAGGGTCAGGTCGATCTGCGAGTAGTAGTAGAGCAGCGTCACCGGCGACAGCTTGACGGTGAACTGGGTATTGCCGGTGGCCGTGTCGGCCATCGCCGAGGGCGCGGCGGCCAGGCCCAGGACCGCCGCCAGGCTGGCGGCAAGGGCGGTGGTGCGCAGGATCTTGGTGAACTTCATGGTGCGATCTCCGGGTCTTGGGACGGGGCGGGGTTTCGGTTGCCGCAGCCGGGTGGATGCGGTGGTGGTGGGGATGAAGCAAGCAGGATGCCAACCGCCGCGGATGGCCCGAATGTGATCCACGTCACGCCCTTGAGCGCTTGATCTGGCGCGGATTGGGCGGATTGTCACATTTCGAGGCCTGCCCGCCGGCATCATCGCGGCGGCCGTGTCCGCTGCAGTCGTCGTCGTCGTTGCGTCAAACCGCATGACGTGTTGCGACAGTCGATCGCGTCATTGGCCGGCACAGCCATGACGCCGGCGACGGCATCCGGAGGTCGCGCGCAAGCGCCGGTTCGAAGCAGGAGACATGCCAGAATCTGTTGACAGTGCCGGGGCCGCTCGCGACAATGCCCGTTCTTTGTTGGAGGGATACCCAAGCGGCCAACGGGGGCAGACTGTAAATCTGCTGGCTTACGCCTTCGGTGGTTCGAATCCACCTCCCTCCACCAGCAGCACTCCGCACGGGCGGGAGTAGTTCAATGGTAGAACCTCAGCCTTCCAAGCTGATGGTGCGGGTTCGATTCCCGTCTCCCGCTCCATTGCTCTCCTGCCGTGCGGATCGCCTGCTCACGTAGCTCAGTCGGTAGAGCACTTCCTTGGTAAGGAAGAGGTCACTGGTTCGATTCCAGTCGTGAGCACCACCCCTTGATGCAGGTCGTTCGAGTCCCATTCCAACCGCAACACACTCCCGCGGAGTCTGCCAGTCATGTCCAAGGAAAAGTTTGAGCGAAAGAAGCCGCACGTGAACGTGGGGACGATTGGCCACGTGGATCACGGGAAGACGACGCTGACGGCGGCGCTGACGAAGGTGGGCGCGGAGCGGTTTGGCGGGGAGTTCAAGGCGTACGACCAGATTGACGCGGCGCCGGAAGAGAAGGCGCGCGGGATCACGATTTCGACGGCGCACGTGGAGTACGAGTCGCCGAAGCGGCACTACGCGCACGTGGACTGCCCGGGGCACGCGGATTATGTGAAGAACATGATCACGGGAGCGGCGCAGATGGACGGCGCGATCCTGGTGGTGAGCGCGGCGGACGGTCCGATGCCGCAGACGCGGGAGCACATTCTGCTGGCGCGGCAGGTGGGCGTGCCGTACATCGTGGTGTACATGAACAAGGCGGACATGGTGGATGACGCCGAGCTGCTGGAGCTGGTGGAGATGGAAGTCCGCGAGCTGCTGGGCAAGTACAAGTTTCCGGGCGACGACACGCCGATCATCAAGGGATCGGCGCTGAAGGCGCTGGAGGGCGACCCGAGTGAGATCGGGGTGCCGTCGATCATCAAGCTGGTGGACGCGCTGGACAGTTTCATACCGGAGCCGGTGCGGGCGCTGGACAAGCCGTTTTTGATGCCGGTGGAGGACGTGTTCTCGATTTCCGGACGCGGCACGGTGGTCACGGGGCGCGTGGAGCGCGGCGTGGTCAAGGTGGGCGAGGAAGTGGAGATTGTGGGCCTGAAGCCGACGGTGAAGACGACGGTGACGGGCGTGGAGATGTTCCGCAAGCTGCTTGACCAGGGTCAGGCGGGCGACAACGTGGGCCTGCTGCTGCGCGGCACCAAGCGCGAGGACGTGGAGCGCGGACAGGTGCTGTGCAAGCCGGGTTCGATCACGCCGCACACGAAGTTTGAGGCGGAGGTGTACGTGCTGAGCAAGGAGGAGGGCGGGCGTCATACGCCGTTCTTCAAGGGCTACCGGCCGCAGTTTTACTTCCGGACCACGGATGTCACCGGCGCCTGCGAGCTGCCGGAGGGCGTGGAGATGGTGATGCCGGGAGACAACGTGAAGATGGTGGTGTCGCTGATTGCACCGATTGCGATGGAGGAAGGGCTGCGCTTCGCGATCCGCGAGGGTGGCCGCACCGTCGGTGCCGGCGTCGTCGCCAAGATCTTCGAGTAACGGCAACAGCAGTGCGCGCGCCGCGAGAAGCGGCGCGTGATCAATCGCGGCAGCGTTCTTTCATACAGGACACGGCAATGGCGAACCAGAAGATTCGCATTCGGCTCAAGGCGTACGATCATCGTCTGATCGATCGCTCGGCGAGCGAGATCGTCGAAACGGCCCGGCGTACCGGCGCGCAGGTGCGCGGCCCGATTCCGCTGCCGACCAAGATCGAGCGTTACACCATTCTGGTGTCGCCGCACGTCGACAAGGACGCACGCGACCAGTACGAGACGCGTACCCACAAGCGCGTGCTGGACATCGTCGATCCCAACGACAAAACCGTGGACGCGCTGATGAAGCTGGATCTTGCGGCTGGCGTCGACGTGCAGATCAAGCTCGGCTAAGGCGCTGACAGGACACACCCATGAGTATCGGATTGGTTGGCCGCAAGTGCGGCATGAGCCGACTCTTCACCGAGGACGGCCGCTCGGTGCCGGTGACGCTGATTGAAGCGACGCCGAACCGCGTGACCCAGGTGAAGGTCGCGGATAGTGACGGTTATACCGCGGTGCAAGTGACCGCGGGCGCCAAGCGCGCGTCCCTGCTGAGCAAGGCGCAGAAGGGGCACTACGCCAAGGCCAGGGTCGAGCCCGGGCGCGGACTGTGGGAATTCCGTCTGGCGGCAGCTGATGCCGGCAAATATGCGGTCGGCGCCGAGATCAAGGCCGAGGACGTCTTCAGTGTCGGCCAGATGGTCGATGTCGCCGGCGTGACCAAGGGCAAGGGCTTCCAGGGCACGATCAAGCGCCACAATTTCACCATGGGCGATGCGACGCACGGCAACTCGCTGTCGCATCGCGCGCCCGGTTCCATCGGTCAGCGGCAGACGCCGGGCCGCGTGTTCCCCGGCAAGCGGATGGCGGGGCACATGGGCAGCGATCGGCAGTCAGCGATGAACCTCGAGGTGGTCCAGATCGACGCCGAACGCCACCTGATCGCGATCAAGGGTGCGGTACCGGGTGCGCCTGGTGGCGACGTGATCATCCGTGCGGCAGCCAAGGCTTGAGGAGCGACGACATGGAACTGAATGTGATCGGCGCTTCCCCGCTGGCGGTTTCGGAAGCAGTGTTCGCCAGTGAATTCCGCGAGGATCTGGTACATCAGGTGGTGGTGGCTTACCAGGCTGCCGGACGTGCCGGTACCAAGGCGCAGCTGTCGCGCGGCGAGCTTTCCGGAACGACCAAGAAGTTCAAGAAGCAGAAGGGCGGCGGTGCCCGCCACGGCGACTTCCGTGCCCCGATCTTCGTCGGCGGTGGCGTGACTTTCGCCGCCAAGCCCCGCAGCTTCGCGCAGAAGGTCAACCGCAAGATGTATCGCGGTGCCATGCGTTCGATTCTGGCTGAGCTCAATCGCCAGGGCCGGTTGAAGATCGTTGCCGATTTCGCGATCGACGCGCCGAAGACCCGGACGCTGGTCGCGCGGCTGGCCGCCCTTGAGGCGACGGGGCGTGTGCTGCTGGTCGACGAGGGAGTTAGCCAGGCGCTCTATCTCGCTGCGCGCAACCTGTCGAAAGTGAACGTCGTCGATGTCGCCGCGATGGATCCGGTCAGCCTTGTCGGCGCCGATCAGGTGCTGATGACCATCGGCTCGGTGAAGAAGGTCGAGGAGTGGCTGGCATGAACAACGAACACATCCTCAGCGTCCTGCGTGCGCCGCACGTGTCCGAAAAGGCGGCGCGACTGCAGGAAATCAACCAGTACGTGTTCGAGGTTGCTGCCGGCGCTACCAAAGCCGACATCAAGGCTGCGGTCGAACAGATGTTCGACGTGAAGGTCGCCGCGGTCAACCTGGTCAACGTCAAGGGCAAGGTCAAGTCGTTCCGCTTTCGCCCCGGCCATCGGTCCGGGTTGCGCAAGGCCTACGTCCGCCTCGCCGCTGGCCAGACCATCGACATGATGGCCAAGGCCTAAGCCAGGAGCACAATCCCGATGGCACTGATTACCCTCAAGCCCACCTCACCCGGCCGTCGCTCGATGGTGCGCGTGGTCACGCCTGGCCTGCACAAGGGCGCGCCACTGGCGGCGCTGACCGAAGCGCAGAGCAACACCGGTGGTCGCAACCATTACGGCCGCATCACCACCCGGCATCGCGGCGGTGGTCACAAGCAGCATTACCGCATCATCGACTTCAAGCGCGACAAGGAAGGCATCGCCTGCCGTGTCGAGCGCCTGGAGTACGATCCGAACCGCACCGCGCACATCGCCCTTGTCTGCTATGCCGACGGCGAGCGTCGTTACATCATCGCCCCCAAGGGTGTGCAGGTGGGTGATCCGCTGGTCGCTGGCCGCGATGCGCCGATCAAGGTTGGCAACTCGCTGCCGCTGCGCAATATTCCGATTGGCACGACGATCCACTGCGTCGAGATGAAACCGGGCCGCGGTGCCCAGCTGGCGCGCAGCGCCGGCGCCTCCGTGCAGCTGATCGCGCGCGAACAAGGATACGCCACGCTGCGCCTGCGTTCGGGCGAGATGCGCAAAGTACCGGTTGAATGCCACGCGACCATCGGCGAAGTGGGCAATGCCGAACACAGTCTGCGCAAGATCGGCAAGGCGGGCGCCAAGCGCTGGAAGGGCATCCGCCCGACCGTGCGCGGCGTCGCCATGAACCCGGTGGATCATCCGCACGGCGGCGGTGAAGGCCGCACCTCGGGTGGCCGCCATCCGGTCAGTCCGTGGGGCCTGCCGACCAAGGGCTACAAGACACGCAACAACAAGCGCACGCAGAACATGATCGTGCGTCGTCGCAAGTAACGGGAAGCCGCCATGCCGCGTTCTTTGAAAAAGGGTCCGTTCGTCGACCTGCACCTGATCAAGAAGGTGGAGGCAGCGTCCTCCAGCAACAACAAGCGTCCGATCAAGACCTGGTCGCGGCGTTCCATGATCCTGCCCGAAATGGTGGGCCTTACGATTGCCGTCCACAACGGACGTCAGCATGTGCCGGTGCTGATCAACGAGAACATGGTCGGGCACAAGCTCGGCGAGTTCGCGGTGACGCGCACGTTCAAGGGCCACTCCGCCGACAAGAAGGCGGTCAGCAAGTGACGGAGTCGACGATGGAAGCGAAATCGATCCTGCGCGGCGCCCGCATCTCGGCGCAGAAGGCGCGTCTGGTGGCGGATCTGGTCCGCGGCTTGCCGGTGGGAAGGGCCAGCAACGTGCTGGAGTTCACCGACAAGAAGGCCGCGCATCTGTTGCGCAAGGTGCTGCTCGCGGCCGTCGCCAACGCCGAGAACAATCTCGGCGCCGATGTCGACGAGCTCAAGATCACGCGCGTGTTCGTCGATGAAGGTCCGGTCATGAAGCGCATGCATGCACGCGCCAAGGGCCGCGGCGCCCGCATCCTCAAGCGCTCCAGTCACATCACCGTAGTCGTTGGCAACTGACGGGACGATAACGATGGGTCACAAAGTACATCCCACGGGCATCCGCCTCGGCATCGCCAAGGACTGGAACTCGAAATGGTTCGCGGGCAAGCGTGAGTATGCCCAGTATCTGGTTGCCGACATCAAGGTCCGCGACATGCTGAAGAAGCGCCTCGCGGCGGCCGGCATTTCCCGGATCCAGATCGAGCGCCCGGCCAAGAATGCGCGGGTCACCATCCACACGGCGCGGCCCGGCGTGGTGATCGGCAAGAAGGGCGAGGATATCGAAAAGCTGCGCAAGGATGTCTCGGCGATGATGGGCGTGCCCACGCACATCAATGTTTCCGAGGTGCGCAAACCCGAGCTCGATGCGCAGCTGGTGGCCGAGTCGATCGCCCAGCAGCTGGAGCGCCGCATCATGTTCCGCCGTGCCATGAAGCGCGCGGTCGGCAACGCGATGCGCCTCGGTGCGCTCGGCATCAAGGTCAACGTCGGCGGCCGGCTGAATGGCGCCGAGATCGCGCGTTCGGAGATGTATCGCGAAGGTCGTGTCCCGCTACACACCCTGCGCGCCGACATCGACTACGGTTTTGCCGAGGCCAAGACCACCTACGGCGTGATCGGCGTCAAGGTGTGGATCTACAAGGGTGAGATCTTCGACCTTGCTGCTTCGCAGCAGCAGGAGGCGAAGGAGGGCGAACGCGAAGGGCGCCGCGAGCGTCCGGCAGCCGCCAAGTAAGGAGCGAATGCATCATGCTTCAACCCAAGCGAACCAAATACCGCAAGGTCCACAAGGGCCGCAACGAGGGTCTCAGCCATTGCTCGAACCTCGTCAGCTTTGGCGAGTTCGGCCTCAAGGCGATCACCCACGGGCATCTGACCGCGCGCCAGATCGAAGCCGCTCGGCGGTGCATCACGCGTTTCGTGAAGCGCGGCGGCAAGCTCTGGATCCGCGTGTTCCCGGACAAGCCGATCACCCGCAAGCCCATCGAGGTGCGCATGGGTTCGGGCAAGGGCAGCGTCGAGTTCTGGGTGGCACCAGTCCAGCCTGGCCGCATGTTGTACGAAATCGAGGGTGTCGACGAAGCCACGGCGCGCGAGGCCTTTCGCCTGGCTGCCGCCAAGCTTTCGGTGCAGACCCAGTTTGTGACCCGGGCGGTGCTGTGATGGAACTGAATGATCTGCGTGGCAAGTCGGCCCCTGAGCTGAACGAGCATCTTCTCGATCTGCGCAAGGAACAGTTCAACCTGCGCATGCAGAAAGGCTCGGGGCAGCTGTCCCAGCCTCAGCAGCTGCGCCGCGTGCGGCGAGAGATCGCCCGCACCAAGACCCTGCTGGGCGAGCGAGCGAGGACCGCGCGATGAGCGAGAACCTGAATCAGGCGCGCACCCTCGAGGGCCGCGTCGTCAGCAACAAGATGAACAAGACGGTGACGGTGCTGATCGAGCGCCAGGTGCAGCACGACCTGTACGGCAAGATCGTGCGCCGTTCGACCAAGCTGCACGCGCATGACGAGGCCGGTCAGTGTCGCGAGGGCGATCTGGTTCGCATCGCCGAATGCCGGCCGCTGTCGAAGACCAAGCATCACCGCGTGATCGAAGTCGTCACGCGCGGCGGCGAGTAAGCACAGGAGCGATGTCATGATCCAGATGCAGACCACGCTGGCCGCAGCGGACAACAGCGGAGCGCGCGAACTGATGTGCATCAAGGTGCTCGGTGGCTCGAAGCGCCGTTATGCCCGCATCGGTGACGTGATCAAGGTGAGCGTCAGGGACGCGATCCCGCGCGGCAAGGTGAAAAAAGGCGAGGTGTACAGTGCGGTCGTCGTGCGCACATCCAAGGGCGTGCGGCGTCCCGACGGATCGCTGATCCGTTTCGACGGCAACGCCGCCGTGCTCCTCAACAACAAGCTCGAACCGATCGGCACCCGCATCTTCGGACCGGTGACCCGCGAGCTGCGCAGCGAGAAGTTCATGAAGATCGTCTCGCTCGCCCCGGAAGTGCTTTGAGCAGAGGCCGAATACCATGAACCGTATCCGCAAAGGTGATCAGGTGCTTGTGATTACCGGCAAGAACAAGGGTCAGCGGGGCGAAGTGACGCGCGTGGCGGGTGAGCGCGTGTACGTCGCCAACGTCAACCTGGCAAAACGCCACACCAAGCCGAATCCGCAGGCCAACCAGCCGGGCGGCATCGTCGAACGCGAGGCGCCGATCCACATTTCCAACGTGATGCTGTTCAACCCCGCCACGAACCAAGGCGAGCGCGTCGGTTACAAGGCGCTCGACGATGGACGCAAAGTACGCGTCTACCGTTCGTCCGGCGAGGTCGTGGACGCGTGAGGACCCAGCGATGACGCGCCTAGAGACAATCTACAAAGAGCAGGTCGTTCCGAAACTGATGGAACGCTTCGGCTACAAGAACGTGATGGAAGTGCCGCGCATCACCAAGATCACCCTGAACATGGGTGTCGGTGAAGCGGCCGCCAACAAGAAGGTGCTGGAGAACGCGATTGCCGACATGGCCAAGATCGCCGGGCAGAAGCCGGTGGCGACCAAGGCGCGCGTGTCGGTGGCCTCGTTCAAGATTCGAGATGGCTGGCCGATCGGCTGCAAGGTCACGTTGCGCCGTGCGCGCATGTACGAGTTCTTCGACCGCCTGATCACGATCGCCCTGCCGCGCGTGCGCGATTTCCGTGGTGTGTCCGGCCGCGCTTTCGACGGTCGCGGCAACTACAACATGGGCATCAAGGAGCAGATCATCTTTCCGGAGATCGATTTCGATCAGATTGACGCGCTGCGGGGCATGGATATCGCCATCGCCACCACCGCGAAGACCGACGCGGAAGCCCGGGCTCTGTTCGAGGCCTTTAAATTCCCGTTCCGCAACTGACCGGCAGGAAAATCCATGGCAAAGACATCGATGGTCAACCGCGAGATCAAACGGGCCAAGATCGCCAAGCGGCACGCCGCCAAGCGCACACAGCTCAAGACGATCGTGCTGAACCCCAAATCCTCGTATGACGAGAAGATGGAGGCGCAGACGAAGTTGCAGCGACTGCCGCGCGACGCCAGCCCGACCCGCCAGACCACGCGCTGCGCCATCACCGGCCGCGCGCATGGGGTGTACCGGAAGTTCGGTCTCGCTCGCAACAAGCTGCGTGAAGCGACGATGCGCGGTGACGTGCCTGGTCTGCGCAAGGCCAGCTGGTAACTCGGCGGATATCGATGCATACGCAAGGAACCGAATCATGAGCATGACTGATCCCATCGCCGATATGTTCACCCGCATCCGCAATGCCCAGGCCACGGGCAAGCCGGCGGTCCGCATGCCGTCCTCGAAGCTGAAGACCGCGCTGGCCGAGCTGCTGAAGGCCGAGGGCTATATCGCGGACTCCAAGATCGCCAAGATCGCCGGCAAGCCCGAGCTCGAACTCAAGCTCAAATACTTCGAGGGCCGTCCGGCCATCGAGCGCATCGATCGCGTCAGTCGCTCCGGGTTGCGCGTCTATCGCGGCAAGGGCGAGCTGCCCAAGGTGCTGGGCGGGCTCGGCATCTCCATCGTGTCCACCTCCGCCGGCCTGATGACCGACGCGCAGGCCCGTACCAAGGGTCTGGGCGGCGAAGTCATCGGCATCGTCGCCTAAGGAGCGCCGCCATGTCGCGAGTTGCCAAAAAGCCGATCGCGCTGCCCAAGGGCGTCGAGTGCAAGATCGACACTGCCGCGATCACCGTCAAGGGATCCCGCGGCATGTTGTCGATGACGGCCATCGCCGGCGTCAAGGTCGCGGTTGCCGATGGCCAGATCCATTGCCGGGCCGATGACGGCATTGACAGCAAGTTCGCCGGGACCATGCGCGCCCTGCTGGCCAACATGGTCAAGGGTGTGACCGATGGCTATGAGCGCAAGCTCGAGCTGGTCGGGGTCGGTTATCGCGCGGCCATGCAGGGCAAGACCCTGAACCTGTCCCTGGGCTTTTCCCACCCGGTCACGTTCGCGGCCCCGGCAGGCGTCACCCTGGAGACGCCGAGCCAGACCGAGATCCTGATCAAGGGTACCGACAAGCAGTGTGTCGGCCAGGTTGCGGCAAAGATCCGCGCATTCCGTCCGCCGGAGCCCTACAAGGGCAAGGGTGTGCGCTACGCCGGCGAGAAGATCACCCTGAAAGAAGCCAAGAAGGCGTAGTGCGGCCTGTGCCGCGGAGTCGCGCCCCGTGTCGACTCCCAGGAAACCTTCAGCTTTCGGAGAAGAACCATGGATAAGAACATTGCCCGTCTGCGCCGCGCCAAGTCCACGCGCATGCATATCCGCACGCTCGGCGTGGCACGCCTGACCGTGCACCGCAGCGGTCAGCACCTGTACGCGCAAGTCATCGCGGCGACCGGCGACCGCGTGATCGCGGCGGCCTCGACTGTGCAGAAGGACATCCGCGAGGGATTGACCGGCACCAAGAACGTCGCGGCCGCGGCCGTGGTCGGCCGGCTCGTCGCCGAGCGCGCGCGCGCGGCCGGCGTCGAGCAGGTCGCGTTCGATCGCTCGGGTTTCCGGTATCACGGCCGCGTCAAGGCACTGGCCGACGCGGCGCGCGAGGCAGGTCTCAAGTTCTGATTTCGAAGCATCCGATCCACACAACAATTCCAAGCGGCCGATGCCGCAAATTCCGAGTCCGGCCTGGCCGGAGCGAACCAAGGTGATTCATGTCGACGAACGATCGTGAAAATTCAGACGGCATGCTGGAAAAGCTGATTGCCGTCAACCGTGTCGCCAAGACCGTCAAGGGCGGACGCCAGATGACCTTCACCGCGCTGACGGTGGTTGGCGACGGCGACGGTCGTGTCGGTTTCGGCTACGGGAAGGCGCGCGAAGTACCGGTGGCGATTTCCAAGGCGATGGAGCGCGCGCGTCGCAACATGATCAAGGTGAAGCTGAACAACGGCACCCTGTGGTACGCGGTCAAGGCTCACCACGGCGCGGCTCGGGTCTACATGCAACCGGCATCCGAGGGTACCGGCGTGATCGCCGGTGGCGCCATGCGCGCTGTGCTCGAGGTGGTCGGCGTGAAGAATGTGCTGGCCAAGGCTGTCGGTTCGCGCAACCCGATCAATCTGGTACGCGCGACGATCAAGGGTCTGCAGGCGATGGTCACGCCGGAACGTATCGCCGCGAAGCGCGGCAAGACGGTGGCGGAGGTGATGGGTCATGGCTGATACGACCGTCAAGGTGCGTCTCGTCAAGGGCTTGCGCGGTGTCCAGCAGCGTCACCGCCTGAGCGTCAGGGCGCTCGGTCTGAACAAGATCAACGACGTGCGCGAACTGAAAGACAGCCCGCAGGTACGCGGGCTGATCGCCAAGGTGTACTACCTGGTTCGCGTCGAGCAGTAAGCGCAGCAGCATTCGGGAGTCGAACATGCGTCTGAATACGATCAAGCCGGCCAAGGGTTCCCGTCGCGACCGCGTGCGTGTCGGTCGCGGCATCGGTTCCGGCCTCGGCAAGACTGCCGGCCGCGGCCACAAGGGCCAGCATGCGCGCGCCGGCGGCTATCACAAGGTGGGTTTCGAAGGCGGCCAGATGCCGTTGCAGCGGCGCCTGCCCAAGGTGGGCTTCCGCTCGCAGAAGGCCGCCGCGACCCAGCAGGTATTCCTGTATCAGCTCGACAGTCTCAAGGATGCCTGTGTGGATCTCGCCCTGCTGCTCAAGGCTGGCCTGGTCGACGGCCGTGCCAAGCGGGTCAAGGTGGTCAAGCGCGGCGAGATCAAGCGCGCACTGAAGCTCAGCGGGCTGCTGGCGACCGCCGGTGCCAAGGCCGCCATCGAGGCGGCCGGCGGCAGCGTGGAGTAGGCGCATGGCGGCAAGCAAGGCCAGCATGCTCGGATCGCTCGGCAAACTGACCGAGCTGCGGCAGCGCATTTTCTTCGTGATCGGCGCACTGGTCGTGTTCCGGCTGGGCTCGTTCATCCCGGTCCCGGGCGTGAATCCGGAGGCCATGAGCCGCATGATCGAACAGGGCGGCGGTCTGCTGAACATGTTCAACATGTTCTCCGGTGGCGCACTGGCCCGCTTCTCGGTGTTCGCACTGGGGGTCGTGCCCTACATTTCCGCCTCGATCGTGGTGCAGATGCTGGGCTCGGTGCTGCCGAGCTGGCAGCAGCTGCGCAAGGAAGGCGATGGCGGGCGCCGCACGCTGACCAAGTACACGCGCTGGGGTACCGTGGGGCTGGCCGCTTTCCAGTCCTTCGGCGTTGCCATGGCGTTGCAGAAGCAGGGCGAGATGGGCGGCGTGCAGGTCGTTTACACGCCCGGCTTCGGCTTCATCTTTGCATCGGTGGTCGGACTGACTGCCGGCACCATGTTCCTGATGTGGCTGGGCGAGCAGATTACCGAACGCGGCATCGGCAACGGCATCTCGCTGCTGATTTTCGCTGGCATCGTGTCCGGCCTGCCGGGCGCCGTGATGCACACTCTGAGCATGGCTCAGAACGGCGAGCTGTCGGTGCTCAAGGTACTGCTGGTCATCGCGGTCATCGTGGTGGTTACCGCGTTCGTGGTCTACATGGAACGCGCGCAGCGGCGGATCACCGTCAATTACGCGCGTCGCCAGGGCGGCCCGCGCGCCTACCAGAATCAGACTTCGCACCTGCCGCTGAAGATCAACATGTCGGGCGTGATTCCGCCGATCTTCGCGACCAGCCTGATCATGTTCCCGGCGACTGCCGCCACCTGGTTCAGCAGCGCCAGCCAGATGCACTGGCTGCAGACGCTGACGACTGCGCTGACACCGGGCGAACCGTCGTACGAGATCATCTTTGCGGTACTGATCATCCTGTTCGCGTTTTTCTATACGGCGATCGTGTTCAACGCGCCGGAGACGGCGGATAACCTGAAGCGTTCGGGTGCCCTGATTCCGGGCATCCGCCCCGGCAAGGCCACCGCGGACTACATCGACGGCGTGCTCAGTCGTCTGACCGGCGCAGGTGCGCTGTACCTGGTGGCCGTGTGTCTGGTGCCGACCTTCTTGCAGACAGCCTGGAACGTGCCGTTCTATTTTGGCGGGACCTCGCTGCTGATCGTGGTCGTGGTGGTGATGGACTTCATATCGCAGGTGCAGGCGCATCTGGTCAGCCACCAGTACGAAAGCCTGCTGAAGAAGGCCAACCTGCGGCGCAGCTGAGGCCGCAGGCGGATATACGGATCGCGGGCGCGGCATGCGCCCGGCTCTTTCTGTTTCATCGATTTAACTGTAGTATTACGCGTTTACCGCGCGAGCAACGCATCGGAGACAGCACATCATGGCGCGCATTGCAGGCGTAAACCTGCCGGTCCAGAAGCATGTCTGGGTCGGTCTGCAGAGTATTTTCGGCATTGGCCGTGCCCGGGCACGCAAGATTTGCGTTGACACCGGCGTGGATCCCAATACCCCGATTCGTTCGCTGAGCGAGGGCGAGGTCGAAACCCTGCGTCGCGAGGTCGGCAAGTACATCATCGAAGGCGATTTGCGTCGCGAGGTCGGCATGTCCATCAAGCGCCTGATGGATCTCGGCTGCTACCGCGGTCTGCGCCATCGCCGCGGCCTGCCCGTTCGCGGCCAGCGCACGCGTACCAATGCGCGCACGCGCAAGGGTCCGCGCCGTCAGATCAAAAGGTAACCGGATCCGCCATGTCCACCAAGACCGCAACTGCTTCCAAGCCGAAGAAAAAGACCAAGCGCGTCGTCACCGATGCCGTCGCCCACGTCCAGGCTTCGTTCAACAACACCATCATCACCATCACCGACCGTCAGGGCAACGCGCTGTCGTGGGCAACGTCCGGCGGCGCGGGATTTCGCGGTTCGCGCAAATCGACGCCATTTGCCGCGCAGGTCGCCGCCGAGAAGGCCGGGCGCGCTGCGCTCGACTATGGCGTCAAGACGGTCGAGGTACGCATCAAGGGCCCGGGTCCGGGCCGCGAGTCGGCGGTGCGCTCGCTGAACGCGCTGGGCTACAAGGTCGTCAACATCATCGACGTCACGCCCATCCCGCACAACGGCTGCCGCCCGCCCAAGAAGCGGCGCGTCTGAGGAGATAACACCATGGCTCGCTATCGCGGTCCCACCTGCAAGCTGGCACGTCGTGAAGGTGCCGATCTCGGGCTGAAGAGTCCGGCGCGCGCGCTCGACTCCAAGTGCAAGCTCGAGAACAAGCCCGGTCAGCATGGCGCCAACAAGCGCGCGCGCCTGTCCGACTACGCCGTCCAGCTGCGCGAGAAGCAGAAGGTCAAGCGCATCTACGGCGTGCTCGAGCGCCAGTTCCGCAACTACTACATCAAGGCCTCGACGCAGAAGGGCAACACCGGCGAGAACCTTCTCCGCCTGCTCGAGAGCCGACTGGACAATGTCGTGTACCGCATGGGTTTCGCGGTCACCCGGGCCCAGGCGCGGCAGATGGTCGCCCACAAGTCGATCGTCGTGAATGGCCGCAAGGTCAACGTGCCTTCGCTGCACATCAAGCCGGGTGACGAGGTCAGCCTCACCGAGCGCGCCAAAAGCCAGCTGCGTGTGCAGGAATCCATGACCCTGGCCGACGGCATGGACCTGCGTCCGGGCTGGGTCGAGATCGACGCGAAGAAGTTCAGCGGCGTGTTCAAGACGATGCCGGACCGCGGCGAGCTGCCGTCCGACATCAATGAGAACCTGATCGTCGAGCTTTATTCGAAGTAATCACCGGGAGCCTGGTACATGGCAGTGTCGTCAACAAGTGTGCTGCGGCCGCGCGGCCTCAGCGTCGAGCAGCTCGGACCCAACCGCGCCAAAGTCGTGGTCGAGCCGCTCGAGCGTGGCTTCGGTCACACCCTGGGCAATGCGCTGCGCCGCGTGCTGCTTTCCTCCATCCCCGGCTGCGCGATCGTCGAGGTGGAAATCGACGGCGTGCTGCACGAGTACACCACCCTCGAGGGCCTGCAGGAGGACGTCATCGAAGTCCTGCTCAACCTCAAGGACGTGGCGATCCGCATGCACGGCCACGACGAGACCACGCTGACGCTTGCCAAGAAGGGCAAGGGTGTGGTCAAGGCGTCCGACATCACGGTCGATCACTCGGTCGAGATCATCAATCCCGACCACGTGATCTGCCATCTGACCAAGGACGTCGGCCTGAACATGCGCTTGAAGGTGCGCCGCGGTGTCGGCTACCAGCCGGCCACCGCACGGCTGCTGCCGGACGAGGAATCGCGCCCGATCGGCCGTCTACAGCTGGACGCTTCGTTTTGCCCGGTGCGTCGGGTGGCCTACGAGGTTGACAGCGCGCGCGTCGAACAGCGCACGAATCTCGACAAGCTGGTGCTTGACGTCGAGACCAACGGCACCATCAACGCCGAGGAAGCGGTACGTCGCGCCGCCGAGATTGTTGCTGATCAGCTGTCGGTATTCGGCGACTTCAGCCGCCGCGAGAGCGCGGTTGACAAGGCCGAGAGCAGTGGATTCGACCCGGTGCTGCTGCGCCCCATCGATGATCTCGAATTGACCGTGCGTTCAGCCAATTGCCTCAAGGCCGAAAGCATCTACTACATCGGTGACCTGGTGCAGAAAACCGAGGTCGAGCTGTTGAAGACGCCCAACCTCGGCAAGAAGTCGCTGACCGAAATCAAGGACGTGCTGGGCGCACGCGGACTGGCGCTCGGCATGAAGCTGGAAAGCTGGCCGCCGGCCGGGCTCGCGCACGGCATGCAGATGGGATGAGTCACCGCCACCGCGGCCGCCCGCCGCCGTAGCTGTGCCAAGCCCGACCCGATCAAGCAGGAAAGAACGCCATGCGCCACCTCAAATCCGGACGCAAACTCAACCGCACCAGCAGTCATCGTGAAGCGATGTTCCGCAACATGACGGCGTCGTTGATCAAGCACGAGTTGATCCGCACCACGCTGCCCAAGGCCAAGGAGCTGCGGCGCGTCGCCGAGCCGCTGATCACGCTCGGCAAGATCGACGGTGTGGCCAATCGGCGGCTGGCATTTGCCCGCCTGCGCGACAAGCAGGCCGTGGGCAAGCTGTTCGTCGAGATCGGGCCGCGCTACCGTGCTCGCCCCGGCGGCTATCTGCGCATCCTCAAATGCGGATTCCGCGATGGGGACAACGCGCCGATGGCCTATGTCGAGTTGGTGGACCGGCCGCAGACAGCCGCCGCCGCCGAATAAGCGACATCCATGAGGCAACCGTGCGGGTCCCGGCCGGGCGACTGGCCGGGACTTGCCGTTTCTGGCCCTGCGGTGCGGCAGGCCGCCGCGCCAGCTGACAAGTGCCGCGCTTGCGATTAACGTGTCGCTTTCGTCGTTCACGCGGGCTGCCCATGCTGAATCCCTTGCACTGGTCCTACCGCGCGGCCCATGCATCCGGACTGCTTGCTTGCGTCGCACTGCTGGCTTACGCGATCCACGTGCAGTTCGACTTGCATATCGAGCCATGCCCGCTGTGCATCCTGCAGCGCATTGCCTTCATGGCGATCGGACTGCTGTATCTGCTTGCGGCGCTGCAGGCTCCGCGCGGCCATGGGCGCCGGGTCTATGCGACGCTGATCGTGATCGCGGCGTTGGCCGGGATTGCCGTGGCGGCACGCCAGCTCTGGCTGCAGTCACAGCCGCCGGATCCGTTTGCCAGCTGCGGTGCGCCGCTGCCCTATCTGCTGCAGACCTTGCCGCTGGGCGAGGTACTGCGCAAGGTGTTCACCGGCAGCGGCGACTGCGCCGTGGTGAATTGGCGCTTTCTCGGACTGGCGATGCCTTTCTGGTCCCTGCTCAGCTACGTCGTGCTTGGCGGCTGGGCCGTGCGTGCCGCATCCCGGCGCTGAATGATTTCCTAGGGTCCTTTCTTCATGCCAAACCCGGAGCGCCAGCTGCAGCCTGTCCACGTCCCGCAGGATTGGAGGCCCGATTCCTGGCAGCGACGGGTCGCGGTGCAGCAGCCGCACTACGAGCAGGCCGTCGAACTGGAGACCGCGCTGCGCAGCCTCTCGACGCTGCCACCGCTGGTCACATCGTGGGAAATCCTGACGCTGAAGGAGCTGCTGGCAGAGGCGGCCGACGGCAAGCGCTTCCTTCTGCAGGGCGGCGACTGCGCCGAGAGCTTCGCGGACTGCAACAGTGGCCTGATCTCCAACCGGCTCAAGGTGCTGTTGCAGATGAGCCTGGTGCTCGTGCACGGGCTGCGCAAGCCGATCCTGCGCGTCGGCCGATTTGCCGGCCAGTACGCCAAGCCGCGTTCGACGGATACCGAGACGCGCGACGGCGTCACCTTGCCCAGCTACCGCGGCGATCTGATCAACGGTCCCGAGTTCACGGCAGCGTCGCGTCGTGCTGACCCGACGCGCCTGCTGCAGGGGCATGCGTGCTCGGCGATGACCATGAATTTCGTGCGCGCACTGATCGATGGCGGATTTGCCGATCTGCATCACCCCGAGTACTGGGATTTGGCCTGGGTCGAACATTCGCCGTTGGCGGGCGAGTATCGGCGGATGGTCGCCAGCATCGCCGACGCGGTGCGCTTCATGGAGACGCTGGCCGGACAGCCTATCGCCAGTTTCTCGCGCGTGGATTTTTATACTTCCCATGAGGCCCTGCTGCTTTACTACGAGCAGGCGCTGACGCGACAGGTTCCGCGGCAATGGGGCTGGTTCAACCTGGCCACGCATTTCCCGTGGATCGGCATGCGTACCGCGGCGCTGGATGGTGCGCACGTCGAGTACTGTCGTGGCATCCGCAATCCGATCGGGCTCAAGCTGGGCCCCGGGGTCGCCCCGGACGCACTGCTGCGCGTGCTCGAGGCACTCAACCCCGATGACGAGCCCGGTCGTCTGACCCTGATCCATCGGATGGGCGTCGGCGCGATCGCCAAGACGCTGCCGCCGCTGCTGCAAGCGGTACGATCGAGCGGGCGCCGGGTCTTGTGGTGCTGCGATCCGATGCATGGCAATACCGAGACTCTGGGCAGCGGCGTCAAGACCCGGCGTTTCGCGAACATCCGCGGTGAGCTCGAGCAGGCATTCGATCTGCACGCCGCGGCCGGGACGCGCCTTGGCGGCGTGCACCTGGAGCTGACCGGCGAAGACGTTACCGAGTGCATGGGCGGCGCTCGCGACATCACGGAGGCGGGTCTGGCGCGTGCCTACAAGTCGACCGTCGACCCGCGCCTGAACTATGAGCAGGCGCTGGAGCTGGCGATGCTGATCGTGCGCAAATCCGGGGACATCGCGGCGACCGGGTGATCCGACCGACGCGGACGCAACCGAGCGGTTGCGCGCCCGGCCATGGGCGCACCACCACCCTGAACGGCATGCAGCGCGGGTTGCAATGACGTTTGGAATGGATTGCCTGTTGCCGCTCGAATCAGTACCATTCCGGTACTGATTGAACGGGCCTCCGCCATGCTGCGCGTCAGCCGCCTCACCGATTACGCCACCGGCGTGATGACCTGCCTTGCAGCCCGCACCGGTGCGGTGCTCAGCGCTGCACAGGTGGCCGAGGCGACACGTCTGGAGTTGCCTACCGTCAGCAAACTGCTCAAGCGGCTCACCCGGGCGGGGCTGATTGAATCCTTCCGTGGTGCCAGCGGCGGCTACCGGCTGGCCCGCGCTGCGCGAGCGATCAGCATCGCCGCCATTGTCGAGGCAGTGGAGGGACCACTGGGCATGACCGATTGCAGTGCCGGCAGCACGTGCGAGCGCGAGCGTCACTGCAGTGTGCGCGGCAACTGGCTGCGCATCAGCGACATCGTTGCCGAGGCGTTGCAGGGCATCACCCTGGCGGATCTGCAGCGCCCGATCAGTGTGCCGCGCGGCCGCATCCTGCCGGTGCGCATGGTGTTGGCGGAGGATCCGCGATGACGCGCGAAATGCTGCGCGTCGGGCCGGGCACGGCGAATCGGGATGTGCTCGGCGCGGCACTCGAACGCCGCTACAGCGCCGGTTTCGTCACCGATATCGAGACCGACAGCCTGCCGCCGGGTCTCGACGAGGAGGTCGTCCGCGCGATCTCGGCGCGCAAGGGCGAGCCGGCATGGATGACCGACTGGCGCCTGGCCGCCTACCGGCACTGGCGGACCATGACGTCGCCGGACTGGGCCAAGCTCGACATTGCGCCGATCGATTTCCAGGCGATCAGCTACTACGCCGCGCCGCGACAGGGGCCGAAGTCGCTGGCCGAGGTCGACCCCAAGCTGCTGGAGACCTACGAGAAGCTCGGTGTTCCGCTGCACGAGCGTGCCCGGCTGGCCGGCGTTGCCGTGGATGCGGTGTTCGACTCGGTTTCGGTCGGCACCACCTTTCGCAAGGAGCTGGCCGAGGCCGGGGTGATCTTCTGCTCCATGAGCGAGGCGATCCGCGAGTATCCCGAGCTCGTGCGCCAGTATCTCGGCAGCGTGGTGCCCGCCGGAGACAACTTCTTCGCGGCGCTGAACTCGGCGGTCTTTTCCGATGGCAGCTTCGTGTTCATCCCGCGCGGCGTGCGCTGTCCGATGGAGCTCAGCACCTATTTCCGCATCAATGCCGGCCACACCGGCCAGTTCGAGCGCACGCTGATCATCGCCGAGGACGACAGCCAGGTGTCCTATCTCGAAGGCTGCACCGCGCCGATGCGCGACGAGAATCAGCTGCACGCGGCAGTGGTCGAGCTGGTGGCGCTGGCGCGTGCGTCGATCAAGTATTCGACCGTGCAGAACTGGTACCCGGGCGACGAGAACGGCGTCGGCGGCATCTACAACTTCGTCACCAAGCGCGGCGACTGCCGCGGCGACGACAGCCGGATTTCCTGGACCCAGGTCGAGACCGGCTCGGCGATCACCTGGAAGTATCCCAGCTGCGTGCTGCGCGGCGACCGCTCGAGCGGCGAGTTCCACTCGGTCGCGCTGACCCATCATCGCCAGCAGGCCGACACCGGCACGAAGATGATCCACATCGGCCGCGACACCAAGTCCAAGATCATCAGCAAGGGCATCAGCGCCGGGCGCGGCCAGAACAGCTACCGCGGCCTGGTCAAGATCGAGCGCACGGCCGCCGGCGCGCGCAATCACACCCAGTGCGACTCGCTGCTGATCGGCAAACGCTGCGGCGCACACACGTTCCCGTATATCGAGGTCAGGAACCCGGGCGCGATCGTCGAACACGAGGCCACCACCTCGAAGATCTCCGACGACCAGCTTTTTTACTGTCGATCACGCGGCATCAGCGAGGAGGACGCGGTGTCGATGATCGTGGACGGCTTCTGCAGACAGGTGTTTCGCGAGTTGCCGATGGAGTTCGCGATCGAGGCGAAAAAGCTGCTCGAGGTTTCTCTCGAAGGCGCGATCGGTTGAGCAAGATTGCGGGCCGATCCCTGCGGAGGCGTGATGGACAAGCAGCATCGCTGGCAGTCGGTCTACACGACCAAGGACGCGGCGCACACCAGCTGGTTCCGCCCGCATCTGGACGAGTCGTTGCGACTGATCGATGCGCTCGGATTGTCGAAGGAAGCTCCGATCCTCGATGTCGGCGGCGGTCGCGCAACTCTGGTCGACGACCTGCTGACGCGCGGCTTTCGCGACCTCAGCGTACTGGACCTGTCCGATGCCGCACTGGCGGATGCGCGCACGCGGCTCGGTGCGAGTGGCGAGGCGGTACGCTGGCTGGCTGCCGATGCGACCACGGTCGCGTTGCGACCTGCGCATTACGCCCTCTGGCACGATCGCGCGATGTTTCATTTCCTGACCGACGCCGATGATCGTGCGCGCTACGTCGCCAACGCGACACGGTCCGTGCGTGCACATGGTCATGTGCTTGTCGGGTGCTTCGCGCCCGACGGGCCCGAGCGCTGCAGCGGCCTGCCGGTACAGCGCTACGATGCGGCCGCGCTGGCGGCGGTGTTCACGTCCACATTTGAAATGAAGCACCACAGCCGCGAGCTGCACCGCACGCCCTTCGGTACCGACCAGCCCTTCACCTACGTCGTGCTGCAGCGTCGTCACGACACTACGAGCATCTGAATCATGCTGATCATCGACAACCTGCACGCCCGCGTGGCCGGCAAGGGTATCCTCAAGGGCCTCTCTCTGGCCGTGAAGGCCGGCGAGGTGCACGCCATCATGGGCCCCAACGGCGCCGGGAAGTCCACGCTCGGTTACGTGCTGGCCGGCCGCGAAGGCTATGAGGTGACTGCAGGGACGGTCACCTATGACGGCACCGATCTGCTGGCGCTGGCGCCCGAGGATCGGGCGACGGCGGGTGTGTTCCTGGCCTTCCAATACCCGGTCGAGATTCCGGGCGTCAACAACACCTACTTCCTGCGCACGGCGTTGAACGCGCAGCGCAAGCGCCGCGGTGAAGCGGAGCTGGATTCGATGCAGTTTCTCAAGCTGGTGCGCGAGCGTCTCAAGGTGATGCAGCTGTCGCCCGACCTGCTCAATCGCGCCGTCAACGAGGGCTTCAGCGGCGGCGAGAAGAAGCGCAACGAGATCTTCCAGATGGCCGTGCTGGAGCCCCGGCTCGCGATCCTGGACGAGACCGATTCCGGCCTCGACATCGACGCGCTCAAGCTGGTCGCCGACGGCGTCAACGCGCTGCGCGCCGCCGACCGCGCCTTCATCGTGGTGACGCACTACCAGCGCCTGCTGGATTACATCGTGCCGGACTTCGTGCACGTACTGGCGGATGGCCGCATCGTCGAGAGCGGTGATCGCACGCTGGCGCTCAAGCTCGAGGAGCACGGTTACGCATGGGTCGCCGGACGCCAGCCGGCGGCGGGTGCGGCATGAGCAACGCTTTCGCCGCAGCCGTGGGTGATGCCGCCGGCGCCACCCTGTCGCGCCTGCCGGGAGCGGGGGTTGCCTGGCTTGACGCCGCGCGCCATGCGCATCTGTCCGCCTTCCTGCGCGACGGCCTTCCTTCCACGCGCAGCGAGGCGTGGAAATACACCTCGCTGCGCGCGCTGGAGCAGCGCGCCTTCGCGCTTGGCGATGTGGATGCCGCGACGCGCAGTGTCGAGACGCGGATGCTGGCGCTGTCGGGCGTGGACGGTCCGCAGCTGGTATTCGTCAACGGCATGTTCCGGGCCGACCTCTCGCGGCTCGACGATTTGCCCGCCGGACTCCAGCTGCAGTCCCTGGCGGCTGCGCTGATCCTGGACGCGGACTCGCTGCGCGAGGCGTTCGGAACCGCCACGACGGATGCGTTCGACCGGCTCAACGCCACCCTGGCCGGCGATGGCGTCGTGCTGCGGGTGATGCCCGGAGTGCGCATCGCGGCACCGGTGCGGCTGGTCTTCCTCGGTGCGCCGGCAGCGGTCGATCTCGCCTGGCATGCGCGCGCGCTGATCGTTCTGGGCGAGGGTTCCGAGCTGGTGCTGGTCGAGCAGCATGGTGATGCCGGCGCGCATGCACACCTCGGTACGCTGGTCAGTGACATTCGTCTGCAGCGTGGCGCGCGCCTGCACTGGAACGTGCTGCAGGAAGCCGGCCCGGGTGCCGTCCTGATTCGCCGCAGCGCGTTTCGACTGGCGACCGATGCCGTCGCCACGCTGCATGCGCTCGAACTGGGCGGCGCGCTGGTGCGGCACGCGATCACCGCCGTGCTGGAAGGCGACCGCGCCCGGTTCATCACCCGCGGCGTGTTCGCGCCCGGCGGACGTCAGCATCTGGAAACTCGCCTCGACATCCGCCACGAAGCGCGTGACACCGCCAGCGATGCGTTGTGGCGCGGCGTGGCAAATGACCGCGGTCGCGGCGTACTGCACGGCGCGATCACCGTCGCCGCAGGCGCCGACGGTTCCGATGCCCGGCTCGACAACAAGAACCTGCTGCTGTCGGCGCAGGCCGAGATCGATACCCAGCCGGTGCTGGAGATCCATGCCGACGCGGTCAAGGCCGGCCACGGCGCCACGGTCGGCCAGCTCGACGAGCGTGTATTGTTCTACCTGCGCTCGCGCGGCCTGCCGCTGGAACAGGCGCGCGCGCTGCTGACGTCCGCTTTCTGCCGCGTGGCGCTGGACCGACTCGATCCAGCTCCGCTGCGTGAACATTTCGCTGCGCGACTGGCGCGGCACCTGCCGCGACTGGCTGGAGACTCCGAGGCATGAACGCGCCGTTGCATGAGACGTCGCCGACGTTTGATCCGCTGCGCGCGCGTGCGGACTTCCCGCTGCTGACACGAAGCGTGCATGGCAAGCCGCTGGTCTATTTCGACAGCGCCAATACGTCGCAGAAGCCGGCAGTGGTGATCGAGGCGGTGGATCGCTTCTATCGGCAGCACAACGCCAACGTCGCCCGCGCCGTGCACGCGCTCAGCGAGGAGGCCACGACTGCCTACGAGGGCGCACGCGCGGCACTGGCGCGCTTCATCGGCGCCGGTTCGCCCGGCGAACTGGTGTTGACCTCGGGCACCACCATGGCGATCAATCTGGTCGCCTACAGCAATCTGCAGCCGCGACTGCAGCCCGGCGATACGGTGCTGGTCACGCAGATGGAGCACCACGCCAACATCGTGCCGTGGCAGCTGGTTTGCGCGCGCAGCGGCGCGACGCTGAAGGTGGCGCCGATCAGCGAGCGCGGCGAACTGATCGTGGAGCGCTTCGTCGAGCTGCTGACGCCCGAGGTCAGGCTCGCCGGAGTGACGCACGTCTCCAACGTGCTCGGCACCGTCAATCCGGTGCGCGAACTGGCGCACGAGTGCCGGCGGCGCGGCATTCCGCTGCTGGTGGACGGCTCGCAGGCGGTGCCGCACATGCCGGTCGACGTGCAGTCCATCGGCTGCGACTTCTACGCCTTCACCGGCCACAAGATGTGCGGCCCGACGGGGACCGGCGGACTGTGGGCGCGGCGCGAGCGGCTGGAGTCGATGCCGCCGTTCTTCGGCGGCGGCGAGATGATCCGCGAGGTGCGCTTCGCCGGCACCACCTTCGCCGACCCGCCGCACCGCTTCGAGGCCGGCACGCCCAACATTGCCGGATTCGTCGGCCTTGGCGCGGCGGTGCAGTACCTCGAAGGTCTGGGCATGGCGAATGTCCTCGCCCGCGAGCGCGAGCTGCTGGCCTACGCCACCGACGCGTTGCACAGCGTGCCGGGCCTGCGCATCGTCGGCGAGGCATCCGGCAAGGCGGCGATCATCTCGTTCCTGGTCGCGGGCGCGCACGCGCATGATCTCGCTACCCTGCTTGATCTCGAAGGCATCGCGGTGCGCTCGGGTCACCACTGTGCGCACCCGCTGATGCAGTTCTATGGCGTGCCGGCGACCTGCCGCGCCTCGTTCGCGTTCTACAACACCACCGACGAGATCGACCGCTTCGTGGCCGCACTCGACAAGGTGCGCCGGCTCCTGGCCTGAAGCCGGCGGCCCGCACCGGAACCGGAATCGCCGCATGAGTGCCATCGGACCCTACCGCGACATCGTGCTCGACCACCACCGCGCGCCGCGGCGCCTCGGCCGACTGGCGCCGCCGGCACAGGCCGCCGAGGGCGTCAACGCGCTGTGCGGCGACCGGTTGCGCATCGAGGTGCGCGTCGAGCAAGACCGTGTCACGGCCTACGCTTTCGAAGGCGAGTGCTGCGCGATCGCCACCGCGACCGCTTCGCTGCTGGGCGACCTTGCGCTTGGCCGCGGCCGCGATGATCTGGCTCTGCTCGAACGCGGTTTTGCCACGTTGATCGGCGGCGGGATCGCCGAGATCGCCGAACTGGGCGCGCTCAATGCGCTGTCCGAGCTCGCCCGCTATCCGGCGCGACGCAAGTGCGCGTTGCTGCCGTTTGCCACGCTGAGCGCGGCACTGCGCGGTGAGTCGCGTGCCACCACGGAGCTACCTGCGTGACGCCAGTCCACTTCCGTGCCGCCACCGCCGGCGACGTCGCCGCCATCGTCGCGCTCGTCGAATCGGCCTATCGCGGGGATGTCAGCCGTGCCGGCTGGACCACCGAGGCCGACCTGCTCGACGGCCAGCGCACCGACCCGCTCGAAGTCGACGCGCTGATCGCGCGTGCGGACAGCCGGGTCATGCTGGCGGAACGCCTTTCGGCCGGCTCAGGGCAGGTGGCTGCGACGGACCTGGGGCCGGGGCATGGGCTGCTGGCCTGCTGTCACATCGAGCGCGAGGGCGCGCAACACTGCTATTTCGGCATGTTCGCGGTCCGTCCGGGCGAACAGGGCAGCGGCCTCGGTCGCGCGCTGCTTGCCGAGGCCGAACGCATCGCGCGCATGGAATGGGGCTGCGCGGTGATGGCGATGACGGTGATCGACGTGCGCGCCGAGCTGATCGCATGGTACGAACGCCGCGGCTATCGCCGCACCGGCGAATACAAGGCGTTTCCCTACGGCGACCCCCGCTTCGGCCTGCCCCGACGCGCCGACCTGCGCTTCGAGAGGCTGGAAAAGCCGCTGTGCGCGGAGACGCCGGCATGAGCGCGGAGACGGCAGGCTGGGTACGCGTCGCCGCGCGCGCCGAGCTGCTGCCGGGCGAGTTCCGCGTGGTCTGGGACGGCGATACCTCGATCGCGGTCTACAACATCGACGGGCAGTTGTACGCGATCGAGGATCGCTGCAGCCACGATGACGGTGAGCTGGCTGGCGGCGAGCGCCACGGCTTCGAGGTCGAGTGTCCACGCCACGGCGCACGCTTCGATCTGCGCAGCGGCGCGGCGCTGTGCGCGCCGGCCTATGTGCCGGTGGCGACGTTTCCGGTGCGCGTCGAGCAGGATGTGATCTGGACTCGCGACGACCGCATGGTCTGATCAGGCCGGCGCCAGCCGTACCAGCGCCACCTCGCCGGCGCCATCCAGCGTGACGCGTCCGCGCGCCGCCCCGGCATCCACCCACGCGCTGCGACCCTGGGCGATGTCCAGCATCTCGCCCGCGGCGGACAGGTGCGCGCGGCCGGCGATCACATGCACGAACCAGCGCACCGCCGGTTCCGGCAGCAGCACCATCGAGCCGACCAGCGGCCGCGCCAGCAGGCGCGCCGTCTGGTTCGAGCGCAGCATCAGGTTGAAGTCGCGGGTCGGCCCATCGGGCAGCGTGCAGGTCGGTGCCGGAGCGCCGGCGAATTCGAGCACGCCCAGACGCGGCGCGCGCAGGATGCGGCCGTCGGGGAAGGACAGTTCGATGCCGCCGTCCAGCGGCGCCATCCAGCGGCGCACGCCCGGCAGGGTCGAGAAGGCGCAGGGCTGATCGATCGTCGCGATGCTGATGCGCCAGTGCCAGTCCAGTGCCCCCGGGCCGACCGCCAGCACCGTCGTGCGCCCGGCGCCGTTGGCCCAAGGCTCGTCGCGCAAGGAGGGCGCGGGAATGGCGGCTAGAATCGGCACGTCAGCGCAACGTGAGCAGGCGCAGGCTGAGCGCGTAGGCGGCCAGCGTCGCCGCGATGCCGGCCCCGAGGCTGAGCCAGAAGCCGTAGCCGGCGCGCAGCATCCACGGCAGCACCACGAACAGCGCCAGCGAGGGCAAGACCAGCCACAGCACATCGCTGGCGAAAGCCGCCAGTCGCGCCGGATCGTGGCTGTCGTGCCACAGCCAGATCATCGCCAGCAGCGAGGTCAGCGGCAGCGAGACCAGCAGCGCGCCGGCGGTCGGCGAGCGCTTGCCCAGCTCGGCGGCGCCGGCGATCAGCAGGGCCGAAATCAGTGTCTTCAGCAGGAACTGGGTCATGCGATTCCCCCGGCAGGCATTGACCACGTCACGCCGATGGCGGCGCGCTTCAGGCGTGCGGGGGATGGTACGCAAACACCTGCGCCGGCGCGCCACCGAAGTCGATCGTATCGACCAGTTCGCCGCCCAGTCGTTTCGCCAGCTGCTCCGAGGCCAGATTGCCAGGGCGGATCAGGCTGATAGCACGCGGGACACGCAGCGTGCGCCAGGCGAACTCCAGCGCCGCGCGCGCGGCCTCGGTGGCGTAACCATGGCCGCGCGCCTCGGGGGTGAGCATCCAGCCCACCTCGAGATCCGGCCAACCCTCCGGGCGCAGCAATCCGGCGCGGCCGACGAAGCGGCCATCCTCGCGGGCTTCCAGCGCCCACATCCCGTAGCCGCGCAATTGCCAGTGTCCGAGCAGCATTGCCATCGAGCGCCAGGCATTGATGCGGTCCAGCGGCTGGCCGTCGCCGACCCAGCGGGTGCTCTCGGGGTCGCCCAGCATCGCCGCATAAGCGTCGAAATGGTGCTCCGTGAGCGCGGTCAGGCGCAGGCGCGTGGTTTCGATCAGCGGGATCACGTTCATGGCGCTCAGCCCAGCAGTGCAGCGAGTGCCCGCGTCGAGCCGGCCAGACTGTCGCGCCAGTCAAAACCGATGATGGCGGTGCCGGTTTCGGCGTCGCGAAAGCTTTCCTCCTGGCCCGGCGCAAGCAGGTGGCGGTAGTCCACCGTCAACTCGACGCCGGCCAGGAGGTCGCTGGCGGCAAAGACGAACCCGAGATGCCACAGCCCGGTCGGAACGAAGCTGTGGTTGACATAGCACTCGTCGGGCCAGTCCGGCGACAGGGTGTAGCGGTCTTCGAACCAGCGCACGCTGGTGTGAAGCAGGGCGGCCAGGTCGGGGGTACCGGTGATCTCCTCGAAGCCGTAGGTCTGCGGGATCGCGTCCGGGGCCACCACGATGCGCCCGGCCATCACCGGCTGGTCCAGGAACAGGCCTTTGCCCGCGCCGGGGATGGTGGATGGCGCGATGCGGTAACGGGGAAGAATCATCATGGCGGCCCGGCTTGCGCGGGGCGCGAGTGTAGCGCGCGACGGGCTGCGATGCCGCAGCCCCCGGATCATCGCCGGGGGCTGCAGGCGGCTTACTTGTGTCCGGCAGCCGGTTTGCCGGCCGGCTTGGCGGTCGGCTTGATGGCGACCGCGGCCGGACGCGCGCCGTTGAGCAGGATATTGGCGCGGTTGCGCTCGACGGTGCGCGCGCCGATGCCCTTGATCTCGGTCAGCTGGTCGGCGCTCCTGAACGGGCCGTGGGCCTGGCGGTACTCGACGATGGCCTTGGCCTTGGACAGACCGATCCCGTCCAGCGAGATGGCCAGGGTCTGGGCGTCGGCGCGATTGATGTCCACCGGTGCTCCGGCGAGGACCGGCGTGGCGAGCACTAGACAGAGGACGAGAGCGAGGGCGGCGAGCATGGAACGCATGACGATTCTCCTGGTTGAGGGCCGCAGTCGGGCCGAGGCGACAGTGTCGTGCCCGATCCAGGGTCCGGGCTGCCGGCCGCGGCAGGCCGAAAGCGTCCGCGCGTCGCGGCAGCCGCTGTGAGGTACGGCCTACAGGCGCGCCGGCGCTAAAATGCAGCGACACGACCGGAGCATGGCATGGACCTGCAGCGCATCGAGAGCGACATCGGCAGCCTGTGGGATGACGAAGTGGTGCCGCAGCTGACCGACTACATCCGCATCCCCAACAAGTCGCCGATGTTCGATCCGCAGTGGGCCGAGCACGGTCACATGGACGCCGCGGTCGCGCTGCTGGAGCGCTGGGCGCGCGACAAGCTTCCCGACCTCCCCGGTGCGACGCTGGAGGTCGTGCGGCTGCCGGGGCGCACACCGCTGATTTTCATGGACGTGCCGGCGAGCATCGGATCGCCGGCGCGCGCGGATGACACCGTGCTGCTCTACGGTCATCTCGACAAGCAGCCGGAGATGAATGGCTGGGCCGACGGGACGGGTCCGTGGACGCCGGTGCGCAAGGGTGACAAGCTGTTCGGTCGCGGCGGCGCCGATGACGGCTACGCGCTGTTCGGTGCGCTGGCGGCGCTGCTGGCGCTGCGCGGGCAGGGCGTGCCGCACGCGCGTTGCGTGATCCTGATCGAGGCCTGCGAGGAGTCCGGCAGCTACGACCTGCCGCACTACGTCGATCACCTCGCCGCGCGCATCGGCAGGCCGTCACTGGTGGTGTGCCTGGACTCGGGTTGCGGCAACTACGAGCAGCTGTGGCTGACCACCAGCCTGCGCGGGATGACCGGCGGCGTGCTGCGCGTGCAGGTGCTGGAGGAGGGCGTGCATTCGGGCGACGCCTCCGGCGTGGTGCCGTCGAGTTTTCGCGTGCTGCGGCAGATCCTGTCGCGGCTGGAGGACGAGTTGACCGGCGCGATCCGTCCGCGCGAACTGCACGCCGAAATCCCCGCCCAGAGACGGGCGCAGGCGCGTGAAGCCGCTGCGGTGCTGGATGCCGACGTGTACGCCAAGTTTCCGTTCCTGCCCGGCATGCGGCCGGTCGCCGACGACCTCGTCGAGCTGGTGCTCAACCGCACCTGGCGCCCGCAGCTCGCGGTCACCGGCGTCGAGGGCCTGCCGTCACTGGGCAGTGCCGGCAACGTGCTGCGTCCTTACACCGCCGTGAAGCTCAGCCTGCGCCTGCCGCCGACGCTGGACGGCGGCAAGGCCGGCGAGATCGTCAAACGCCTGCTCGAGCGCGACCCGCCCTACGGCTGCAAGGTCGGTTTCGAGCTGGAAAAGGCTTCCAGCGGCTGGAATGCACCACCGCTGTCGCCGTGGCTGGCGCAGTCGGTCGCCCAGGCCTCGCAGGCCGCGTTCGGTGCGCCGGCCGCATTCATGGGCGAGGGCGGGACGATTCCGTTCATGGGCATGCTGGGCGAGAAGTTTCCCGGCGCGCAGTTTCTGATCACCGGCGTGCTCGGTCCGCACTCCAATGCCCACGGTCCCAACGAGTTTCTGCACATCCCCACCGGCAAGCGCGTGTCGCAGGTGGTGGCGCAGGTGCTGGCCGACCACGCCGCCGCCAGCGGTCAGGGGCTGACCCGTGGCGCGGCGGCGCAGGCCGGACACGCGCAGCATGGAGTGCACGGCTGCTGTTGAATGCGGCTCGCGTCAGGCCGCGCAACACGACAGCTGCCTGACGTCCTTGCTGAAGGCCTGGGCGCAGAGCTTCAGCCCCTCGACCATGGTCAGGTACGGGAACAGTTGCGCGGCAAGCTCGGCGACCGTCATGCCGTGATGGACGGCGAGTGCCGCCGTCTGGATCAGTTCGCCGGCGCCGTCGGCGACCGCCTGCACGCCGAGGATGCGGCCCGAGCCGGCCGCGGCGACGATCTTGATGAAACCGCGAGTGTCGAAATTGGCGAGCGCGCGCGGCAGGTGGTCGAGGCTCAGC
>JAGWPB010000090.1 GCA_028870665.1 Lysobacteraceae bacterium
GCAGCAACCTGGCCAACAAGCGCTATCGCACCTCGGGCTACAACATCATCGCGCTGGGCATGATCACCGGCTATTACGGCCCGCCGCGCATGATCACGGCCAGCGCGCGCTACCGGTTCTGATCGCCGGCACCGGCGGACACGTCCTCGGGATGCCGTGCCTGCCATGCCGCCAGCCACTCGCGGTAACGCGCCATCGCCTGCTCGTGCAGATCGAGGACGCAGTTCGCGCAGCCCTCGCCGCAGCAGTCACCGGGTGCGGGTGCCGTGGGCGGCTGCGGTCTCGGATCGTCGGTGCACGGTATGGCCGGGGCGTTCATGACGCGCGTCCGGTGCCCGCGCTGGGCGGACGGGACGGGGGAATCGGTTCGATCGGCGTGAGCGTACCGACGCACCGCTCGATGCTTTCGGCCGCATCCAGGCACAGGTCCTCACGGTAGCGCGCGCCGATCAGCTGCACGCCCTGCGGCAAGCCTTCGGCCAGGCCCGCCGGCAGTGCCACCGCGGGCAATCCGAGCAGGTTGACCGCCACCGCCATGCGCATGGCCTGCATCAGCGCGCGTACCGCTTCCACTCCGGAGACGTCGTAGCCCGGCGCGAACGGCGGCTGCGTGCAGACCGGCGCCAGCAGCAGCGGATAGCGCTGCAGAAACCCGCCCCAGGCGCGCGCGATCCGGTTGCGTTGCGCCAGCGCGGCGACGTAATCGGCGACCGACAGTTCGGGCACCAGGCGCATGAAGTCGGTGACGAACGTCCGGGTGTCCGCCGAGGCCAGCGCGGTCACCGTGGCCAGCATGGTCGCGCGCACGTCGCTGGCAACGATGCGCATGTAGACGTCCAGGGCCTCGGCGACCAGCGGCGCATCCGCCTCCTCGACGGCATAGCCGGCCGCGGCCAATGCCTGCGCCGCCCGGTGCACGCCCGCGGCGACTTGCGGATGCACCCCGGTCCGGCCCGGGTCGACGCAGACCGCGACCCGGATCGGCGGCGCCGCTGCGGGCCCATGCAGCGGTGCCGGCACCCACCAGGGGTCTCGCGCGTCGTCCGCGCTCATCGCCGCCAGCGCCAGGCGCAGATCGCGCACGTGACGGGCCATCGGCCCCTGCACCGCGAACATCTGGAAGCTGATCGGCGCCTCGACCGGTGACGGGCCCGAGGCACGCGCCACCCGTCCGAGCGTCGGCCGCAGCGCCGTCACCCCGCAGCACTGCGCCGGGTAACGCAACGAGCCGCCGAAGTCGTTGCCCAGTCCCAGCGGCGTCATGCCGGTGGCCAGCGCGATGGCGTCACCGCCGCTGGAGCCGCCCGGCGTGCGACCCGCATCCCAGGGGTTGATGCTGGCCCCGTGCAGCGAACTGTCGGTCTGCCAGCGAAAGCCGAAGTCCGAGAGGTTGCCGCGCGCCAGCACGATGGCGCCGGCTTGCCGGAGTTGCGCGACATGCGGCGCATCCTGCACGGGTATCGCCTGCTGCAGCGCCGGCACGCCCATCGTGGTGGGCGAACCGGCGAGGTCGATGTTCTGCTTCACCGTGAACGGTACACCGTGCAGCGGGCCCGGCGTCTCGCCGCGTGCCAGCGACTCGTCCGCGGCGGTGGCCGCCTGCAGCGCCTGCGCCTCCAGCACGACCGTCAGCGCATTCAACCGTGGGTTGACCGCTGCAATGCGCTCGATGTGCGACTGCACCACTTCGCGGCTGGAGAGGCGCCGCTCGCGGATAGCGCTCGCCAGGTCGGCCACACCCGATCGCCAAAGTTCGCTCGGACTCGACACCGCTGCCCCCCGACGATCCGACCCGATCCGGCCTGCGAGTCTGCCGCAAGCGGACGGGGGAAGCGAACCGTGCACGCTGCCGGGTACGGCCCGGTCAGGTCAGCGCAGGCGATGGGCCCCTGCCGACGAATGCCGGCCCGGGTGGCGCGTGCGCAGCGGCGCCGAGGACTTCAGGCCAGGCCGGCCAGCTGGCGCAGGGCGGCCTCGAACGCCTCCACCGGCTGCCCGCCCTGGATCAGGTGGCGTTCGTCGACGATCACCGAGGGCACCGCGCGAATGCCCAGCTCCGTGTAGAAGCGCTCCCGCGCGCGCACCTCGGCAGCGTAGGTGGCGGCTGCGAGGACCGACCGTGCCGCGCCGGCGTCCAGCCCTGCCGCGCCGGCCAGTCGCGCCAGCGTCGCGTGATCGCTGACATCGGCACCGTCCCTGAAATAGGCCGTGAGCAGCACCTGCTTGAGTGCGCGCTGACGTCCTTCGATCGCCGCCCAGTGCAACAGCCGGTGCGCGTCGAACGTGTTGACGACACGACTGCGTCGGTCCATGCGGAACTCGAAGCCCAGCGCCGCGCCGCGGGCACGGATCGCCTCGCGATTGGCTTCGACCTGCGCCAGCGGCATGCCGTATTTGCGCATCAGGTGTTCGATCGCGTCCTCGCCTTCGGGCGGCAACTGCGGATTCAGCTCGAACGGCTGGAACCCGATCGCCACCGTCACCGCGTCGCCGAGACGCGTGATCGCCTGCTCCAGCGCCGCCAGCCCGATGGCACACCACGGGCAGACCACGTCGGAGACGAAGTCGATCTTCAGCGCGCGCGGCGATGCGGTGATCGCCGCATCGGCCGGTTGGCCCGGCGCCGCTGCCGGGGCATCCGCAACGGGGCGCTCACTTGAGGGCATTCAGACCCTGCACATAGGCCGCGATGGCATGGATCTGCTCGACGGTCAGCTTCTGTCCCACCGACAGCGCCAGCTTGGCATGCGGGCCGTCGCCCCAGGCCTGGCCGTTGTGCCAGCCGGTCAGCACCTGCACCACGTACTGGGCGTGCTGGCCGGCGATGCGCGGATAGAGCTTGGCGCTGTCACCCAGCCCCTCGGGGCCGTGGCAGGATTCGCAGGCAGGCAGCCCGACCGCGGCGACGCCGTTGTCGTAGATCGACTTCCCGAGCGCAACCTGGTCGGTATCCATCGGCCCCGGCGAGGTCTTCTGCTGCGACAGGTAGGCCGCCACGTTGGCGATATCCTGCTGCGACAGCATGCCGGCCATGCCCGACATGATGGAATTGCTCCGCTTGCCGCGCTGGAACGACTCCAGCTGATGCTCAATGTAGGCCGCGTGCTGGCCAGCCAGCTTGGGGTATTGCGGGTCGGTCGAATTGCCGTCCGCACCATGGCAGGCCGCGCACACCGATCCGACTTCGGCCTGGCCGGCATTGGCGTCGCCGACCGGCGGGTCGGCAGCCCACGCCGAGGTCGTGGCCATGACCACGACCAGTACAGCCAGCAGAGGCAACACCCGACTGCGAGACCTGGTGATCATGAGTTTTCTCCCATCCGTCATCGCGGCCGGCGCGGCGCGCCGGCGATCCGGAATGATACGCCGCGCCGCCTCCGGTGCTAGCGGTGCGCCGGCAGCGCGGCGCCGGTCAGGTCGGCGCGGATCGCGCGCAGCTTGGCCTTGATGCGCGCCGCGTCGGCGGGTCCGACCCGGATCATCAGTTTCTGTCCGACCGAGAGCGATTCCAGCGCCGGGTCGACGTAAACGTAACGGCCGTTCCGCAGCTCCAGCGCCGGCGGTTGCGCCCGATCGGGCGCGGCCAGCAGGTCGTCGATCACCGCGATCAGGCGGTCATTGAAGTAGCCCCTGGGGTAACCGAGCTGCCGGTAGGCCTGCTGGAACAGCGGGTAATAGCGCACGTACCAGGCAACCAGCGCCTTCGGATCCACGCTGTCGACGATGCGCATGTACGGCGCGTAGCGCGCGGCGTTGCGAGCGCTGATGACGGTGACACCGTCGGCCTGGTCGGCGAGGAAGGCACCCTGGGGTGTCTGCAGCGGCAGGATCCGCGAGCCGATCGCGTGGCGCGGCAGCGCATCGATGGTGGCCACGATGCGCGCGATGATCTGCCGCGGCACCAGCAGCGCGCGCAGGCCATTGCCACCGGCCAGGGCCTCCAGTGCGGCAGCGACACGATCGTCACTGCGCTCCAGCGTCGGCAACGGCGTGGAGGCCGCGGCCGCGGGTCCGGACGCAGCCTGCGCGATCGGATAGCGGATCGATGGCGCGGTCGATGCCGCGGCAACGGGTGCCGGCGCGGGCGCGGGCAGCGGCGCATTCGCGACCATCGCCCGGTGCGCCAGGTACGCACCTGCAGCGAGCACCGCCAGCACGATGACCGCGGCGCCGGCCCTGTTCCATCCCGATGTCTGTCTGCTCATGACGCACCCCGTACTGTCATTGGGTTGTATTGAGACTCGCTTGCGGCACAATCGTTCACTGCCCCGCTATCCAGCAGGCGCGCGGCTCCGGACGACTGCTGGCAGAGTATCCGCATGGAAAGGTCCATCCGCAGCCGCCTGGATCACGTTCTCGACCTGCTGGTCGATGCCGTGTGCGTGGTCGACATCGAGGGCCGCTTCGTGTTCGTCAGCGCCGCCGGCGAACGCATCTTCGGCTACACGCCCGACGAGATGCTGGGTCGGCCGATGATCGAACTGGTGCATCCTGACGACCGTACCCGCACGCTGGAAGCCGCCGCCACGATCATGGCCGGCACGCCCAGCCCGCATTTCGAGAATCGCTATCTGCGAAAGGACGGCCAGATCGTCCACATCATGTGGTCGGCGCGCTGGTCCGAGGCCGATCGCCTGCGCATCGCGGTGGCACGCGACATCACCGGGCGCAAACGCGCCGAGATGCTGCAGGCCGCGCTGCTGGCGATTTCCGAGGCCGCGCATACGGCGGCCGATCTGCTGGCCCTGTTCCGGCGCATTCACGAAATCATCGGCGGGCTGTTGCCGGCCCGCAATTTCTTCGTTGCGCTGTACGACGCCGAAACCGACATGCTCAGTTTTCCTTACTTCGTCGACGAGCACGACGCGGCCCCGGCACCGATGCGGCTCGACTCCGGCACGCTCAGCGCCGAGGTCATCCGCAACGGCGAGGCCCTGCTGCTGACGCCCGGCGCCGATGCCGCCCTGCCCGATCGCGTCGGCCCGATCGTCGGGCGCGAGTCGCTGGACTGGCTGGGCGTGCCGCTGATCGCGCAGAAAGGCATCCTCGGGGCACTGGTGGTTCAGAGCTACTCGGGCGACACCCGCTACACCGACAAGGACAAGCAGCTGCTGCAGTTCGTGTCCACCCAGGTGGCCGCCGCCGTCGAGCGCAAGCAGACCGAAACCTGGTTGCGCCATATCGCCCAGCACGACGTGCTGACGGCGCTGCCCAATCGCCAGTTGTTCGACGACCGCCTGCAGACGGCGCTGGCACGCGCCCAGCGCGAGCACGAGCGCCTTGCGCTGCTCTACATCGACCTGGACACCTTCAAGCAGGTCAACGACACGCTGGGGCATGGCGTCGGCGATCGGCTGCTGCACGAGGTCGCCCGGCGCATCAGCGGCTGCGTACGCGAATCCGACACCGTCGGCCGGATGAGCGGTGACGAGTTCGTCGTGCTGCTGATCGGCATCCAGCAGACGCCGCATGCCCTGATCGTGGCGGAGAAGATCCGCAGCGCCCTGCAGCAGCCGTTCGTGCTCGACGGCCACAGCATGCGCGTCACCGCAAGCATCGGCGTTGCCGTCTATCCCGAGCACGGCGGCGAGGGCCAGCGTCTGGTCCGCGAAGCCGATCACGCCATGTACGTCGCCAAGAAACAGGGCGGCGATCGCTGCCTGCTGGCGAATCCGCGGGTCGACGGATAGCGCGCGCACCCGCGTTCGGCCGCTGCCCAGCGATGCCCCGCGCGGGGGCCATGCGCCCGGATCCGTTCCTGCCTGCCCGACCGGCCTCGGCCGGCTCAGAGCATCCGCTGCAAGGTATCGTCGCGGCGGCCGAAGTGGTGCCACAGCGCCGCCAGGATATGCAGGCCGATCACCCAGTAGAAGATGGTGCCGATGGTGCCGTGGAGTTCCTCGATCCGGTGTGACAAGGCGCGATCCGGATGGCTCACGAACGATGGCAGCAGGGTCAGGCCGAACAGCCGTACCGGCTTGCCGCCCACCTGCAGCGTGATTGCGCCCAGCAGCGGCTGCACCAGCAGGAACGCATACAGGGCTGCATGGGTGGTCTTGCCCAGCAGGTCGGCCCAGCGACCCAAGGGCGGCATGACCGGTGGCTGCGAGTGGCGGTAGCGCAGCATCAGGCGTGGCAGCACCAGCAACAGGACGGCCAGGCCGGCGAGGAAGTGCGCAGCCAGGATATTCGCGCGCACCGCGCTGCCGCGCGGGAACCAGGTGAAGACATTGATGGCGAGATACGCCAGCAGAACCAGCAAAAACGTGCCCCAGTGCATCCAGCGCCGCGACGCGGCGTAACGGGGGCGCGAACCGATCGCGGACATGACGATCTCCGGCAGGAAAGACACGAGGCTGCGGCGCGGCCTCGCGATGGTGCCAGCACGCATGATGGCTGGCAATCGTCGGGGAGCCGCAGCCGATGCCGGGAGCCGGCCGCGGCGGCCGGACCCCGGCGATCTGCGTCACGCCCCGATCAGCCGGGCCAGCATGAACGCCGCCGTCGAAGCCAGTCCGCCGATCACCACCGTCTGCAGCGCGCCACGCAGAGCGCCGGCACCGGTGAGACGCCCCTTGAGCGCACCGAAGGCAGCCAGCGCGGCCAGGGTGGCAACGACCGAGACCGCCAGCGCACGTTCGACGCCGTCGACCAGCATGTAGGGCAGCAGCGGAACCAGGCCGCCGGCGATATACGCGCCGCCGATGGTCAGGGCACTGCGCAGCGCACGCCCGGGCTGCGGCGCTTCCAGACCCAGTTCGTAGCGCATCATGAAGTCCACCCAGACGTCGTGATCGCGGTGGAAGGCGGCGAGAATCGGTTCGCAGTCCGCGCGGGTCAGGCCGTAGCGTTCGAAGATCTCGACCACCTCGTCCTCTTCGTGCTCGCCCAGTTCGATCACCTCGCGCTGCTCGCGCCGGCGTTCGCTGGCGTAGTGCTCGGCATCGCTGTGCGCCGCGAGATAACCGCCCAGCCCCATCGCGATCGCGCCGGCGGCGATCTCGGCCACGCCCGCGGTGACGATCAGGCGGCTGGCAGCCACCGCCCCGGACAGGCCGGCGGCCAGCGCGAACGGCACCGTCAGGCCGTCGGCCATGCCGATCACCACGTCGCGCACGCTGTCGGAGGCGTTGAAGTGCTTTTCGCTGTGCGGAACGGTCGGCATGGCATGG
>JAGWPB010000028.1 GCA_028870665.1 Lysobacteraceae bacterium
CGCCAACGTCACCATCGACTGGACCCGGCGCGAGACCGTGCGCGCCAACCTGCGCGTGCTGGTCAAGCGCATCCTGCGCCAGTACGGCTATCCGCCCGACAAGCAGGAGAAAGCGACGCAGACGGTGCTCGAGCAGGCCGAGCAGCTGTCGGGCCTGTGGGCACTGGCATCCGTGCGGTGATCCTGCATCGCGAACCGCATGGCATCGCCGCCGCCGGCCCCGCGGGCGCCGCCGGCGCGAGCGGTCCGGTCGAACCGCGGTGCCGCACGCGGCGTCTGATCGCCGCCGCGGTCTGAGCATGCCCGGCCGAGCGCCCGAGGACCTGGTGGCCGCCGGCGCGGCGGGCCTTTCGCAAGCCGAGGCGGCCCGGCGCCTGGCGGCCGACGGCCCGAATCTGCTGCCCGGCAGCCAGCCGAAGACACTACCCGGCATCGTGTTCGGGGTGATGCGCGAGCCGATGTTCCTGATGCTGCTGATCGCCGGCGGCATCTATCTGCTGCTGGGCGATCGCGCCGAGGCACTGTTTCTGCTGGCCTTCGTGTTCGTGGTCATCGGCATCACCCTGGCGCAGGAACGCAAGACCCAGCGCGCGCTGGAATCCCTGCGTGACCTGTCGGCGCCGCGCGCGCTGGTGATCCGCGACGGCCGGGAGCAGCGCATCGCCGGGCGCGACGTGGTGCGCGGCGATCTGCTGGTGCTGCACGAGGGCGACCGCGTCGCCGCCGACGCGCAACTCGTCCAGGGCGGGTTGAGCGTGGACGAGTCGCTGCTCAGCGGCGAGGCGGTGCCGGTGGACAAGCGACCCGACCCGCGCCCGCACCCGCTGGCCGCGCCCGGCGGCGAGGGCAGCGACGCGCTGTTCGCCAGCACGGTCGTCACCCGCGGCGTGGGGCTGGCGATCGTGCGCGCCACGGGCACGGCGACCGCCGTCGGCCGCATCGGCCAGGCGCTGGCGACGACCGTCGAGGTGGCCTCGGGGTTGCAGCAGTCCTCGCGCGCGCTGATCCGCACCCTGACCGTGACCGCCCTGCTGCTGGCGACGTCGCTGGTACTGATCAACTGGCTGTGGGACGAGCGGCCGCTGCTGCAGAGCCTGCTGTCGGGCATTGCGCTGGCGATGGCGATCCTGCCCGAGGAGATCCCGGTCATCCTCACCGTGTTCCTGGCGCTGGGCGCCTGGCGGCTGTCGAAACACCGGGTGCTGACCCGGCGCGTGCCCGCGGTCGAGGCGCTCGGCGCGATCACCGTGCTGGCGGTGGACAAGACCGGCACCCTGACGCAGAACCGCATGCAGGTGGCCGAACTCGCGGTCGGCGATGCCGTGTTCGATGCCGCCGAGGCCGAGCTGCCCGAGGCCTTCCACCCCCTGGTCGAGTTCGCGATGCTGGCCACGCCGGGTGATCCCTTCGACCCGATGGAGAAGGCGATCCAGGCATTCGGTCATGCGCGCCTGGCCGGAACCGAGCACATCCACGACGACCGCAGTCCCGAGTTCCAGTACGACCTCGGGCCCGAGATCCTGGCCATGACCCGGGTGTACTCCGGCGCGCGGCCCGATGCGCACCAGCTCGCCACCAAGGGCGCGCCGGAGGCGGTGGCCGATCTGTGCCACCTGCCCGCGGCCGAGCGCGAGGCGATCCAGCGCCGAGTCGAAGCCATGGCCCCGCGCGGCCTGCGGGTGCTGGGCGTGGCGCGCGGGACGTGGCAGTCGGACAGCCCGGCCGGCGCCTGGCCCGCGAGCCAGCACGATTTCGATTTCGAGTTTCTCGGCCTGGTCGGCTTCCTCGACCCGCCGCGGCCGGAGGTGCCGGCGGCGATCGCCGAATGCCGCGCGGCCGGCGTGCGCGTGCTGATGCTCACCGGCGATCATCCGGCGACCGCTCGCGCGATCGCCCGCCAGGTGGGTTTGTCCGAGCGCGCGCAGGTCCTCACCGGCACCGAGATCGCGGCGCTGGACGATGCGGCGTTGCGCGAGCGCCTGCGCCATGCGGACCTGTGCGCGCGCCTGCAGCCCGAGCAGAAGCTGCGCCTGGTGCGGGTGCTGCAGCAGGCCGGCGAGGTGGTGGCGATGACCGGCGACGGCGTCAACGACGCGCCCGCCCTGAAGGCCGCCGATGTCGGTATCGCCATGGGCGAGCGCGGCACCGACGTGGCGCGCGAGGCCGCCGCCCTGATCCTGCTCGACGACAGCTTCGCCCGCATCGTCGGCGCGATCGCGCAGGGGCGCCGCATCTTCGACAACATCACCCGCGCCACGCGTTTCGTGTTCGCGGTGCACATGCCGATCATCGCGCTGGCCCTGCTGCCGGCGCTGCTGCACTGGCCGACCCTGCTGCTGCCGGTGCACATCGTGCTGCTGGAACTGCTGATCGACCCGGCCTGTTCGATCGTGTTCGAGGCCGAGCCGGCCGCGCCCGACACCATGCACCGCCCGCCGCGGCCGCTGGCCGCCAGCCCGTTCGCGCTGGACAACGTCGGCTATGCGCTGGCGCAAGGACTGGGACTCGCCGCGATCCTGCTGGGCGGGCATGCGCTGCTGCAGCAGGTCGCCGGCTGGGCCGAGCCGGATCTGCGCCTGGCGGTGTTCAGTGCGCTGGTGCTGGCGTTGTTCCTGCTGATCCTCGTCAATCGCGATCCGGGGCCGGCCGCGTCGCGTCGCGGTCGCGCGGGCAATCCCTGGCTGGTGCGCATGTTCGTCGGCGTGGGGGCGGTGCTGGCGGCGGTGCTGCTGATTCCGGCCCTGCGCGCGGTGATGGGGTTCGCCGCGGTCAGCCTGCCGCCGTTGCTGGCCGCGCTCGTGCTGCTCGGCGTCTGCGCGCTCTGGCTGCAGGGTCTGCGCGCGGTCGTCGGCCGGCGCTTGCACGCGGCGCGGGCGTCTCGATGAGGCGTCCGGATCCGGTTCGCCGGCCGGCCCTTGCCAAGCCGCGCGCGCCGATCCACTGTCGGCGGCGCCGGTCGGTCGGGCGGTGTCCGCGGCCGGGCCTGCCTACGCCGGACGCGGCGCCGAACGCAGTGCCGCCGGCCAGGAGGCGAACGGAACCCAGTCGCGCACCCACGCCGCGATGTCGGCCGCCGCCATCGGCCGCGCGATCGCGTAGCCCTGCAGATGCCGGCAGCCGTGGGTGAGCAGCGCGATACCCTGGGCTTCCGTCTCGACGCCTTCGGCGACCAGGGTCACGCCGAGCATGTGCGCGGTGGTGATGATGCCGGCGGCGATCGCCAGGTTGCGCGAGCCCGCCAGCAGATCGCGCACGAAGCTCTGGTCCATCTTCAGGGTGGCCACGTCCAGCTGCTGGATGTGGCTCAGCGACGAGTTGCCGGTGCCGAAGTCATCGAGGCTGACGAGCACGCCGCGCGCGCGGCATTCCTCGATGACCCGGCGCGCCAGCGCGCGATCGAGCGAGGGTCCGGTTTCGGTGATCTCGAGACCGAGCAGGCCGGCATCGACCGCGGGGTGCGCCGCCAGGGCGTCACTCACATCGCGGATGAACTCGGGGTGCAGCAGGTGCCGCGAGCTGATGTTGACGGAAATCGGCAGCGTCAGGCCTTGCGCCAGCAGCCGCTCGCCGGTCTGCAGGGCGCGCTCGAGGACGCGCCGTCCGATCGGCCGCGCCAGCGCCGCATCATCGAGCATCGCGTGGAATGCCGAAGGCGGCAGCAGCCCGCGGGCATCGTCGTGCAGCCGCAGCAGCGCCTCGAACGCGGTGACCCGGCATGTCCGCGGATCCGCGTCGATGGCGACGACCGGCTGGAACAGCAGCAGCAGGCGGTCCTCCGCCAGCGCCGCGACCATCTGCTCGTGCAGGGCCCGCTGTTCGGAACCCGCCGTCTCGAGCACCTCCGAATAGAACTGATCGCGGTCGCGGCCCGCCTGCTTGGCCGCGTACATCGCCAGGTCCGCATGCCGCAGCAGGACGTCCGTGGGCGCGTCGTCGCGCGGATAGAGCGTCCAGCCGATGCTCGCCGAGCAGAGCAGGCGCTCGTCCCGCCAGGGGACGGGCGCGCGCAGCGCCTCCAGCATGCGCCGGCTGACGCCGCGGGCCTGTTCCTCGCTCTCGATGTCGATCAGCAGCAGCGCGAATTCGTCGCCGCCGAGTCGGGCCGCGATATCGCCTTCGCGCAAGGCGGTCTGCATGCGCCGAGCCGATTCGCGCAGCACCGCGTCGCCGGCCGCATGGCCATGCCGGTCGTTGATGACCTTGAAACCGTCGAGATCGAGCACCCCGATCGCGATGGCGTCCTGGTGGCGCCGCGACAGGCTGCGCGCGCGGCCCAGCCATTCGAAGAACAGGCGGCGGTTGGGCAGCTCGGTCAGCGTGTCGTAATAGGCAAGGCGCTCGATCTGGGCCGCCTGGACCTTGCGGTCGGTGATGTCGATGTGCTGCCACATGCGTCCCAGCGGCTGGCCGTCGATCACGATGGGCACGAAATCACGCAGGTAGGTTCGGCCGCCGCGGATCGCCATCTCCTCGCCCTGCACGCACTCGCCGCGCGCGAGGATCTCGCGGATGCGGCGCACCTCGCGGTCGGGATCGGCGTAGACCGGTCGAACCCGCTCGATGATGTCGGCCGCGTGCATGCCCAGCAGCTGTTCCGGACTTCCGTCGATGCCGAACATGCGGCAAAACGCGGCGTTGGCGAACAGGACCTGACCCGCGGCGGTCACCACCAGCGTGGCGGCGTATTGATTCGACACGATGGCCTGGAACTGCCGCAGGCTGGTCTGCAAGGCCTTTTCGGCGGCTTCGCGCGCGCTGCTCGAACGCAGGCGTTCCCAGCCGAGGCCGAGCTCCAGCGCGATCTCGCCGAACACGCGGACCTCGGCGTCGGTGAAAGCGTTCTCGTCCTCGGCGCCGATCACGAGCACGCCTTCGATCTGCCGCGCGACGCGCAGCGGAAGTCCCAGAATGGAACCGAGGCCGAGCCGGCGGGCGTCGCGTGCCCAGGATGCGTCGCCGCCGCGCCCGGGCCAGCGCAGCTGGGGCGTGCCGCTGGTGATGGCACTCGCCGACACGCTGCTCGCGAACACGGGGTCGGCCAGGCGGATCCGGAGCGCGCGGTAAAAGGCCTCGGCACGCCCGGCGTGGGCGATCAATTGCACGCTGCGCCCGGCATCGTCTTGCAGGACACCTGACCAGCACACCGCATAGCTGCCGGCTTGCACGATGACATCGCAGGCCCTGGCAAAGAGGCGTTCCTGCGTCTCGGCGTGAATCGCGATCTTGAGCGTCTCGCTCAGCAGCCGTTCGGCGCGTTGCAGGCGTCCGGCTTCCCGGGTGGCCCGCTGCAGCTCGGCGCGCTGGGCCTCGCCCTCGAGCGCCCGCCCGAGCGTGGCGGCGGCGCGGCCGAGCAGCTTGAGCAGCGGCGGCGAGAAGAACGACGGATCGCGCGAGCGCAGGATCAGGGCCGCGTGCACCTGGCCGGAACGCAGGATCGGCACGGCGGCGGCGGCGCGGATGCCGTATTTCGCATAGGCGGGCCGCAGCGCTTCGCGGCCGGGGGCATCGACGAGGTTGGGCTCGACATCGATCCGGCCCTGCCAGAAGGCCGGGCGCGCGATGCGGAGCGGCACCGTCGCGGGATAGATGTCCTCCTGGCCCGGCGGCGGCGGGTCCGGCGCCCGCCGATGCATGACCCCCGCGGCATGGTCGAGCTCGCCGACGATCACCAGCCACGCGCCGACGTGGCGCTCCAGGATCCGCACCACCCCCGCATAGAGCTCCGGCAGCGGCGGCATCGCGGCCACCAGATCGCCGATGTCGGCGAGCGCCGCATACAGGCGCTCGGCGCCGTCGGGCGGGGCTTCGGGCAGGGGCGGGTCGGTGGACATCCGGACTCTCGTCTGAGCGGCATTCGATCTCGGCGGCGAAACGGAGACATCGCAGGCAGCGCGCCGCGCCGGGCGGCCCCTGCGCGGCCGCGCGTGCGCCGCGACCTCGAGCGGCCTGCCGGCGCCGGGTGCGGAGACGATGATGACGCACGACGGGCCGCTTGTGTTCCAATCGCAGGCGCCGCAGGCGGGCCGTCGAGACCCGCCGCGGCGGCGAATGGCTTGGCGGCGCGGCGGGCGTGCTCTACATTGCGCCTGCTGGGGGAATGCCCAGGCGATACACCCATCGAAACGACGAGGATAGTCATGGCCAAGACGATGAACGCGAGCAAGAGCAAGACCCCGGCGAAGGCCACTGCCAAGCCGGCTGCCCCGAAGCCGATCAAGGAAACCCTGAGCAAGTCCGGTCTGGTGGCGCATCTCGCCGACGCGAGCGGCGTGGCCGCCCGGGACGTGCGCGCCGTGCTGGCGGCACTGGAAGGCGCCGTGGCGGGTTCGGTCAGCAAGAAGGGCGCCGGCTCGTTCACCCTGCCGGGGCTGCTGAAGATCACCGCCGTCAACGTGCCGGCCAAGCCCAAGCGCATGGGCATCAACCCGTTCACCAAGGTCGAGCAGTGGTTTGCCGCCAAGCCGGCTTCGGTCAAGGTCAAGGTGCGTCCGCTGAAGAAGCTCAAGGACGCCGCGGCCTGATCGGTACCTTCGATGCGGTGCCCTGTCCGGGCACCGTATCGGATCGGGCGGCTGCGCCGCTCCCTGTCCCGGTCCGCCGGGCTCAGGTGTCCTCGCCCGCCGCGAACACGCGGGTCGCCAGCCAGGTCAGCACGACGATGAAGCCGGTGAGCACCGCGATCGACAGCAGCGGCGGATAGACCGTGCGGCCGAGCACCGCGCCGCGCATCAGGTCCACCGCGTAGGCGACCGGATCGACGTGCGCCAGCAGCCGCAGCCAGGTCGGCGCGCGGTCCAGCGGGTAGAGCGCGCCGGACAGAAAGAACATCGGCAGCAGCACGGCGTTGGAGATGATCGGGAACACCGTCGTCGAGCGGAAGCGCGCCGCGGTCGCCACGCCCAGCGCCGAGAACGTGATCGCCGCCAGCAGCATCGCGCCGACCAGTTCGACCAAGGCCGCCGGCGACAGGTCGAGGCCCAGCAGCGGCAGCAGCACCAGCAGCACGGTGGCCGGTACCAGTGCCTGCAGCGCGCCCGAGAGGATCTTGCCGAGCGCGATGGCGAGGCGCGATACCGGCGCGACCAGCACCGCCTTGAGAAAGCCGATCTGGCGATCGAACACGATCAGCATCGCCGCGAACACCGACGAGAACAGCAGCGACAGGCCCAGCACGCCGGGATAGATGTAGTGCAGGTAGCCCTTGCCGCCCAGCGTCGAGCTGGCGCCGAGGCCCGAGCCCAGCACGAACAGGTACAGCAGCGGCTGGATCAGGCTCGACACCAGCCGCACGCGATCGACCCACAGCCGTTTGAGGTCGAGCATCACCACCGCGAACAGGCCCCTCATGGCCGGCCTCCCGCCGCGCGCGGTGCGGGCTTGGCCGGGCCGCCCTCGAGGGCGCGCCCGGTCAGCTTGAGAAACACGTCCTCGAGGCTGGGCTCGTGGACCTCGGCGCGACGCGTGCGCACCGGCAGGCCGGCCAGCAGCACGGGCAGCAGCGTGGCCGGTTCGGGTTCGACCAGCAGCACGCCGCGCTCGCTGACCTCGGGATGGTGGCCGTGCTCGCGCAGCCAGGCCGCGGCCTGCGCATCGTCGTCGGTCGCCAGCAGCAGCACGCCGCCGCCGACGCGCGCCTTCAGTTCCTGCGGGCTGCCCAGGGCGATGATCCGGCCGTGATCGATCAGGGCGATGCGGTCGGCGGGCTCGGCCTCGTCCATGTAGTGGGTGGTCAGGAACACGCTGCCGCCGGCGCCGACGTAGCGGCGCACCTCGGCCCAGAACTGGCGCCGCGCGTCGACGTCGAGCCCGAGCGTCGCCTCGTCGAGAAACAGCAGCTCGGGCGTCGCGACCAGCGCGCGCGCCAGCTCCACGCGGCGCTTCTGTCCGCCCGAGAGTTTCTGCGCCTCGCGCCCGGCGACCTCCTCGAGGCCCAGCATGCGCAGCAGCTCGATGCTGCGTGCCTTGGCCGCGCGCGAGGACAGGCCGTAGAACAGGCCCATCAGGTACAGGTTGTCGCGCACCGACAGCTTGCCCTCCAGCGCCGGCTCCTGGAACACGATGCCGATGCGCTGGCGTACCTGCACGCGCTCGCGCACGGTATCGAAGCCGAGCACCCGCGCCTCGCCCTCGCTGGGTCTGAGCAGGGTGGCGAGGATCGAGAACAGCGTGGTCTTGCCGGCGCCGTTGGGGCCGAGCAGGGCGAACATCTCGCCGCGCCGCACGCTCAGGTCGATGCCGCGCAGCGCGTGCACCGCACCGTAGCGCTTGTGCAGGCCGCGGGCTTCGAGCGCGGGCGAGGGTGCGGCCGGCGAGTCGATCACGAGGACCGTCCGATGGCGCGCGTCAGCGGCCAGCCGGCGCGTCGCCGCGTGCCGGCAGGTACCGGGCGAACCAGCCCAGCGCGCGCACCAGCACGTCGCGGCGGTGAGCCGGATCGACGAAGCCGTGGCCCTCGTCGGGATAGACCACCAGTTCGGTCGGCACGCCCATCGCCTTCAGGCCATGCCAGAACTCGAACGATTGCGGCGCCGGGCACTCGGCGTCGTACTGGCCGACCACCAGCAGCGTCGGCGTCTTGTCGTTCTTGATGAAGTTGATCGCCGAGCTTTTGGCGTAGACCGCCGGATCGTCGTAGACCGAGGCGCCGAAGAACGGCGTCATCCACTGGTCGATGGAGTTTTCGCCGGTGTAGCTCAGCCAGTCGGAGAGTCCGGCGCCGGCGACCGCGGCGCGGAAGCGCCGGGTCTGCGTCGGCGCGAACATGGTCATGAAGCCGCCGTAGCTCCAGCCGGTGAGGCCGAGACGGTGATCGTCGACCGGGACGCGCTTTTCCACCGCGTCGACGCCGGCGAGGATGTCGCGCAGGTCGCCGTAGCCGAAGTCCCTGCGGTTGGCCCGGGTGAACGCCTCGCCCTGGCCGAAGCTGCCGCGCGGATTGGGGAACAGCACGAAATAGCCCAGCGCCGACAGCGGCGCGCCGCCGTAGCCGACGCCGGGCCAGCGCGGTTGCACCGCGTAGCTGGGTCCGCCGTGCACCGAGACGATCAGCGGGTAGCTTTTGTGCGGGTCGTAGCCGGCCGGATACAGCAGCCAGCCCTGCACGTGGAAGCCCTGGTTGATCCAGTGCACCGACTCGGCCCGGCCCCACAGCGGACGGATGCCGGCATTGATGCGGGTCACCGCATGCAGGGCATCGATGCGCGTCGGCGTGCCGGCGGCATCGGTGGCGAGCGCGGCGGTCCAGATCTCGGGCGGCGCGCTGAACGTGCTGCGCACGAAGGCGATCGCCTGGTGATTGGCGGTCACGGCCAGCGACGACATCGCGGTGCCGGCGGTGATGGTCGCGGGCAGGGTGGCGAGGGCGTGCTCGCGTGCCTGCGGCCGGCCCTGTGCATCGCGGGAGATCACGAAACCCGACAGCCGCGTCGAGCCGCCCGCGAACGACGACACCAGCAGGCGGTCGGTGCCGGTCCAGGTCAGCCACGACGGCGTGATGCCGATGCCGGGTGTGAGGTTCACCGGCGCGCCGCCGCTCGCCGGCGCGAGGTAGAGGTCGCCGCCGGTCACGCCCTGGTCGCTCATCAGGCCGCCGATGAAGGCGATGGAGCGGCCGTCGGGAGCGAACCGCGGCAACGCCACCTGCAGTCCGTGCAGCGGGCCGGTGACCGTGCCGGGATCGACGACGACGACCGGCTTGGCGTCGGGCAGCGCCTCCTGCACGTAGAGCCGCGCGACCCACCAGTTGTCGTCGCCCGGCGGCGGCGCGGCGACGTAGCTGATGCGACGCGCGTGCGGCGACCAGCTGAACTCGTAGGGGAACAGCGCCGCCGGCGTCAGCAGACGGACCCGGCCGCTGCGCACGTCGACCGCGGCGACGCGCTGATGCGCCACATCCGCGACGCCGATCACGCCCACCTGCGGCCCGGTCGCCGCCAGCGCATCGACCCGACGCGCAGCGCCCGGCACGTAGAGAAAGCCGATGCGGGTGCCGTCCGGCGCCCAGGCCAGGGCGCGCACATGGCCCTGCAGGTCGGTCAGGCGGCGCGGCTGCGCGTGCGCATCCGCGGTGTCGAGCAGATCGATGTTGCTCTGCCGCGCCCCGGGCGCGCCGCAGTCGGACAGGAACGCCAGGGTGCGTCCATCGGGCGACCAGGCGGCATCCCCGTCGTTGCAGCGGCCGGTCGTCAGGCCCGGCACCGCGATCGTGCGCGGCTGCGCGCCGTCGCGGGTGGCGATCGTGATCCGCGTGCCGTGCGCGGTCTTGGCCACCCAGGCCAGCTGGCGGCCGTCCGGCGCGATTGCCACGCCCTCGAGCGGCTGCGCTTGCTGCAGTCGCTGCAGCACGGCATCGATGCCCGCCCCGGCGGCGCCGGCAGGGGGCGCGGGCGCGGCCAGCAGCCGACCGCAGGTCGTGGCCGTCACCAGCACGACGGCCAGGGTCGGGAGACGCGACGGACGCAGGGCCATGCAGGGATCTCGACACTGGAGCGGAAAGGCATTGTAGTCATGACCGTGCGCGTGCCGGCGCCGCGGGCGGATCTCGACGGCGTGCCGCGGCGGTCGCGTCAGGATGCGCGCAACTGCTGCCAGGCCTGGTCCGCCGCGGCAAGCGCGCCTTCCAGGTAACCGGCGAACACCGGGCTGCATTCGGAGCCGGCCAGTGCCAGGCGTCCGGTCCAGCCGCCCGCGGCGGGGAGCACGTGCTCCGCCGGGTGCGCCGTCGCGTCGCCATCGCCGGCTCCGGCGGTGGCGGATTCGCGCGCCCAGTCGACCAGGTGGATCGATTGCGGCTGCGCGGCCTCCGAGCCGAACAGGGCGGCGAGTTGCTCACGCACCGCCAAGGCCAGGTCCGGATGCCGCGCGCGGCGTGCGGCGGGCCAAGTGAAGAAGCCCATCAGGGCTCCAGCAGGGGCCGCGGGCAGCGAGGCATCATGGATCTCGCCCAGCGGACCGCGCTCGCTCCACGCGCTGCCGGAGAGTCCGGCTTCGCGCCAGAACGGCCTCGCGTAGCACGCCAGGGCCTTGGCGTGCGCGGCCATCCAGGTCGGCATGGCGGTGAGCTGCTGCAGCAGGGCGGTCGGCAGGGCCGGGCTGAAATGCAGCGCGGCCGCCAGTCGTGGCGGCAGCGCCAGCACCACCTGTCCGGCCCGCCAGCGTTGCGTCCGGCCATGGGCGTCGTCGGCGCGGATCTCGATGCCGTCGGCCTCCAGATGCAGCGCGCTGACGCGCAGGCCAAGACGCAGCGCGCCGGCGGGAAGTGCGGCGCGCAGCGGCTCCAGCAAGGCGGCGGCACCGCCATGCAGGCGCAGGCTGGGGGGATCCTGGGCGTAGCCCCACGCGCGTCGCTGCAGACGGCCCTGGCCGTCCTCGGCCAGGAAGGCGCCGGCGCCATGCTGGGCATACGTGCGCAGCCCGGCGTCATGGATCAGCCGTGCGAGCCGTGGTTGCAGCGAGGGCCAGACCCATGCCGCGCCGAGGTCATGCGCCCCGCCGGCGGCCGGCAGCGACAGGACGCGGCCACCGATGCGCGGGCGTGCCTCCAGCAGCATCACGCCGACACCGGCGCGCGCAGCCTGTGCGGCCAGCGCCAGACCGCTCAGTCCGGCACCGACGACCAGCAGCGGCACACGCATCAGAACGGTTCGCCGGCGGCGCGCAGATCGAGTTCGTGGGTCCAGGCGCCCGGGCCTTGCGCGGCGAGATCGAACAGCACCGCGGCGACCGCGTGCGGCTGCAGGCGCGGCGCGTCAGGCGCGGCCGCGATGCGTTCGCTGCCGGCCAGGATGCCGTCCAGGATCACGTGCGCGACATGCACGCCCTGCGGCTGGTAGGCGCGCGCCAGCGCCTGGGTCAGACCGCGCAGGGCGAACTTGGCCGAGGCGAAGGCGGCGAATTCGGCGCCGCCGCGCAGGCTGGCGGTGGCGCCGGCGACGAGCAGGCTGCCGCCGCCGGCGCGCACCATGGCCGGCAGGCAGACAGCGGCCAGACGCTGCGCGCTGAGCGCCATGCTGCGCCAGCAGTCGACGAAATCGGCCTCGCTGAGCGCTTCGGGGCGGCCGCGTCGAAACAGGCCCGGCTGATGCAGCACGACGCGCGGCGTCCCGTGCCGCGCCAGCAGGGCGTGCAGCTGTGCCGGGGCATCGTCGGCGAGCAGATCGAGGACGCGATGCAGGCCGCCGGGGATTTCCGTGTCCGGCGCATGGCGCGACAGCGCCAGCACGCGGTAGCCGGCGGCGGCGAAGCGCGCGGCCGTCGCGGCACCCAGGCCGGTTGCATAGCCGGCGATCAGCAGCAGCGGCAGTTCGGTGGACTCGGCGGCGGTGGCGGTGGCGCTCACGGCGGGATGGCCTGCGATGTCAGGGGCGGGCGGTGATCAGGAACACCGGGTAGCGGCGCTCGCGGCCGTCGGCGGCGGTCTTGCTCACGGTATGCGCCGTGCGCGCGCGGACATCGGTGTAGCCGGCGTTGCGCAGATCAGCCTGCAGTGCGGCGCGATCGAAGCCGTGGTGCATCACGCCGGGCACGTCGGGGCGATGGAAGCTGCCGTCCTCGGCGTCGAGATCGGCCAGCGCCAGCCAGCCGTCCGGCTTGAGCAGGCCGTGCAGGACGCGCAGCAGCGCCGCGACGTCGGGAATGTGATGCAAGGTCATGCTGCTGAAGACCAGGTCGAAGCGCTCCGCCGGCGCCGGTTCGCGGGTCAGGTCGAGGACGCGCGTCTGCAGGTGATCGAGGCCGGCCGCGCGGGCCTTCGCCGCCAGCACCGCCAGCATCCCCGGCGAGACGTCGCAGGCCAGCAGCCGCGCCACGCGCGGCGCCAGCGCGGCGCCGACCAGGCCGGTACCGCAGCCGTACTCGAGCGCGTGCCAGTGCGCCTGCAGCGGCACGGCGGCAGTGATCGCCGCCGCGACGCCGGCCGCCAGCGCGCGGCGAGTGGGGCTGTCATCCCAGTCGGCGGCGATGGCATCGAAACGCTGGCGGTTCTGATCCTGCACCGGCGCGGACATGGCGGATTCCGACAGGGCGTGAATGCCCAGCATAGGCGCCGCCGCCGCGAATTCAAGCCGCCGCCGGTACCGTGCGAGGCCGCCGATCGTTTAGTCTGTAGGCTCGCATCCGCGAGCGCCAGGCCGCGGATCGGGAGGTGCGCCGGTGAGCCAGCGCGGTGTCGACGATCCTGCGTCCGGAGCGGCGTCCGGCGGCGCATTGCGTGAACGCTTTTACCGCAGTGTCGCCGAGACGCTGACCCTGCTGCACGTGGCCCCCGGGCGCGATCGACGCACCGCACTGCGCGAGGTGGCGCAGCGGCTGGCCGACGTGATGGCGCTGCCGCTGGTCTGGATCGGTCGCCTGGAGCCGGGCGTCAGCGCAGTGTGCGTGGTCGGCGTCGCCGGTCCGGCGCAGGCTTACGGCGAAACCCTCCAGCTCGACATCGCCAGCGACCTTCCCGGGGGTCGCGGACCGCTGGCGCTGGCCTTGCGCGAAGGTCGCCCGCGGCTGACGCCGTGCGAGGCGGCGGAATTCGCGCCCTGGCGCAGCATCGCGGCCGCGCACGGGCTCAGCGACAGCCTGATCGCCGCGGCCACCACCGCCGATGGCGGCCACCTCACGCTGTCGGTCTACGGCGATCGCGAGCGCGCCGTGCTCACGGCCGATCTGCTCGACTGGGCGCAGCGGCTGGCGGCGGAGCTCGCCCGCTTCTGGGATGCCCAGGGCCTGTTCGAGCGCGAGCAGCGGCTGCGCCGTTATCGCGATGCGCAGCGCGCGATCCAGCATGCGCTGCTGCGGCAGCCCGACCCGCCGGCCATCTATCGCAGTCTGGCCGAGGCGCTGGTCGAGGTCGCCGGCGCCGCGGCCGTGGATGTCCTCGTCGCCGATGCCGCGGGTCCGCTGCTGCGCCGGGTGGCCCTGGCCGGACCGCTGGCGGCGGCGATCCGCGACCTGCCGCGCCCGCCGCGCGCGCCGGACGGGCCGATGGTGCCGACCCCGACGCTGGCCTTCAGCCGCGGTCTGCCGGTGATCCGCGTGCAGCCCGGCGCCGACCCGACGATGCCGGAGGGCTGGCGGCAGGCACCGCTGGCCGCGATGGGCGCGGTGGCCTGCTGGCCGATCTTCGGCGCCGGTGACGAACCGCCGCCGGCGGCCGCCGGCGCCAGCGGCGTGTTCGCGGTGGTGACGCGCGAGTCCGATGCGTTCACCGCCGAGATGCGCGCGTTGCTGGACGAGATCGCCGAAGCGGCCGGCCTGGCGCTGCAGCAGCATGCGCAGCGCCAGGCGCTGGCCTACGAGCGCGAGCGCCAGGCGCATCTGGCCCTGCACGATGCGCTGACCGGCTTGCCCAACCGGCGCGCGCTGGAGCACCAGCTCGAGGGCGCGCTGGCGCGATCGCGACGGCATCGGCTGCTGGTGGCCGTCGGCCTGCTCGATCTCGACGACTTCAAGCCGGTCAATGACCGTCATGGCCATGCCGGCGGCGACCAGCTGCTGAAGGAGGTGGCGCAGCGCCTGCGCCACGGCGTGCGCGCCGACGATTACGTGGCGCGTCTGGGCGGCGACGAGTTCGTGCTGGTGTTCGAGGACATCGAGCGCAGCGAGGACCTCGGGCTGCTGCTCGATCGCGTGCAGACGGTGCTCGCGCAGCCATTCGCGATCGATGGCGAAGCGCTGCCGCTGCGCGTCAGCCTGGGCGTGGCGCTGTTTCCGTTGCACGCGCAGGCCAGCGGCGAGCAGTTGCTGCGGCGTGCCGATCAGGCGATGTACCAGGTCAAGCTGCACAAGCACGAGCCCCATGCCTGGTGGAGCCTGCCGCCGGACGGCGAGACGCCGGTCACGACGCCCAGCGAGCGCGCGATCGGCGAGCTGCAACCCTATGGCGCGCTGGCTGCCGAACTGCTGTCCGCGGGGGTCACCCTCAGTGCCGCGCAGCGCGAGAAGCTGGTCGAGGATTTCTATGCCGAACTGGCCGGCAAGGCGGAGCCGGCGCGGCTGCTGGCGGCGCTGCCGCCGGAGGACTGGTCCGCGCTCAAGCGCAAGCAGCTCGAGCATGTCGGCCTGCTGCTGCAGCCGCGGCTCGATGCCGGCACGCACAGCGCGCTGGCGCGGCGCGCCGGCCGCAGTCATGCCGCCTGCGGCATCGAGAGCGTATGGGTCTCCGACAGCGCCGAGCATCTGCGCGAGATGCTCGATACCCTGCTGGCGCGGCAGCTGCGCCGCGATCGCCGCGCCCTGCTGGTCATGCACCGCCGGCTCGGTCTCGATCGCCAGTGGCAGCTGGAGGGCATGCGCGCGCTGCAGCAGGAGCGCGATCAGCTGCTCGGCCGCATCAGCGCCGTCGCCTGGGCGGCGACCGGCTACCTCGACCTGATCCAGAGCGTGGTCGACGCGCTGGGGACCCATGAGGAAATCACCGCCTGCGCGATCGGCCGTCCCGACGCCGGCGGCCGCTTCATCTTCGAGGCGGTCGCCGGCGCCTCGTTCGCCGACTTCCTGCGCGCGGTCGAACGCGACGAGGTGCCGCCGATCCGCGCCGAGGCCGATCGTCGCGAAGGCGGCGGGCCGAGCGGGCGCGCCTGGCGCAGCGGCAGCATCGAGCGCTGCTCCCATTACGCGACCGACCCGGCGATGCTGACGTGGCGGGCCGTCGCCCTGCGTCTGGGCATCCGTTCCAGCGTGACGATCCCGCTGACGCCGACGCCGCAGGTGCCGGTCGCGGTGCTGTCGATCTACAGCCGTTATCCCGGCGGTTTCGTCAGCGACAGCCAGCAGGCTTTCGCGGCCCAGCTCAAGACCCTGCTCGATCTGGCACTGGCGCGACTGGCGCCCGCGGGCCGCGGTGGCGCGGTGCTGCCGTTCACCGTGCGCGAGCGCTGGCGCGGACTGATCGGCACCGCGGCGCTGGAGATGCATTACCAGCCGGTGGTCGACCTGGCGCGTGGCCGGCTGGTCGAACTGGAGGCGCTGGCGCGGTTGCGCGACGAGGGCGAGCTGCTGCTGCCGGGGCGGTTCCTGCCGGCACTGCGCGAGGACGACCTGCTGCTGCTGTTCCGCGGCGGCCTGGGCCAGGCGCTGCGTGCGCGCCGGACGCTGGCCGCGGGCGGCCTGGCGCTGGGCATCGCGATCAACCTGCCGGCCACGGCCTTGCATGACGCGCGCTACCTCGAGACGGCCGGCGCCGAACTGGCCGCGATCGACGTGCCGCCGTCCGCCGTGTGCTTCGAGCTGCTGGAATCGGCCGCCGGCAGCGACAGCGAACCCGATGCGATGCTCGGGGTCGCCGGCGTGCTGGCGTTCAAGGCCCTCGGTGTGCGCGTGGTCGAGGACGACCTCGGCGCCGGCTACAGCTCGCTGAGCCGGCTGCGGCAATGGCCGTTCGATCGCGTCAAGATCGACCAGACCCTGGTGCGCGAGGTCGGCGACGATCCCTTGCGGACCCTGCGCTTCATGCGCCAGCTGACCCGGCTCGGTCACGACCTCGATCTCGAGGTCGTGATCGAGGGCCTGGAGACGCCGGGACTGGTCGAGGCGGCGCTGGTGCTGGGGGCCGATTTCGGCCAGGGCTATGCGCTGGCGCGACCGATGCCGCTGGCCGCGGTCGCGGCCTGGCAGGCGACGTTCCGCTGCGATTGCGCGCCCGAACGCCCGCGCACCGCGCTCGGCGCGCTGGCCGGTTTCATCCTCTGGGAAGAGCAGCTCGGCGGATTCCACGGCGATGCGGCCCTGCAGGCGAAGGCGGCCGCGCAGTCGTGCCGGGTCCAGGCCTATCTCGACCAGCTCGCGACGCTGCCGGACGCGCTCGACCGGGCCCATCGCGCGATGCACGCGGCGGCCCGTCGCGGTGTCCATGACGCCGGCTACCGCGCGGCGCGCGACGGCTTTGTCGATCTGCTGACGCGCCACGTGCAGGCCGAGGAGCGCGCCGCGAGCTGATGCCGGCGCCGGGCCGGAGGCCATGATCTATGATTCAGAAAGCTCTGATGCAGGGAGGATCGGGTCATGGCCCGGATCGTGATCGTCGGCTGCGGCTTCGGCGCCCTGACCGCGGTGCGCGCGTTGCGGCGCCGGCAGCCGGATGCCGAACTGGTGCTGGTCGCGCCGCGGCCCGAGCTGGTCTATTACGCAAGCCTGATCTGGGTGCCCACCGGGCTGCGCCGCGGCGCGGCGCTGGCCGTCGACGTCACGCGCTTTCTCGCACGCCAGCGCGTCGAGTACCGCGCCACGCGTGCCAGCGGTCTGGCCGACGCCGGCCGCAGCCTGCTGACCGACGCGGGGCCGATCGCCAATGACGGGCTGATCATCGCCAGTGGCCCGCGGTTCCTGAAGCAGCTTCCGGGCATCGAGCACAGCCTCAGCCCCTGCGCCGGCATCGCGGCGGCCGAGGCGATCCGCGCGCGCCTGGCGGCGATGGACGGCGGTCACATTGCCGTCGGCTTCGGCGCCAATCCGGCCGAGCCGACCGCGGTGCGCGGCGGGCCGATGTTCGAACTGCTGTTGGGCATCGACACCTGGCTGCGCCGGCAGCATCGCCGCGAACGCTTCACGCTGACGTTCTTCAATGCCTCCAGCCAGCCCGGGCAGCGGTTGGGCGAACGCGCGGTGGCGCGGCTGCTGAGCGAGATGCACCGGCGCGGCATCGTCACCCGTCTCGGCCACAAGATCCTCGGCTTCGAGGCCGACCGCGTGCGCACCGAGGGCGGCGACATCGCCGCCGATCTGATCCTGTTCATGCCGGGACTGACCGGCTCGGACTGGCTGGGCGCCAGCGGCCTGCCGCTCAGCGCCGGCGGCTTCGTGCAGGGGGATGCGCACTGCCGGGTGCCCGGCCACGAGCGCGTGTACGTCGTCGGCGATGCCGGCAGCTATCCCGGTCCCGACTGGCTGCCCAAGCAAGGCCACCAGGCCGACCTGCAGGCGCGGGCCGCCGCCGCCAATCTCGTCGCCGAATTGCACGGCAAGCCGGCGCGCACGCCGTTCAAGGCGGAGCTGGTCTGCATCGTCGACACGCTCGACGGCGGCGTGCTGGTGCAGCGCACGCCCACGCGCATGCGCGTGCACGCCTCGCCGCTGTGGCACTGGGCCAAGCGCGGCTTCGAGTGGCAGTACCTGCGCGCGTATCGCTGAGGCGGGCGCCGGCGCCTGGCCGGTGTCGACGGCGGCGGGTTCGCCTGCCGGCACGGCGCCGGTGTTGCGCGGGCACCGTGCCGGCATCGCTCAGGCGCCGGTGGTGCCCCCGGCCGCGAGCGGCGGCAGCGGCGCGGTCGGCCGGATCGCCACCGGCGCGCCGGTGGGCAGGGTCGCGACGCCGGCGGCGTAGGCCGCCTGGTTCCAGGCCTTGACGCGGCCGGTCAGCGCGCCGTTGTAGTGCGCCAGCATCTGCTCGATCAGCGCGTGGTCCGCCGCGGCCAGCGCGCGCACCTGTGCCCGCGGTGCCTCGCCCCAGGCGAACGCGGTCATGCCGTACAGCGTGGCCACGTGCTGGTGCAGGCGCGTGTAGTGGCGCAGGAAATCCTCCTCGACCGCGTGCTGGGTGTGCGGATTCCACAGTGCATCCTCGAAATCGCCCAACTGCTTGTCGAGTGTCCTCGCCTGCGCGACCAGCGCGGCGTCATGGCGCGCGAAATCGGCGTCGCTGCGGCTGCGCGCCAGCACGGCGCCGAGACCCTTGCGCATGGCGGCCACGCGGTTGAGCACCCGGTTGACCGCCGAAAGCTCGGCGCGCATCGCCAGGCCCTGCGCGGTGTTGGCGCGATCGACGGCGAGGTCGTCGTGATAGCGCGGGTCCGGTCGCACCGCGAGCGCGATGCTCTGCGTGCGGCCGGCGGCGGTCACCCGGGCGGTGTAGTCGCCCGGCGGCACCGCCGGTCCGACCTTGGCGCCGAACAGCGCGCCGCTCTTGCCCAGCAGCGGGCTGAGCTTGGCCGGGCCCTTGTAGTGCAGGCTCCACGCGGTCGCGTTGACGCCGGCCCGGGCCGGGCCGTAGAGGGTGTCGATCCGGTGCCCCGCCGCGTCGAGAATCTCGATCTTCACCGGGGTGTGGTGCGCGGCCTTCTCGGCCGCGGTCGGCTTGAGCGTCCGGGCCAGGGTGTAACTGATCAGCACGCCGTCGGACGCGTTCGGCGCGCGATAGGCGCTGGGGCCGACGCCGTTGCTGCGGCTGGCGTGGAGCAGCGTGCCGGGGGCGGCGGGGAACACGTGCAGCGGCGCTTTCGCGATCGTCGCGTCGTACTGCGCGACCGGAATCAGGTTGTCCAGCACCCACAGGCCGCGGCCGTGGGTGGCCAGTACCAGGCTGTCGCTGGCGCGCACGAAGTTGAGATCGAACACCGCGAGGCCGCGCGGCAGGTTGGCGTGCAACGGCTGCCAGTGCGCGCCGTCGTCGCGCGAGAAATACAGCCCGTCCGAAAGCGTGCCGGCGAACAGCAGGCCGGCCTGGTCGGGGTCCTCGCGCACCACCATCACCGAGGACTCGGGCAGGCCGGCGCGGATGCGCTGCCACGACCGGCCGTAGTCGGTGGTGCGGTAGGCATAGGGCCGGTCATTGCCCAGCAGATGCCCGTCGAACGCCGCGTAGGCGGTGCCGGCGTGGAAGGGCGATGCGGTCACGTGATAGACGCGCGCCCACTGCGGCGCGCCTCCGGGCGTGACCTGGCTCCAGTGCGCGCCGCCATCGCGGGTGACCCAGACCAGGCCGTCGTCGCTGCCGGCCCAGAGCACCTGCGGATTGCGTCGCGACAGCGCCAGCGACTGCAGCGTGTCGTAGGTCTCGGCGCCCGACAGGTCCTTGTTCACCGGGCCGCCGCTGGCGCCCTGCTTGCTCTTGTCGTTGCGCGTGAGATCCGGGCTGATCACCTGCCAGTGGCGGCCGCCGTCGGTGCTGTGGAAGACCACATTGCCGCCGAGGTAGATGTCGTTGGCGCTGGCGGACGACACCGCGATCGGCGTGGTCCAGTTGAAGCGGTACTTCTGCTCGGCCATCGTCTTGCCCGACAGCAGCGAGCCGACCAGGATGTCCTTGAGGTAGGGATTGATCGAACGCGAGCGCCGGGTGGCGCGGTCATAGCGCGTGGCGTTGCCGTCGTCGGTGGTGGCGTAGATGATGTTGGCGTCGCCGGGCGCGGGCACCACGTACTGGCCGTCGCCGCCGGCGACGTCGAACCAGTCCTGGTAACCGACCACGCCGCCGCGGCGGTAGTCGCTGGAGGCGCCGCACCAGGCGTCGTTGTCCTGCAGGCCGCCGCACAGCAGGTAGGGTGTCTGCGTGGTGCCCGCGGCCACCTGGTAGAACTGCTCGATCGGCAGGTTGTCCAGGTAGCGCCAGTGCTTGCCGGTGTCCAGCGACAGGTACACGCCGCCGTCGTTGCCCTGGATGATGCGGCGCGGATTCGTCGGGTCGATCCAGATCGCGTGGTGGTCGACGTGCACGCCCTTGTCGGCGTAGAACACGGTCTTGCCGCCGTCCTTGCTTTCCATCATCTTCATCGACAGCAGGAACAGCCGGTCGGGATCGTTGGGCATCACCGCCAGCTGGGTAAAGTAGAACGGGCGCACGTCGTTGTCGTGGTCGTTGCTGACCTTGGCCCAGTGGCTGCCGAGGTCGTGCGAGACCCACAGCACGCCGCCCCTGGCCTGGATCACGGCGTAGACGGTCTCGGGCGCGCTGGGCGCGAAGGCGATCGCGCTGCGGCCGATCGCGCCCTCGGGCAGGCCGTGATGCAGTCGCGTCCAGGTCAGGCCGCCGTCGGTGGAGCGGTACAGCCCGCCGGACTTGCCGCCGCTGACGAGATTCCAGGGATGCCGTTGCAGCGGCCACATCCCGGCGATCAGCACCTTCGGGTTGCCCGGCTCGAAGGCGATGTCGGCGCAGCCGGTGTGGTCGTTCAGATACAGCACCTTGCGCCAGTGCGCGCCGCCGTCGCTGCTCATGAACACGCCGCGTTCGGGGCCGGGCTTCCACACGTCACCGGCCGCGCACACGAACACGTCGTCGGGATGCTGCGGATCGACCGCGATGGCGCCGATCTGGCCGGCGTCGTGCAGACCCTTGTCCTGCCAGGTCTTGCCGCCGTCGGGCGAGAAATACACGCCGTCGCCGTCGAGGATGTCGTTGCGCGGATTGGCCTCGCCGGTGCCGACCCACAGCCAGTCGGGGTTGCCGGCCGCCAGCGCCAGCGCGCCGATCGACTGCGTCGGCTCGTGGTTGAAGATCGGCGTCCAGCTGTCGCCGCCGTCGATCGTCTTCCAGACGCCGCCGCCGGCGGCACCGACGTAGTACAGATCGGGATCGCCGGCCACGCCGACCACGCTGGTCACGCGCCCGCCGGCCACGGCGGGGCCGATATTGCGGAACACCAGATGATGGAACGGACCGTGCGGCGATGCCGCAGGCGCGGAGGCAGCCATGGCCGCAGGGGCCAGTACCGCGACGGACAGGAACAGTGCGACCGACCGGATCAAGGGGTTCACTTCGAGGCTCCGCAGGCACGGGGATTGCCTGCGCGTACCGCGCGGGCATCAGACTGCGACCCGCGAAATCGTGATCGGTTCCGCGCCGGCCGCGATCGGGCGCCGCGATCACGATGGTCCGGGTGTCGCCGCCGCGTGCCGGGGGCGGCGCGGCGCGGCCTCAGAGCCAGTCGCGCGGTTGCAGATAGGCGTCGAGGCGGGCCTCGGGGCTATCCGGCGCGGGCACATAGCCGTACTCGAAACGCACCCGCGGCGGCAGGCTCATCAGGATCGACTCGCTGCGCCCGCCCGACTGCAGGCCGAACAGGGTGCCGCGGTCATAGACCAGGTTGAACTCGACGTAGCGGCCGCGGCGATAGAGCTGGAACTCGCGCTCGCGCTCGCCCCAGGGCGTGTCCTTGCGCCGCGCGACCAGCGGCAGGTAGGCGTCGAGGAATCCCTGGCCGACCGCCTGCACGAAGGCGAAGCTGCGCTCGAAGCCCCAGGCGTTGAGATCGTCGAAGAACAGCCCGCCGACGCCGCGCGTCTCGTGGCGATGCCGGAGATAGAAATACTCGTCGCACCCGCGCTTGCAGCGCGGATAGACGTCGGCGCCGAAGGGCCGGCAGAGATCGCGCGCCACCGTGTGCCAGTGCACCACGTCCGCGTCGAAGGGATAGAACGGGGTCAGGTCGAAGCCGCCGCCGAACCACCACGCCGGCGCCGCGCCGTCCCGGTGCGCCTCGAAGTAGCGCACGTTCATGTGCGTGGTCGGCAGGTAGGGATTGCGCGGGTGGAATACCAGCGACACGCCGGTGGCGACGAAACGGCCGCCGGCGAGATCGGGGCGATGCGCGGTCGCGCTGGGCGGCAGCGGCGCGCCGTGCACGCGCGAAAAGCCGATGCCGGCCTGCTCGAACACCGCACCGTCCTTGAGTACGCGGGTGCGCCCACCACCGCCGCCCGGGCGCTGCCAGGCGTCCTCGACGAAGCGCGCGCCGCCGTCGGCGGCCTCGATCACGGTGCCGATGCGGTCCTGCAGTCCGCGCAGATGGGACTCGACGGCACGGGCCTGCGGCGAAAGCGGGGGCGTTTCCGGATCCGATGCGCTGCTCATGGCCGCAGCTTAGCAATCGTTCCGGCCGGTCGGCGCGGGCGGTGGCGCGGGTCGCCGCCTATACTGCGAGGCGAACCCTCGTCTCCGACCGCATGCCGCGCGCCGATCACGCCCCCGCCATCACGGCTTGTACCGTCACCTCCGCGCTGGGCGTCGGGTGCGCGGCGCATCGCGAGGCACTGGCCGCGGGCCGCGGCGGCCTGCGACCCAACGACTTCACCCGCACCCCGTTGGCGTGCTGGATCGGACGCGTGGCGGGCCTCGAGGACGTATCGCTGCCGCCGCCGCTGGCGCGTTTCGACAGCCGCACCCACCGGCTCGCCTGGCGCGCCCTGCACGCGGACGGTTTCGATGCGGCGGTCGCCGCCGCGCGCGCGCGCCACGGCCCGGCGCGGATCGCCTGCGTGCTGGGCACCTCGACCTCCAGCATCGGCGCCACCGAGGAAGCCTACACGCGCCTGCGGCAGGGGCGCATGCCCGACGACCTGCGTCGCCGCGAGATCCATCATCCGCATGCGCTGGCCGCGTTCGTCAGCGCCGCGCTGCAGCTGGACGGCCCGGCGCTGACGGTCTCGACCGCCTGCTCGTCGAGCGCCAAGGTGTTCGCGGCCGGCGCGCGGCTGCTGCGCCACGGTCTGGCCGACGCGGTGCTGGTCGGCGGCGCGGATTCGCTTTGCGGCAGCACGCTGTTCGGGTTCAACGCGCTCGAACTGATCGCGCCGGAACCCTGCCGGCCGTTCGATCGCGCACGTCGCGGCCTGTCGATCGGCGAGGGCGCCGGCTTCGCGCTGCTGGAGCGTGCCGCGGCGGCATCGCACGCGCCGCGCCTGCTCGGCTGCGGCGAGTCGTCCGATGCCCATCACCTGTCGGCGCCGCATCCGCAAGGGCTCGGCGCGCGCCTGGCGATCACGGCGGCATTGACGGCCGCGGGCCTGACCCCGCGCGACGTGGATTACCTCAACCTGCACGGCACCGCCAGCCCGCAGAACGACGCCGTCGAGGCCACGCTGGTCGGCGCACTGTTTCCGCGCGCGCTGCGCGCCAGTTCCAGCAAGGGCGCCACCGGACACACCCTCGGCGCGGCGGGCATCATCGAGGCGGTGATCACCCTGCTGGCGCTGGAACACGGCCTGGTGCCGGGCACGCATGGTTGCCGCGATCCGGAGCCGGCGATCGCCGCGCAACTGGCGCTGGCGCCCGAATCGCGTCCGCTGCGCGTCGCGCTCAGTGCCTCGTTCGGCTTCGGCGGCAGCAATGCCTGCCTTGCCTTTGCCCGCGCGGAGGCGGCGTGAGCGCGGTGCCCGCGGTCGGCGTCCGTGGCATCGGCGTGTGGACGCCCGCGGCGCCGTCGTGGCCGGCCCTGCAGGCGCTGCTGGCGGGGATCGCGCCGGAGCCGGAAATGGCGCCGTCCGCGCGCATCCTCGCGGCCGGCGAGCGCCGCCGCGCGCCCTTGTCGGTCCGCCTGGCGGTCGAGGTGGCGGCGCAGGCGGTCCAGGCCAGCGGGCTGGCTGCGGCGACCCTGCCGACGGTCTTCGCCAGCGCCTACGGCGACAGCACGATCACCGACGAGCTGGCGCGCACGCTGGCCAGCGCGCCGACGCAGGTGTCGCCGACGCGCTTCACCCACTCGGTGCTCAACGCCGCCGCCGGTCACTGGAGCATGGCCGTCGGCTGCCATGCCGCCAGCAGCGCCGTTTGCGCCGGCGAATCCACCTTTGCGGCCGGGCTGCTGGAGGCCACGCTGCAGGTGGTCGACAGCGGCCATCCGCTGCTGTTCGTCGCCAGCGACATCGCCACGATCGGAGCGCTGGTCGACGTCGCCCCGGCGGCCCTGAGTTTCGCCTGCGCGCTGGTGCTGGCACCGGCATCGGACCCGGCGCCCCGGTTGCGGCTGCGCACGCGTTCGGCCATCGCCCGCGAGAGCCTGCCGCGGCAGCTGCAGGCGGCGGCGTGGTACAAGCAAAATCCCTGTGCCCGCAGCCTGACGCTGCTGGAAGCGCTGGCGCGCGGCACGCCTTCGCGCCTGCGACTGGCGCTGGCGCCGGCACTGACCCTGGACATCGAGATCGAGGCATGAGCGACCGCACGCCCCCGCGCTGCTGCATCCTGATTCCCGCGCTCAACGAGGAACGCGCCATCCGCGGCGTGATCGAGTCCGCGCTGGCGGTCTGCGCCGACGTGATCGTGGTCGACGACGGCTCCGATGACGCCACGCCCGCGATCGTCGGCACGTTGCCGGTGACGTTGATCCGCCACGCGCAGCGCATGGGCAAGGGCGAGGCCCTGCGCGACGGCTTTCGCGCCGCGCTGCGGCTGGGTTTCGACGCGGTGGTGACGATGGATGGCGACGGCCAGCACCTGGCCAGCGACGTGCCGCGCCTGCTGGCGGCGGCGCGCGCCTTCCCCGACCACATCGTGATCGGCGCGCGCCTGCGCGAGCGCGAGCACCAGCCGAAGGCGCGCCAGCGCGCCAATGCGGTCGCCGACTGGGGCATTTCAGTGGCCTGCGCGCAGCCGATCGCCGACACCCAGAGCGGCCAGCGCTACTACCCGCGCGCGGCGCTGGAACTGGTCGACCTGCCGGCCGAGAACTTCGTGTTCGAGGCGGCGATCCTGATCGCGGCCTCGCGCGAGCGCGGTCTCGGCGTGGTCTCGGTGCCGATCGCCTCGCGCTACCAGGGCGAGTTCCGGCTCAGCCATTTCCGTCCGGTCCGGGACGTCACCCGCATCACCGTCTACACCGTCGGCCGCGCCCTGCATTACGGCCATCTGTGGCGCAGCATCCGCCGCGCGCGGGCGACGCCGCCCAAGGTGATCGATCCGCCGCAGGAGTCCGCGGGTCCCGCCGGCGCACCGCGATTGGCCTGAGGCCTAGGCCATGCCGCCATTGACGCCGATCACCTGGCCGTTGATGTAGCCGGCGGCGTCCGAGCACAGAAAGCCGACCAGCGCCGCGACCTCGTCCGCGCGGCCGGCGCGACCCGCCGGCACCAGCGCGCGCAGCTGTTCGTCGTCGAAGTGGCCGTCGCTCATGCGCCCGGCGATCACGCCCGGCGCGACCACGTTGACGGTCACGCCGCGGCTGGCCATCTCGCGCGCCAGCGAGCGCGCCGCGCCGTGCAGCGCGGACTTCGCGGCCGCGTAGTTGACCTGGCCGCGGTTGCCGAGCTGCGCGGCAACCGACGAGATCGCCACGATGCGACCGAAGCGCGCGCGGCCCATCGGCAGCAGCAGCGGCTGCACGACGTGGAAGAAGCCGTGCAGGGAGACATCGATCACGCGATGCCACTGCTCCTCGCGCATGCCGGCCAGCGGCGCGTCGTCATGGATGCCCGCCGCATGTACCAGGGCGTGCAGCGGACCGGCGGCGAGCAGGCGCTCCAGCTCGGCGCGGGTGGCGGCGCCGTCGGTGAGATCGAAATTCACCGCTTCGGCGCCGCCGCCCGCGGCGCGGATCGCCGCGGCCACGGCCTCGGCGCGCGCGTGTCCGCGCACCGCCTGCACGGCGACGGCGTAGCCTTGCGCGGCGAGCGTGCGGCAGACGGCGCTGCCGATGTCGCCGCTGCCGCCGGTGACCAGGGCGCGGCGCGGGAATTGCTGCATGTCGACCTCGCATGCGGTGGCGGATGCGGGCGGCCGCGCGCGGCTCAGCAGCTGGCGGCGGCGCCGTAGGCGATGGTCGCACGCCCCGTGGCCTGCAGGCATCCGCCCTGGGTGATGCGGAAGGCGTACTGCGCGCCATGATCGTCACCGAGCAGGCATTCGGCTTCGATGTCCAGTGCACCGCCGGCCGGATCCACGACGTCGACGTGCAGGCGGACCTCGCGCAGCGCGGCGAGCAGGCCGGCGCGCGGCGCGCCGCCGGCGGCGCGGGCAGCCAGCGCACCATGCACGGCCGCCGCCTGTGCGCCGTATTCGCACAGATGCACGGCATGCAGCGCGCCGTCGCGGCGCAGCGGATGATCGACGCGCGTGTGCGACGTGCCGCGCGCGCGGATGCGCGTGGCGTCCCAGTCCAGCACGGCATCCAGCAGGCACATCGCGCCGGCGTGCGGAATCAGCATCGCGATCGCGGCGTGATCGAGCGCGCGGCTCACCGGTCCGGCTCCGGCAGGCGACGGTGCGGCGCCATCAGCAGCGACAGCGCGAAGTGGTAGCCGACGCCCAGCGCCACGGTCAGGCCGATCGCGCGCAGCACCGGGATGCCGGAGACGGCCAGGCTGCCGAACACCAGCAGCGCGGCGGCCACGCAGACCAGCGTGGCGTGCAGGGTGCGCCGGCGCTCGGCGCGATCGTCGCTGTCGCGCTCGAAGAACAGCGCGTAATGCAGACCCAGTCCGGCGGCGAGGATCAGCGCCACCAGATGGAACAGGGTCAGCCCGATGCCGGCCACGCGCAGCGTCGCCAGCGCCAGCAGCGTCGCCAGCGTCATCGGCGCCAGCACGTGCCAGGCCCGGCGCGGGCCGTGCAGCGCCAGCGTCACCGCCAGCGCCAGCAGCAGCGCGGAGCCCGCCAGCGCCTCGAGGATGCGCGTCCGGTAGGCGGCCAGCCACTGCTCCGAGGTGGCCTTGAGATCGAGCAGCCGGACACGACCGCCCTGCGCAGCGGCCCAGTGCGCCAGCGCCTGCGGATCGCGCACGTCCACCAGCGCGCCGAGGCCGTACCACCGGCCGTCCTGGTGAACCAGCATCGACGCCAGCCGCGCGCCCGGCGGCGTGCGTTCGAAGACGGCGGGCGTCAGCGGCGGCAGCGCGCGCGCGCGTTCGACGTCGCGGATGAAGGGCGCGAACAGCCCGGGCCGGAACGGCAGCCCGTGTTCGGCGACGGCGAGATCCGCCGTCAGCGCGGCGCGATCGGGCAGCCGCGCCTGGCGCGCGCGCTGCACGCCGCGGCTGGGCAGATAGCGCGAGGGCAGCTCGGCCGCGCCCAGCACGCCGCGCCGTTCGAGGTCGCGCAGCGCCGGGGTCACCTGCTCGGACAGGGCCAGCACGGCGTCGGCCGTCGGCGCCTGCAGCAGCAGCTGATAGCGCACGTCGGGCGCGCCCAGCGCCCGGCGCAGCGCGGCATCGCGCGCCAGCAGCGCCGGCGGCACCGGGGTCAGCGCGCCGAGATCGTTCTGCCAGAACGGACCGGGCGCCAGCGCGATCGCCGTCAGCGCCGCCAGCAGCAGCAGGGCCGGCAGCGCACGCGGGCGCGGCAGGGCGTCGAACCGCGCCGCCAGCCACGCCAGCCCCGGCGTGTCGGCCGCGTCGCGCACGCGCGCCGGCAGCAGCGGCGGCAGCAGCCAGCGCGTGGCCAGTCCGGCCGCCAGCACGCCGGCGACGGCGAACACGGCCAGCTGCTGCAGGCCGGGCACCCCGGACGCATAGAACGCGGCGTAGGCGATCGCGGTCGAGGCGATCGCGGTGCGCAGCAGCGGCCACAGTGCACGGACGCTGGCCGTCGCCGTCTCGGTCGCCGAGCGGTGGCTGAGCACGCGGATCGGATATTCCTGCGCCACGCCGAGCAGGGTGAAGCCGAACGCCAGGGTGATGCCGTGCGCGCCGCCGTCGATCAGCACCAGCGCGGCCAGTCCGGCCAGTGCCCCGGTGGCGACCGGCAGCGCGCCGAGCAGCAGGCTGGGCACGCTGCGATAGGCGGCCAGCAGCAGCAGCACGAAGCCCAGCGTGGTCAGTGCGCCGATCCGGTCGGCACTGCGGCGCACGGCACGATCGACGACCACGCTGAAGTAGCCCGGGCCGCTGACTTCGAGTCGCGCCGCGCCGCGCTGCGGCAGCGCCGCGAAGTGCGCCCGCAGCGCCGCCAGCGCGATGGCCTGGGCGGCGGGATCGAAACCGGGTGCGCGCGTCTGTGCCACCAGCAGCGCGCCGTGTCGCGGCGAAAGCCATACGCCGTCGTGCAGCGCGGGCGCCCGCGGCGGCGCCCAGCGTCGCGCCAGCGCCAGCGTCTCCAGGGTGGGGTCGCCGGGCAGCAGCGGCTCCAGCAGCGACGCCGCGGGTGAGCCCAGGTCGGCCAGCCGCTGCTCCAGTGCGGCGCGCAGGGTGATGGCATCGAGCGGCTGCGTGTCGAAGCCCGGCGTCAGCAGATAGCGGTAGGGCAGCAGGGCCGGATCGAGCGTGGCCAGCGCATTGGCGTCGCCGTCGGCGACCAGCACGAAGCGCGGATCGCGCGCCAGCGCCGCGGCCAGGCCGCGGCTGAGGCGCGTCAGATCCGTCGCCGGCGCGCCGCGGATCGCCAGCAGCAGCAGGCGCGAGCCCGGGCCCTTGCCGATCTGGTCGAGCAGCAGGCGCTGCACCGGCGTGCGCGGCGGCGGCAGGAAGGCGCGCAGGTCGGTTTCGACCCGCAGGCCGGTGACCACGAACACGCCCAGCGCGGCCAGCGCGGCGAGCCACAGGACCAGCAGCAGGCCGCGCGTGCGCGGCCTCACGGCAGCGGGCCGCCCGCGCACAGCGTCGCCAGCGCCGCCGGCGTCGGCGTGGCCGGCAACGCGCTCGTCGCCAGCGCGCCGAGCAGGGTGAAGCTGGTGTCGCCGTTGCCCTGATCCATGCGCAGGCAGCGCAGGGCATGCCCGCTGCCGTCGACGCTGATGCCGGCCAGCCGCCGCGCCAGCGCGGCATCGCGTGGTGCGAGTTGCAGCGTCCACGCGCGGACGTCGCCGGAGGCACGGACGGTGAACGTGCCGCGCAGCAGCGCGGCGTCGCCGGACAGCAGCGCGCGAAAGCCGGTCAGCAGGCCCTTGAGCTCCGGCGCGCGGCCGAGATCGAAGTCCTGCGGCGGCTGTCCCGGACGCACGACCCGTACCCGGTCGCCATCGATGCGGGTGGTCTCGCGGTAGGGCGTGGCGACGTCGCGCTCGAGTCGCGCGCCCCCCAGCCAGACCAGTTCGCCGCGCAGGATCAGCGGGCGCGTCAGCACGCCGACGTAGCGCACCTCGGTGAACGCGGTGCGCGCCGGGGCGGGCTGCGCCAGGCCCGCGATCAGCCGCTCAGGAGCCAGCGTGGCCGCGGGGGTCGGCGCCGGCACCAGCGTCGCCAGCAGCAGCGCCGGCACCGGTCCCAGTCGCATCCGCAGTCGCTTGCCAGAAGTCATAGAAGTTGAACCAGTTGCGGGGATAGGTGCGGGCGATCGCTTCGAGGCGCGCGGCAAACCGTGTCAACGCCGCATCCAGCGCCGCGGCACGCTGCGCGCGCGGCATCGTGACGCGATCGGCGAAGGGTTCGAACAGCAGCCGGTAGCGGTTGCCGCCAAGATACAGGCCGAAGCACAGCAGTACCGGCACATCGAGCGCGGCCGCCAGCAGCCACGGCGAGGTCGGCAGCGGCGCCGGCACACCCAGGAACGGCGTCATGCGGGTGGCTTCGCCACGGCGCGCACGGTCGGCCAGCAGCGCCACCAGCGCGCCCTCGCGGGTGGCTTCCGCCAGCGCCAGCACGATCGCGGTCGGATCGCGCGAGGCGTCGATCACGGCGGCGCCGACCTCCGGGGCCAGCGATTCCAGCAGCGCGGTCAATGCCGGCGTCTGGGCCTTGTCCAGCAGCACCCGCAGGCGGCCCTGCGGGAAGCGGCCGGCCAACGCGCGCAGTGCCTCGAAGCTGCCGACGTGCGCGCCCAGCAGCAGCACGCCGCGGCCTTCGGCGTGCAGCGCCTCGAGCGTCTCCAGGCCCTCGACTTCGATGGCGAAGCCGTGCGTGCCGCGCGCCAGCAGGAACACGCGATCAAGGGTGGTCGCGGCGTAGCAGTGGAACTGGCGCATGACCTGCCAGGCGCTGGCCGGGCGGCCCTGCAGGCGCGCGTAGAACTGGCGCGTGGCGCGCCGCTCGGCGCCGCGGCGGAAGAAGAAATACAGCGTCACCGGATACAGGATCAGCCGTGCCAGCGGCCGTCCGAGGTGCAGGCCGATGCCGCGGATCAGCCACAGCGCGAAGCGTCCGCCCCCCTCGCGACGCCCCTGCCAATGGGCGTTCACGCGCCCGGATCCAGCAGGCCGCGTGCGATCAGGACGGTGCCCTGGCGGATCGCGAAGCGCACCCGCGCGCCGTCCGCGTGCAGTTCGATGGTGGCCATCAGTCCGGGCTGCAGCGCTGCCAGGAACTTGGCCTCGATCACGCCGGCCATGGCGACGCCGCGCCACGCGCGCAGCGCCAGGGCGGCCTGCTCCAGCAGCAGCACGCCCGGTATCCGCGGCTGACCGGGGAAGTGCCCGGGCAGTGCCGGGTGCCCGTGCGGCAGCGAAAAATCCGAGCACCAGAATTCGCTCATGCGCGCTTCTTCAATTCGGGCCAGTGCACGGCCAGCGCACGCGCGAAGGCGACGAAGCCGCCGCGCGGCGCCTGTGGCAACAGCCATCGGCGCAGGGCGTATTCCAGCACGAAAGCGCTGCCCAGCACGGCGTAGGCGATGACACTGCTCCACAGGCCCCACCAGGCACGCGGCAGCGGCCACGGCGACGCCAGACCAGCCATGGCCAGCAGACCGCCCGGCACCGCGAACGCGATCAGCAGCAGCGCGATCAGCGCCATCGCTGCCAGCAGCAGGGTCCAGGCCGCGGTCACCGCGCGCGTGTAGCGCAGCGTGGCCGCATCGGTCAGCGCGGCGGCGCCTTCGCTGATGCGCACGAAGCGCGTCACCAGCGGTTCGCGGCCACGGCGCAGGCTGACGCCGAACACCGTGGCGGCGAGTGCCGGCAGCAGCGCCGGCAGCAACGCCATCGGCAGCACTGCCAGATGCAGCGGCAGCAGGGCCAGCAACGCCGATGCCAGCACCAGCCACAGCAGCCAGCTGCGCGCGTGACCACGGCACAGTCCCGGCAGCAACAGCAGACTGATCAGCGCCAGCGGCGGCAGCAAGGCCGGCCGCGGGTCGCTGCTGGCGGCGGCCCAGTGCGTTCCAAGCAGCCAGACCAGGATCAGCACGCCCGCGAGCACGGCACGCGCGCGCGCGGCATTCACGCCGTGGAGACGCTGCGCTGCTGCTCGATATGCGCTGCCAGCGCGCCCAGGCTGCCGAAGATGCGGCGGTTGTCGGGGTGGTCGGAGCGCAGCTGGAAGCCGTAACGCCTGGAGACGGCGAGCGCGATCTCGAGCGCGTCGATCGAGTCCAGCCCCAGCGTACCGCCGAACAGGGGGGCGTCGGGCGCGATCGCGGTCGCGCTGACGCCTTCGAGATTGAGGCTGGTGACGATCAGTTCGGCTAGCTCGCGTTCGGCGGGTGTCTGGGCATTCATCGCAGGGCTACTCCATTGGCCTTGCGGGCCGCCTTGCCGCGGCCTGCATCGTCGACCATTGTAACATTGTCATTTGCGCGGCCCGTGTCGCCAGTGATCGAAGTCCCCTTTGCCATGCCACTTTCTGTCGATGCGGCTTGCGTGCCGCTGCGAGTGCATTACGTCGCCGCGGAGCCGGCGAACCTGCTGGCGACGCCCGGCACGCTGGCTGCAATCGGCTTTGGCGCGGCGGCGGCCCTGACGGATGATCCGCGCTGGTTGCGGCTGCCGTTGCGGCCGCTGGGCGCCGAGGCCATGGTCGAGGTCTGGCGGATCGACGCCACGGTGGAGCATGGACGGACCGGTGCCGTCCGTTACGCCGCCGGCGGCGGCTGGCTGTTCGGCGCGATCGAGCTCGACGAGGCCGCGCAGGGCGGCCTGGAACAGGCCGCCGAGGCGGCCTATCGCGCGCTGGCCGCTTTCCAGGTGTCGCGCGCGGAGCAGCACGTGCTGCGCGTCTGGAACTATTTCGGTGCGATCAATCGCGGCGCCGGCGACGACGAACGCTACAAGCGCTTCTGCGCCGGCCGTGCGCGCGGCATGGGCGCGGGCTTCGCTGGCGGATATCCGGCCGCGACCGCGATCGGCGTGCAGGACGCGCCGCAGCGGCTGCAGATCTACTGGCTGGCCGCGGCGGCGGCGGGCACGCGGGTGGAGAACCCGCGCCAGACCAGCGCCTGGCGTTATCCGCGCCACTATGGCCCGTCGCCGCCCACCTTCGCCCGCGGCATGCGCCTGCCCGGCGGCGCCGGGCTGGCCATCTCGGGCACCGCCGCCATCGTCGGCCATGCCTCGCAGTCGGCCGGCGATCTCGATGCGCAGCTGGCCGAGACCTTCGCCAATCTCGGCGCCCTGCTGGACGCCGCCGGTGTAGCCGGCGGTTTCGACGCACGCTCGCCGCTGAAGGTGTATCTGCGCGATCCGGCGCAAGCCGCGCGCGTCGCGGCCTTTCTCGACGCGCGCCTGCCGGCGGCCGTGCCGCGCCTGCTGCTCGCGGGCGACGTTTGTCGCGCCGAGCTGGCGGTCGAGATCGACGGCTGGCGGCTGATGTCCGGCTAGAACATGCCGCGCGCGCAGCCGTGGAAGGTCGCGCCGGTGATCTCGAGCATGGCGCGCCAGGGAAACCGGTAGGCGCCCTGCCTGCAGTTTCCGGGCGTCAGGATCAGGCTGACCCAGCCGTGGTTGGCGGTGAAGATCAAGACGCCATGGGCCAGCTGCTTGCGGGTGACCCCGTGGTACAGCCGCGCATCTGCCTTGGCATCCAGATCGGCGCGCAATTGCCGCTGCGCGCCGTCACCCAGGATCGCCGCGCGCCAATGACTGGGGCGATCGCCCTGGGCGACGAACATCTCCGTCAGATCGCTGCGGGCCGCGGCGGGCGCAGGCTTGCCGGCAACGGTGGTCAGCGGGCGCTGCAGGGACAGAGCCAGCGGCAGTGTCGCGTCGGCGGCAGCCAGCGACAGCGGCGCGGGCATCGCCCAGAGCACGTGTCCGGCGCCATCCACGATGCGGGCCTGCAACAGATAATGCTGCCCGGGCTGCAGGGTGCCCGGCTGCAGCCACAGTCCGAACGCATGGGGGGACTTACCTGCGGGTGCATCCGACTGCGCCAGCAGACGCTGGCCGGCGGGACCGGTCGCCAGCAGGGTGACTTCGGCATGGGCGTCCGGCGGCAGGGGTGGAGCATCGGGCCAGAGCAGGCTGCCGACGATGATCTGGCCTCGGCTTTCAGCGGCCGGCCGGACCACGACCCTGGGCGCGGGTGTCGTGCACGCGGCCAGGCCGAGTGCGGCCACGACGATTGCCCAGCGACAAACGGCGATCCGTCTCGTGCGCATGTCGGACCCCCTGCGGTCTGCGATGCCGACACCGGCGGCCATCATCGGCTCAAAACGAAGGCCGGCACAAGGCCGGCCTTCGTCGCTGCCATCACGCGGCGTCGACGACTACTGCGGCGCCGGACCCTTGACGACGGTGGCCAGATGGGCGGGCCGCAGCCAGGCCTTGAACGCCGCCTGGACCTCGGGCGCGGTCAGCGCCAGATAGTGCTGCGCGGCCCGCGTCGGCTCGTCCAGCGGCAGACCCATCTGCGCGTAGTACAGCAGACGGCCGGCGATGCTGGCGGTGCTCGATTCGCCGAGCGGGATGCTGCGGATCAGCAGCGCCTTGGCGCGCGTGAGTTCGGTCGGCGTGACCGGCTGCTCCTGCATCTGCCTGAGATCGCGCACCACCAGCGCGCGCGCCTGGCTGACCTTGTCGGGATCGCAGCCATAGCTGACCGAATAGCGGCTGCGCGTCAGGCCCCAGTCGAAGGCGGTGCCGACGGTGTAGACCAGCCCCGATTTCTCGCGCAGGTCGCGGTACAGGCGCGAGGCGTAGAAGCCGCCGCCCAGCACCTGATTGCCGAGGTTGAGCGCGTAGCGGTCCGGGCTCTTGAGGTTCAGCCCGAGGTTCTGCACCAGCGCGACGCTGTCTTGCAACGAGGTGCGGTCCGGAACCACCGCCTGCGAGGGCGCGTTGAGCGGGATCGGCGCCAGCTCGACATCGGGCTTCGGGCCGTGCGCCTTCCAGGCGCCGAAGGTCTGCGCCACCACGCGTTCGGCCTCGGCCGGGGTGACCTTGCCGATCACCACGATGGTGGTCATGTCGGGGCGGAACACCGCGGCGTGGTAGGCCTTGACGTCGGCGAGGCTGAGCTTCATCACGCCCTGCGGCGTGGCCTCGCGCAGGGTGGGATCGTTGGCCGGGACCAGCGCCCTGGTGATCGCGCGACCGTAGAGATACCCCGGCGACTCGAGCTCGCCGGCCAGCGCGCGCGCGGTCTGCATCTGCACCACCGCGAACGCCTGCGGCGGCAGCGCCGGATGCAGTTCGTCGTCGGCCAGCAGGGCCATGCCGCGCTCGAAGTGCACGGCCGGCACTGCCAGCGAAAACGAGGTGCCGGCATCAACGCTGGCGCTGATATCGTCCAGCGCCTTCAGGTAAGCCAGCCGGTCGAGCGTCTGCGTGCCGTACTCGAACAGGCCGCCCAGCACGCTGCCGACGCCGTCCTGGCCCGGCGGCGTCTGCAGGCTGGCGTTGCTGCGGATGGCGCCGTACACCTGCACGGTGTCGCTGACATTCTCCGGCTGCACGATCAGCCGGATGCCGTTGGCCAGGGTGGTGACCGTCGGCCGCACGGTCGAGGTCGGCACTTCCAGCCGCGCCAGCGCCCGCTCGGCCCAGGGTGGCAGCTTGACCGCGCCTTCGGGCGCGCCACCGAACGACTCGGCGCCGCCGAAACCCCTGCCGGCGATCGGCTTGCCGGAACTCTGCGGCGTCAGGATCGCGGTGATCGCGTGCTGCGGGTCCAGTGCCGCGCGCGCGACGCGATCGACGTCGGCCACCGTCACCGCTTCGATCGCGCCCTTGATCGCGTCCGGCGAATCCAGACCCTCGAAGGCCAGCGCCGAGGACCAGGCGTTGGCCAGCCCGCTGATCGAGTTTTTCCGGAACTCGAGGCGGGCGATGGCGTTGCGCTTGGCGGCCTCGACCAGATCGGCCGGCACGCCGTGTTTCAGCGTCGCCGCCAGCGTGGCGTTGATCTCGGCGAGCAGCGCCTGCGCATCGCCGCCCTTGGGGAAGGCGCCGACCGCGAAGCCCAGCCCGGCGCCGGGAAACGCCGCGTACTGGAAGCCGGCGAACAGCGCCTTGCCCTGCGGCACCAGCGCGTAGAGGTTGCCGCGCTGGCTGCCCAGCACGTCGGACAGGATCAGGCTGGCGGCGTAATCCTTGGCGGTCATGCCGGGCATGCGGTAGGACACCGCGACCAGGCCCACCGGCAGGTCGGTCGGCAGCTTCAGCGTCTGCGCCGGCACCGGTTGCAGATCCACCGCCGGGCG
>JAGWPB010000029.1 GCA_028870665.1 Lysobacteraceae bacterium
AGCACGGCCAGGACGACATCCTCGGCGTGCACCGGCTGGCGCAGGCCGTTGCCGGCCGGCAGCGGGAACACCCGCCAGCGCCCGGCGCGGCGCGCCAGCGGAGCCAGGCTGCGGTCGATCCCGGCGCCGTAGATCAGCGTCGGCCGCAGCACGGTCCATGCCGCGCCCAGCGCGTCGCAGCGCGCGGCGAGCCGCTGCTCGGCGTCGCGCAGGCGCGCGGCCAGCGCGCGTTCGCCGGGATCGGGCGAAGCGGCCTTGCTGGCGGCGCTCATCGAGGAGGTCGCCACCACGCGCGCAGCTCCGGCCGGCGGCGTGCGTTCGAGCCAGGCCGCGAAGGCATCCAGCGGCCCGAGGCTGATCAGCGCATCCGTCGCCGTCAGCGCGGGCACGGCGTCGGGCAGGGCGCCGCGCAGCCAGGTGACGCCTTCGGACCGATCGCGCGGGTACCGGCTGATCGCCCGCACCGACGCGGCGTCGGCGGCCAGCCGCGGCAGCAGGAAGCGGCCGATCTGGCCGCTGGCTCCGAACACCACCACGCGCATCGCCGGTCCTCGCTGATCGGACCGCGACTGTCGGCGCCACGCGGAGCGCGGTCAAGCCCGCGGCGACCGCGCACGCGTCTCCGCCACTGCGACCGGCGTACGCTACAAGGCCGGGTCGCCCGGATTCCCGTCATGACCCTGCGCAGCCTGTTCGTCGATTTCAACAGCTATTTCGCCTCGGTCGAGCAGGAGGTGCAGCCGGCGCTGCGCGGCCTGCCGCTGGCGGTGGTGCCGGTCGCGGCCGAGACCACCTGCTGCATCGCCGCCAGCTACGAGGCCAAGGCGTTCGGCATCCGCACCGGCACCCTGGTCGCCGAGGCGCGCGCGCTGTGTCCCGGGCTGGTGCTGTGCGTGGCGCGCCCGGCGCTGTACGTCGAATGGCATCACCGCCTGCTGGCGGCGATCGGGCGCGTGCTGCCGATCGCGCGCATCGGTTCGATCGACGAGGTGGCCTGCGAGCTGATCGGCCGCGAGCGCCAGCGCGCGCACGCCGAGGGGCTGGCGCGCCAGATCAAGGCCGAGATCGCGCGCGAGGCCGCGGCGATCCGCTGCTCGATCGGCATCGCGCCCAACGATTTCCTGGCCAAGACCGCCGCCGACATGCGCAAGCCCGACGGGCTGACGGTGATCGAGCAGGCCGATCTGCCGCAGGCGCTGCACGGACTGGCACTGCGCGACCTGTGCGGCATCGGCGCGGCGATGGAAGCGCGCCTGCACGCGCACGGCATCCGCAGCGTGGCCGCGCTGACCGCCGCCGATGCCCGGGCGCTGCGCCGCGCCTGGGGCAGCATCGAGGGCGCGCGCATGGCAATGCTGCTGCGCGGCGCCTGGCTGCCGGCGGTCGCCGGCGCGCGCGCCTCGATCGGCCACTCGCACGTGCTGGGGCCGGAGCTGCGCACGCCCGCCGGCGCGCGCGCGGTGCTGCACAAGCTGCTGGCGAAGGCGGCGCTGCGACTGCGCCATCACGGCCTGCTGGCCGGCGCGCTGTCGGTGCGCGTGCGCTACCTCGGCGTCGGGGCACGCTGGGAGGCCGACCTCGCCTTCGAGCCCTGCGACGACACCCGCAGCCTGCTGCGCCTGTTGACCCGGTTGACCGATGGCGCCGGACACGGCCGCCTGCCGGGGCCGGCCCGGGCAAGGCCGCTGGCCGTGGCGGTGACCCTGCACCGGCTGGTCGAACGCGCGCGGACCACGCCCTCGCTGTTCGGCGAGGCTCCGCGCGCGCGCGCGCTGGACGCCGCGCTCGATCGCATCAACGCGCGCTTCGGTCCCAACGCGGTCCATTTCGGCGGCATGCAGCGCGCGCTTGACCACGCCGCGGCGCCGATGCGCATCCCCTTCAGCCGCATCCCGGACGCCGCCAGCGAGGACGAGAGCGGCGCCCACGCGCTGTGGCAGCAGGCCTACGACCGCGCCCGCGTGCTGGCCGAGGCCGCGCATCGCCGCGCCGAACAGGGCCGGCCGCCGCGGGATGCTAAGCTCGAAGCTCCTCGCGATCCGCGGAGGCGCCCATGATCGCCCGCATCTGGCGCGGCATCACCCACGTCGATTCGGCCGACGCCTACCTCGACCAGCTGCGCGCCACCGCGCTGCCGGCGCTGGCCGATCAACCCGGTCAGCGCGGCGCCTGGGTGCTGCGGCGCGTGCAGGGCGAGCGCTGCGAGTTCCAGGTCATTTCGCTGTGGGACTCGCTGGACGCCGTGCGCGCCTGGACCGGCGCCGACCCCAACAAGGCGATGTACTACGCCGAGGACGACAAGTACCTGCTCGACATGGAGCCGGTGGTGCGCCACTACGACGTTGCCGATGCGCTGGTGCCGGCCGCGGGTTGAGTCGCGGCGTTGCGGCGCGGGAAGTGCCGGGTTTGGCGGCGACGGCGGATTGCTTGCAAGCCTGTCCGGTGTTCCAGCCGCAAGCCAGTCACCTGCAACGACTTCATTGGCGCTGCCTCGCAGATGCTGCGATCCAGCACATCAAGTGCCGGCCGCGCGTCCCTGCACCGTTTGCGGATGACCACGCCATCGGTTGAGGGATGCGCGATCGGTTTGAGCGACCGGCCGTCCTCGGTCGATTTTGTTGAAAAAGCGCCATCGCTCCGTCAGCTGGCGGTTTGGCGGGCTTGCCGCTGGCCGCGGGGGTTCGATGCCGGGTGAATTTGTGCCTTGGGACAGCCGGAACCGCGCAGTTCAGGCAGTCTCGCCCAAATGGGCATATATTTGTCTCATCTGGTCAAACCTATGAGATGCGCCATGAGCCGGCCTGACAAAATGCCATATCCCGCGTGGAGTTCGTCCACCAGGCCTGCAGCGAAGAAGGTCGCCAGGAACGTTGCGAAGCCGGCGCGGAAGGACGCGAAGAAGACCTCGCCGAAAAAGGTGGCGAAGAAAGTAGCGCAGCGCCCGACGGCCAAGAAGATATTGCGGACCACCGCCACAGCGGCGGGTTCGCATGCCCGCGACGGAATCCTGCGCCTCCACCGCATGCCCGGTTACGAAGTGGCTGGTGCGGTGCGCGACGGCATCATCCCGGCCGAGATGCAGGCCCTGATCGACCAAGGCTACTCGCGGGGCGACGTGGTTCGAGTCATTGGTCCGCGCAGCACCATCGAGCGCAAGCTCAGGGACGACGTGCGCCTGGACCCGCAGGAGAGCGATCGGCTGGCACGCATGGTGCGCGTGATCGGCCAGGCCGAGCAGGTGTTTGGCAACCCCGACAAGGCCCGACACTGGATGCAGCGACCGTCGTCCCGACTGCCTGGCGGCGAGTCGCCTCTGTCCCTGCTGGACACGGATAGCGGTACGCAGGTTGTAACCGAGCGCCTGATGCAGATCCAATACGGGATCTTTGCGTGAGATGCTGGCGACTGAGTCGCTACGCGGCTCTCGACGGTGGTGGCGGCCTGCAGGCCTCCGGCCGTTGGCATACCAGGGGGAAGCCGGTCATCTACGCTGGCACGTCCCCTGCCGGGGCATTGACCGAGGTCCTGGTGCATCTGGACGTCCAGCCGGACGAGATGCCTGACGGCTATCGGCTCGTCGGCATCGATGTGCCTGATCAGCTTTGGGACCGTGCGAAGACCGTGTCGGCCGCGGACGTCGACTTTGCAGATGAGAGGGCATGCCGGAAGGCGGGCGATGTCTGGTTAGCCACCGGCGCCAGCGTGCTTTGCCGGGTACCCAGCGCAGTCATCGGGCATACCGTGAACGTGCTGATCAACCCGCGTCATTCCGACATGGGCGACGTGTCCGTCGCCATCGACGAGCCCTTCAGCTTCGACCCCCGGCTGTTCAAGCCAGGCAGCTAGACCGGCAGCACCCGGCGCTCGCCGTCGCAGGGGTGTGGAATGTCGGCTACGGCGCTCAGGACCCCAGCAACTCCAGCAGCGCCGCGCGCGGGAGCTTGCCGGTGGCGCTGCGCGGCAGCGCATCGACGCGCCGCAGCGGCCGCGGTAGGAACACCGGATCGACGACGGCGCGCAGCGCGGCAAGGATCGTCGCCGTGTCGAGCCCGGGCGCCACCACCGCGGCGGCGATGCGGCGCACGCCGGCGGCATCGGCGCGCTCCAATTGCACGACCGCGGCGTCGGTCACGCCGGGGATCGCCAGCAGGCGCTGGGTGAGGTCGCCGAGCGAGGCGCGCTTGCCGGCGATCTCGATCAGGTCGACGGCGCGGCCGGCGAGACGGAAGCGGCCATCGGCCGCCAGCTCGATCAGATCGGCCAGGATCACCGGCTCGGCCAGCTGCGGCGCCTCGACGCGCATGCCGTCCGGTTGCGGATGCACGCGCACGCCGCGGTAGGGTGCCCACAGGATGTCGTGCGCCGGACGGCGCGCGGCGAACACGCAGGTCTCGGTGGAACCGAACACTTCCAGCAGCGGCGCACCGCTGGCCGTCTCGATGGCCGCCGCCAGCCGCGGATCCAGCGGCGCGGTCGCCGAGGTGATCGCCTCGCACGGCAGCGCGACGCCGGCGTCCAGCAGCGCGCGCAGATGCACCGGCGTGGCCACCAGCAGGCGCGGCGCGGGCAGGGCCGCCAGTGCGGCGGCGATGTCGGCGGGCAGGAACGGCCGTCCGCCATCGACCGCGGCGTTGCCCAGCAGCGGCAGCAGCACCGACAGTTCCAGTCCGTACATGTGCTGCGGCGGCACCGTGGCCAGGATGTTGAAGCGCGGACCGAGCGCGGCCTCGAACAGCGCCTGGTTGCCGGCGTTGCTGGCGTTGAGCGCGCCCCAGGTCTTGCCCTGCGCGCGCGGCAGGCCGGTCGAGCCCGAGGTGTAGCCGATCACGGCGGTGAGCGCGGCGGCGATGCGCGGTGCGTCGTTGCAGGGCGCGAACGTCGGTGCCGGCCGCGCGAACGCGCGGGCGACGAACAGCGACGGTGGCGGCGGATCGAGCGCGCGGTCGGACAGCGCCACCGCGCCCGGATGCCGGGCGAGGATCTCGGCCACCGTCTGCGGCGCGCGCGAAGGTGGCAGCAGGGTGGTGCGGCCGGCGATCAGCGCGGCGGCGAAGCCGAGCAGGAAGGCGTAGCGGTCCTCGCACAGGTTGACCACCGCATCGCCCTCGGGCAGCTCGGCGGCCAGCGCCTGCGCGTGGGCGATGAACCGGCCGGCGCTGATCACGAACCCGCCGTGGTGCGCCAGCGGACGTGCAAGCTCGCCCGCGACCAGCGGCAGGCTGTGCGCGAGCGGGGAGCCGAGGATGTCGCCGGGGACCGCCATCAGGATCTCTCGGGTGGGCGGGGCGGCGCGCATCCGGATCCGCGCGCCCTCGCGGTCAGCGGTTGCCGTCGTCGGCGGGTGCGGTCTTGCGGGCCGCGGTCTTCCGGGGTGCGGTTTTCTTCACGGCGGCCTTCTTCACCGCCGGTTTCCCGGTTGCAGCTTTCCCGGCCGCGGCTTTCCGGACGGCGGTCTTCTTGACGGCCGCCGGTTTTGCCGCCGCGGTGGCGGGCGCGGCGGCCTTGCGGGCGGCGCTCTTCTTCGCGGCGCCGGCGCCCTTGGCGCCGCGCGCGAAGCCGCGCTTGGGCCGGAAGGGCGCGGCGGCCAGCAGCGTCGTGCATTCCTCGGCGGTCAGCGTGGCCGGCTCGCGCTCCTTGGGAATGCGCGCGTTCTTCTCGCCGTCGGTGATGTAGGGGCCGTAGCGGCCGTTGAGCACCTGCACGCCGTTGCCGAAGTCCCTGATCAGGCGATTGGCGGCGATCTCGCGCTTCTCGCGCACGCGCTCGAGCGCGGTCGCCAGGTCGATGGTGTAGGGGTCGTCCAGCGCGGGCTTGAGCGAGGCGTAGGTGTCGCCCTGCTTGACGAACGGCCCGAAGCGGCCGACGCCGACGCTGACCTTCTCGCCCTGCGGCGACAGGCCCAGATCGCGCGGCAGCTTGAACAGCTCCACCGCGTCGGCCAGCGCGATCGTGTGCATGCTCTGGCCCGGCCGCAGCGAGGCGTAACGCGGCGGATCGCCGGCCTCCTTGCTGCCGATCTGCGCGAACGGTCCGTAGCGGCCGAGACGCACGGTGACCTCCTTGCCGCTGACCGGATCGACGCCCAGCGAGCGGGTGCCGGTGGCTTCGCCGCGATCGACCGACTCGGTCTTCTCGTCGACCAGCTGCTTGAACGGCGTCCAGAAGCGTTGCAGCAGCGGATGCCAGTCCTCCTCGCCGCGGCTGACCGCGTCGAGCTCGTCCTCGAGTTTGGCGGTGAAGTCGTAGTCGACGTAGCGGCTGAAGTGGCCGGACAGGAACTTGCCGACCGCACGGCCGACGTCGGTGGGACGGAAGCGGCGCTGGTCGAGGGTGACGTACTCGCGGTTGAGCAGCACCTGGATGATGCTGGCGTAGGTCGACGGCCGGCCGATGCCGTACTCCTCCAGGGTCTTGACCAGGCTGGCCTCGGAGTAGCGCGGCGGCGGCTCGGTGAAGTGCTGCTCGGCGAGGATGCCGGTCAGCGGCACCACGTCACCGGCCTTGAGCAGGGGCAGCTTGCGCGCCTCGTCCTCGTCCTCGGCGTTCTTCTGGTCGCGGCCCTCCTCGTAGACGGCGAGAAAGCCCGGATCGACCACGGTGGTGCCGGTGGCGCGAAACGCCGCGTCGCCGAGCGGGAACTCGACGCTGACGGTGTTGAGCGTGGCCGGCTGCATCTGGCAGGCGACGGTGCGCTTCCAGATCAGCTCGTAGAGCTTGCGCTGGTCGTCGTTGAGAAAGGCCGCGATGCTCTGCGGCGTGCGCAGCGCCGAGGTCGGGCGCACCGCCTCGTGCGCCTCCTGGGCGTTCTTCGACTTGGTCTTGTAGACCTGCGCCTGCTCGGGCAGGGCGCGCGCGCCGTAGTCGCGGGCGATCACCTCGCGCAGCTCGGTGACCGCCTCGGTCGACAGGCTGGTGGAGTCGGTGCGCATGTAGCTGATCAGGCCGACGCTGCCCTCGTCGCCCAGCGCCACGCCTTCGTACAGGCCCTGCGCGACGCGCATGGTGCGGCTGGTGGCGAAGCCGAGCTTGCGCGCGGCCTCCTGCTGCAGGGTCGAGGTGGTGAACGGCGGTGCCGGGCGCCGCTTGCGCTCCTTGCTCGACACCTCGCCGACGGTCAGCCGGCCGCCGGCGGCCGCGACGAGCGCCGCGCGCGCGGCTTCGGCGGCGGTGGCGTCGGTGAGGTCGAACTGCTCGAACTTCTTGCCGTGCAGCCGCGTCAGCCGCGCGCTGAAGGCGCCCTGCGGATGCGCCAGCGCGGCCTCGACGGTCCAGTATTCGCGCGCCTTGAAGGCTTCGATCTCCTCCTCGCGCTCGACGATCATGCGCAGCGCCGGCGACTGCACGCGCCCGGCCGACAGCCCGCGCTGCACCTTGCGCCACAGCACCGGCGACAGGTTGAAGCCGACCAGGTAGTCGAGCGCGCGGCGCGCCTGCTGGGCGTTGATCAGGTCCAGCGACAGCGCGCGCGGGCTGGCGACCGCCTCCTTGATCGCGCGCGGCGTGATCTCGCCGAACACCACCCGGTGCAGGTCCTTGCCGGCGAGCAGGTCGCGCTCGCGCAGGATCTCGGCGATGTGCCAGGAGATCGCCTCGCCTTCGCGATCCAGGTCGGTGGCGAGGTAGATGGCGTCGGCCTTGGCGGCGGCGCGCGCGATCGCATCGACGTGCTTGGCGTTGCGCTCGATCACCTCGTAGTTCATCGCGAAGTCGTGCTCGATGTCGACCGCGCCCTCCTTCGGCACCAGGTCGCGCACGTGGCCGTAGGAGGCCAGCACCTCGAAGTCCTTGCCGAGGTACTTGTTGATCGTCTTGGCCTTGGCCGGCGACTCGACGATGAGCAGATTCTTGGCCATGCACAGGGGTCCGCGGGAGAGCATGAGGGTGGCATGCGGGCCCGGAATCGCGCTTCCGGGCCATCGCCTTGCTTACTTAGGAGCACGCCGGCGCGGATGCTGTCAAGCGCCACCGCCGCCGGCGGCCGCCCGCAGCGGCAGACGGGCGAAGGCCTGCAGCACCTCGTCGAGGCCGATCTGGTCCGCCCGCGAGCGCTGCGGCGGACCGCCCAGCGTGGCGATCGGACCGGGCCCGCGCGGCCGCCAGGCGCCCGGCGCCGCCGCACCATACAGCACCAGCAGCGGGCAGCCCAGCGCCGCCGCCGCGTGCGCCGGGCCGGTGTCGATCGAGACCATGCCGGCGGCGACCTCGAACAGGGCCAGCAGCCGCGGCAGCGGCAGATCGTCGCCCAGTGCCTGCAGCCGCTGCGGCGGCAGCCCGGCGCCGCGCACCAGCGCCGTCAGCAGCGCCTGCTCGGGCGGGGTGCCGGTCAGCAGCAGGGCGGCGTCGGGATGCGCCGCCGCTAGGGCGCGCAGCAGGCCGATCCAGCGCGCGTCCGGCCAGTGCTTGGCGTCGCCGATCCGGCCCAGGCGGCCGCGTCGCAGGGTGCGCTTGTTGCCCGCGTGGACCAGCAGCAAGCGGCGTCCGTCCAGCCCGCGCGCCGCCAGCCACGCCGGCAGTGCCGCGCGCGCGCCGGGATCGACGACCAGCCGCGGCCGCAGCGGTTCGGCGGACTCCGCGGCCGGGCAGGTGTCGGCCCAGGCCGCCGGCGCCGTGCGCGCGAACTGCGCCCAGCGATCCAGCCAGTGCTCGGCGCGCACGTCGTCGCGCCGGTGCAGCCAGACCGTGTCGGCGGCGGCGACCCCGGCGCGATCCAGCAGCGCGGCCAGCTTGTCCAGCGCGAACTCGTCGGCCACGTACACCGGCCCGCGCGGACGCGCGCGCAGCGCCGCCACCGCGCGCCACTGCGCGGGGTCGCTCCAGTACGGCCGCTTGCGGCTGTTCAGTGCGATCACGCTGCCGACATCGGGATGGCCGGCGTACAGCGGCGCGCCCCAGGCCCCCGAGGTCAGCACGTCGCAGGGCGCGCCGTAGCGCCGGTGCAGCAGGCCGAGCAGGCCGGTCAGCAGGACCATGTCGCCGAACGCGCCGAAGCGCACGACCAGCGGACGCACGGATGACGTGGCGATCATGCAGGGAGCACGGGCGGGCGGGTGGCGGAGGCGGGCACGGGGCGCGCAGCCTAGCAGGGCGCAGGCCGCGCGCGGTTCGCGCCGCCGCGGCCCTGGAGCACCCGGCCGTACCCGCGGGCGAGCTCACTGGCGCATGCGAATCCGGCGATCAGCATGACGGCGGAGGCGCTTGAACGGGGTCCATGGAGTGCACCTTAGACTGCGCGGAATCCCCCGACAAAGGAAACGGTCATGAAACACGTCGCTCTGGTCACCGGCGCCTCGTCCGGCATCGGCGAGGCGACCGTCCGCCGCCTGCTCGCCGCGGGCTGGACGGTGTTTGCCGGCGCCCGCCGCGTCGAGCGCATGCAGCCGCTGGCGCAGGCGGGCGCGCATCTGCTGGCGCTCGACGTCACCGATGACGCCTCGATGAGCGCGGCGATCGCCGCGATCCGCGCCGACGGCGGGCGGCTGGATCTGCTGGTGAACAACGCCGGCTACGGTTCCTACGGCGCGCTGGAGGACGTGCCGATCGACGAGGCGCGCCGCCAGTTCGAGGTCAACGTGTTCGGGCTGGCGCGGCTGATCCAGCTGGCGGCGCCGGTCATGCGCGCGCAGCGCAGCGGCACCATCGTCAACATCACCTCGATCGGCGGCAGGATCCACGCCCCGATGGGCAGCTGGTACCACGCCACCAAGTTCGCGGTGGAGGGTCTCAGCGACTGCCTGCGCATGGAGCTGGCGCCGTTCGGCATCCGCGTGGTGATCATCGAGCCGGGTGCGATCCGCACCGAGTGGAACGCGATCGCCCGCCAGGGCCTGCTGCGGCAGTCGGGCACCGGGGCCTATCGCGAGCAGGCCGCGCAGCAGGCGGCGATGCTGGCGGGCGGCGACGCCTCGAGCCTGGCATCGGCGCCGGACGTGGTCGCCGCGACGATCCTCAAGGCGGCGCAGGCGGCACGGCCGCGGACGCGCTACGCCACCGGCGGCGGCGCGCGCTCGATCCTGATGCTGCGCCGGCTGCTGTCCGACCGCGGTTTCGACCGGGCGATGCGGCTGGCCGCGCGCCTGCTGGGGCGCAACGCGGGTTGAGGCGGTGGTCGCGCCGCGGGGACGATCGCGCCCGGCCACGGGCAGCCCCGCGATCAGCCGAAGCGCACCAGGCTGTGCCCGGTCATCGCCGCCGGTTGCGGCAGGTCCATCAGCGCCAGCACCGTCGGTGCCAGATCGCACAACGCGCCCGGCTGCAGCGTCGCCTTGCGGCCGACGTAGACCAGCGGCACCGGGCCGACGGTGTGCTGGGTGTGCGGCTGGCCGTCGTCGTCGCGCATGTTCTCGAGATTGCCGTGGTCGGCGCTGATCAGCAGCTCGCCGCCCGCGGCGCGGATCGCCGGCACGATCAGCGCCAGCGCGCGGTCGACCGCCTCGACCGCCTTGATCGCGGCGTCGAGCTTGCCGCTGTGACCGACCATGTCGGGGTTGGCGACGTTGCAGACGATGAAGTCGTAGCGGCCCGAGCCGATCGCCGCGACCAGCTTCGCGCTCAGCTCGGGCAGGCTCATCTCCGGCTGCAGGTCGTAGGTGGCGACCTTGGGGCTGGGCACCAGGATGCGGTCCTCGCCGGGGAACGGCTGCTCGCGGCCGCCGGAAAAGAAGAACGTCACGTGCGCGTACTTCTCGGTCTCGGCGATGCGCAGCTGATGCAGGCCGCGCTCGGCCAGCACCTCGCCGAGGGTATGGCGCAGATCGTCGGGTGCGTACGCGACCGCGGTCACCGGCAGGTCCTTCGCGTACTCGGTCAGGGTGACGAAGGCGGACAGCGCGGGCCGGCGTTTCGGCGCGAAGCCGGCGAAGGCCGGATCGACGAAGGCGCGGCTGAGCTGGCGCGCGCGGTCGGCGCGGAAGTTCATGAACACCACGGCATCGCCGTCGGCGACCGGCGCGCCCGCGCCGATCACGGTCGGTGCGACGAACTCGTCGGTCTCGCCGCGCGCGTAGGCGGCCTGCAGCGCCGCCTGCGCGGTGTCGGCCTGCGCACCGTCGGCATCGACGATCGCGCTCCACGCCCGGGCCACGCGCTCCCAGCGCTGGTCGCGATCCATCGCGTAATAGCGGCCGCTGACGCTGGCGATGGCCGCGCCGGGCGTTGCCGCGCAGGCGGCCTGCAGCCGGGCCAGCGACGGGCCGGCGCTTTGCGGCGGCGTGTCGCGACCGTCGAGAAAGGCATGCACGGCGATCCGCGGCACCTGCTCGCGCGCGGCCAGCCGGATCATCGCTCGCAGGTGATCCTCGTGGCTGTGCACGCCGCCGGGACTGAGCAGACCGAGCACATGCAGGGTGCCGGAGCCCGCGCGCGCGGCGCGGCAGGCAGCCAGCAGCGCGGGATTGGTGTCGAAGCGACCGTCGGCGATCGCGCGGTCGATGCGGGTCAGTTCCTGGTACACCACGCGACCGGCGCCGATGTTCATGTGGCCGACCTCGGAGTTGCCCATCTGCCCGTCGGGCAGGCCGACCGCCAGTCCATGCGTGGCCACCAGGGTATGCGGACAACTGGCCAGCAGTTCGCGCCAGTGCGGGCAGTCGGCCTGGGCGATGGCGTTGTCTTCGCGCGCCTCGCGCTGGCCCCAGCCGTCGAGGATCAGCAGCAGCACCGGTCGGGGACGCGCCACGGGCGTTTCCTTGGATTTCACGGACTGCCTAGGTTAGCCGATCATCGCCCGCGGCTCGCCCGGTGCCGGAGCCTGCCGATGACAAACGGCACTTTGCCGGCGGGCCTGCAACCGGCACGGTAGTCTGGCGCATCCAAGTCGCTCGATACCCGGGAGTGTCGCCATGCATCGTCTGTCCCTGCTTGCCCTGTTGCTGGTCGCGGGCCTTGCCCAGGCCGCCGGCAACGTCGATCACGTCAATGGTGCGATCGAGATCGCCGCCGGCCAGCAGGCCGGCAACCTCAGTACCGTCAATGGCGCCATCCGTCTCGGCGACGGCGCCCATGCCGGCAGCGCCAGCACCGTCAACGGCGGCATCACGCTGGGGACGCGGGCCGTCGCGGAGTCGCTCAGCACCGTCAACGGCGGTGTCCATCTGGGCGCGGGCGCGCAGGTCGCAAAGAGCGTCAGCACGGTCAACGGCGGGGTCCATCTGCTGCAGGGTGCCCATGTCGGCGGCGACGTCGGCAATGTCAACGGCGCGATCGGACTCGTGGATGCCGCCGTCGACGGCGGCCTGCGCACCGTCTCCGGCGATATCGATGTCGGCGCCGGCAGCGTGGTCAAGGGCGGCCTGATCGTCGACAAGGAAAGCGGCTGGAGCCTGTTCCACTTCTGGAGCAGCGTGCCGCGGGTGGTGATCGGCCCCGGCGCCACCGTCGACGGCACGCTCGACTTCCGGCGCACGGTCAAGCTCTACGTCTCCGCGAGCGCCCATGTCGGCGCGATCAAGGGCGCCACGCCGATCCGCTACAACGGCGCGACACCGCCCGACGAGTGAAGCCCGGCGGCTGTTGCCGAAATCGCGCCGCGCTCAATACACGCCCGGCAGCAGGCGCCAGGTGCGCCGGCAATAGGCGCGATAGCGCTCGCCCAGCGCGGCCGTCAGCACCGCCTCTTCCTCGCGGATGCGGATCGGATAGATCACCAGCGCCACGCCCATGATGATGCCGAGGCTCCACCCGTTGGCGAGCGCCAGACTGAAGCCGAGAAAGGCGACCAGCGCACCGAGGTAGCTCGGATGGCGCACGCGGCGGTACAGGCCGGTATCGATCACGCGATGGTCCTGCAGCACCGCCACATTGGGCGTATGAAAACGGCCCAGCTGCGCGATCGCCACCGAGCGCAACGCGATGCCGACGCCCATCAGGATGAAGCCGGCAACCTGCAGCGGCACGGCCGGGTGCATGCCGCCGACGGAGCCGTAGGCCAGCCCGATCCCGAGCGCCCAGGCGAGCAGGTTGCCGAACACGATCAGGCGCAGCGAATGGCGGTCGCGATTCTCGGCCGCGGCCGCCTGGTGGCGGAAGACCATCGCGCCGTCGACGAAGACCCACAGGAAGAACACGGCGACGGCGGCGTGGCGCAGCATCAGCATCGTGGATGCTCCATCGGGGTCGGGGCACGGGCTTTACGCCAGCGGCGGTCCGGCGCCCGACGGCGCGGACAGGCCGGTCCGTGCACGAGTCTGGCAGAGATCACGCGGCATCGGCTTCCTGCGCGTGCTGATGCGCGGCGCGGATCGCGTCGCCGAGCAGGCGCATGCCGAGGGCATCGACGGAGACCGCCTGGCTCGACAGCACCACGACGCCGACCCGGTGCGCGGGCGCGAAGGCGATCAGGCTGCGCGAGCCGCCGGTTGCCCCGTTGTGCCAGACGATGGTGGCGTCGCCGCTGCCGCTGATTTGCCACCCCAGCGCGATGCGGCGCCCGGACTGCGTGGCGGCCCTGGGCGCATGCAGCGATGCATCGATCGGCGCCTGCAGGTCGAGGTGGGCGCGCAGCCAGCGGAGCATGTCCTCGAGACTGCTGCGCAGACCGCCGGCGGCCGCCAGCGCGCGCAGATTCCACGGCGGCGTGCGCCATCCCAGGGGTCCGTGCGGCACGGCGTGACCGGGCGCCGCGGTCGACTGCAGATGCGTGGCGGTCATGCCCAGCGGATCCAGCACCTGCTGCCGCAACGCCTCTTCGTACGTGCATTGCGCGCGACGCGCCAGCACCAGGCCCAGCAGGCCGAAGCCGAGGTTGGAGTAGCGGTAGCGCTGGCCGACACCGCGCACGCGCCGCCGGTGCAGCCATCGCAGCAGCACGCTTTCACTGATCCAGGCATAGGGTTGCCGGGGGCGCAGGTACAGGCCGGCCAGCATGGCGGGGCCCCAGGGCAGTCGCGGCAGCCCCGAGTGCTGGGTGGCGAGGTCTTCCAGCGTGATCGGGCGCGGACTCTGACGCCCCAGCCGGGCCGGGCCGGGCAGCAGGCTGTCGACCGGGGTCGCCAGGTCGACCGCGCCGGTCCGCCGCATCGCCACCAGCAGGGTCGCGGTGAAGGTCTTGGTGATCGATCCGATCTCGAAGCGGGTGTCGGCATCCGGCGCGGGCGAATCACGCCCGTCGACATGGCCGGCGTAGCAGCGGCGCGTGCCGGTCGGGGTCACGATCGCCGCGGCAAGGGCGCCTGCCGGTGCGTCCACGGCGAGATGACGATCGAGCGCGGCCTGCGCGGGGTCCGCGCCGGGATCGGGCTGCCAGCGACGTGCGCGCCACGCGCGCAACAGCCGCAGGCCGAACGTCCGTGCGAGGACGCGCAGAAAAATCCAGATCAGCCACAGCCGGATCAGCAAGCCAAGCGCGCCGGGCATGTCGTGCAGGGTGGTGGTCATCGCGGGAACGCGGCACTCGCTGATGGCGTGAGCATCGGGGCGCCAAGGCTATGCGAACACGCCGCAGCCACCAAGTCGCCAGCACCGACCCGGGCATCCCGTCATGCGCCGCCTGGTGTCGCCGTTCCGCCCGCGGCCATCCGCCGGGAGGCGGCGACGCGTTCGCCGCGCACCGCCGAGCGCCGCACGACCGTTCAGTGCAGCTTGATCTTGACCCGGTTGGGCGCGTTGATCAGGTTGGCGAGGGTGGCGAGCACCGTTTTGTAGTACCCGTTGAGCGCGGTCTGGTGCATCTTGTGCAGCGACCAGTACACCAGCCTTGCCAGTGCGCCCTCGATCATCACGCTGCCGCCGATCAGCGCGCCCATCAGGCTGCCCACCGGGCTGAACAGCCCGAGTGCGACCAGCGAGCCGTAATCGCGGTAGCGATAGGTCGGCAGCGATCGGCCCTGCAGCCGGCGGCGCAGGGAGCGCCGCAGCAGCGACGCCTGCTGATGCGCGGCCTGGGCGCGCGGCGGCACGTTGCCCTTGCCGTCGGGCAGCGGGCAGGCGGCGCAATCGCCGAAGGCGAAGATGGCGTCGTCGCGCGTGGTCTGCAGACTGGGCCGCACCAGCAGCTGGTTGATGCGATTGCTCTCCAGCCCATCCAGTCCGGCAAGGAAATCCGGCGCCTTGATGCCCGCCGACCACACCATCATGCCGGCGGCGATGAACGTGCCGCTGGCGGTGAGCAGGCCGTCGGCGCGCACCTCGACCACGCGTTCGCCGCAATGCACGGCGATGCCGAGTTCGTGCAGGCGCGTCAGCACCGCCGTCGACAGCCGCGGCGGCAGGCCGGGCAGGATGCGTTCGGCAGCCTCGACGATCACCAGCCGCAGGTTCTTGTCGGGATCGATCCGCTCCAGACCGTGGGCCGACAGCTCGCGGGTGGTGTCGTGCAGCTCGGCCGCCAGTTCGACCCCGGTCGCGCCGGCGCCGACGATGGCGACCGTCAGCTGCTCCGGCGTCACCGCCTCCGGCCGCGCGTGCGCCTGCAGGCAGGCATTGATGTGGCGGCGATGAAAGTCGCGCGCCTGCTCCGGGGTGTCGAGCATGGCGCAGTGTTCACGCACGCCGGGCACGCCGAAATCGTTGGCGACCGAGCCGACCGCGATCACCAGCGTGTCGTAGCGCAGCGTGCGGCGCGGGATGATCTCGACGCCGCGCTCGTCCAGCGTCGGCGCCAGGTGGATCACGCGCCGGGCGCGATCCAGCCCGTCCATGCGGCCGAGGTGAAAGCGGAAGTGATGCCAGTGCGCCTGCGCCAGGTACTCGAGGCGATCGGCATAGGAGTCCAGGCTGCCGGCGGCCACCTCGAACAGCAGCGGTTTCCACAGATGCGAGCGCGCGGCGTCCACCAGCGTGACGCGGGCGGTGCCGCGCCGGCCCAGGCGGTCGCCGAGCCAGGTGGCCAGTTCCAGTCCGCCCGCGCCGCCGCCGACGATGACGATCTCGTGGGCGGCGCCGGCGGCAGGCGAGGGTGCGGAAGGCGAGGTCATCGGATGCACGCGAATCGACTACCTGCATCCTCGCACGGCCCGCGGCGCCAGGGATCGAGGTCGCGACGATCGGGCGCACCGCGGTGCGGCGCGTGCCGTCCGGTTTGCTGCGGGGGCGCCGCTTCATGGCATCCTGTCCGCTTGCGCCGACGCCCGCGGTGGCCGTGGATCGCCCATGCTGCTGATGATCGACAACTACGACAGCTTCACCTTCAACCTCGTGCAGTACCTGGGCGAACTGGGACAGCAGGTGCAGGTGGTGCGCAACGACGCGGTGACGGTGGCCGGAATTCGCGCACTGCACCCCGAGCGCATCGTGATCTCGCCCGGGCCGTGCACACCCGACGCGGCCGGGGTGTCGCTGGAGGTGCTGCGCGAGCTGGCCGGCACGGTGCCGATCTTCGGCGTCTGCCTCGGCCATCAGGCGATCGGCCAGGCGTTCGGCGGCAAGGTCGTGCGCGCGCGGCAGATCATGCACGGCAAGACCTCGCCGATCCGCCACGCCGGCGCAGGCGTGTTCCGCGGCCTGCCCGATCCGTTCACGGCCACGCGCTACCACTCGCTGGTGGTGGAGCGCGAGTCACTGCCCGACTGCCTCGAGGTCAGCGCCTGGACCGAACACGCCGACGGCCGCATCGACGAGATCATGGGCCTGCGTCACCGGACCCTGCCGGTCGAAGGCGTGCAGTTCCACCCCGAATCCATCCTCACCCAGCACGGCCACGACCTGCTGCGCAATTTCCTCACGGCCTGAGCCATGAAACCCGTCACCATCACCCCGCACGAGGCGCTGCAGCGCACGATCGAGCATCGCGAGATCTTCCATGACGAGATGGTCGACCTGATGCGCCAGATCATGCGCGGCGACGTGCCGCCGGCGCTGACCGCGGCGATCCTGACCGGCCTGCGCGTGAAAAAGGAGACCGTCGGCGAGATCACCGGCGCCGCACGGGTGATGCGCGAGCTGGCGGTGCGCGTGCAGACGCCGGCCTATCCGCACTTCGTCGACATCGTCGGCACCGGCGGCGACGGCGCGCACAGTTTCAACATCTCGACCGCGTCGATGTTTGTTGCCGCCGCGGCCGGCGCGCAGGTGGCCAAGCACGGCAACCGCGGGGTGTCGTCGAAATCCGGCAGCGCCGACGTGCTCGAGGCGCTGGGCGCCGCGATCGACCTCGCGCCCGCGCAGGTGGCGGCGTGCCTGGCCGAAACCGGCATCGGCTTCATGTTCGCGCCCAATCATCATCCGGCGATGAAGAGGGTCGCGCCGGTGCGCAAGGAACTCGGCGTGCGCACCCTGTTCAACATCCTCGGTCCGCTGACCAACCCGGCCGGCGCGCCGACGATCCTGATGGGCGTGTTCCACCCGGACCTGGTCGGCATCCAGGTGCGCGTGCTGCAGCGGCTCGGCATCGAGCGCGCGCTGGTGGTGTACGGCAAGGACGGGCTGGACGAGATCTCGCTGGGCGGTGCCACCCTGGTCGGCGAGCTGCGCGACGGCGCGGTGCGCGAGTACGAGCTCGAACCCGAGGATTACGGTTTCACCATGGCCTCCAGCCGCAACCTGCGCGTGGACGACGCGATGGCTTCGCGCGAGCTGCTGCTGGCGGCGCTGGAGAACCGCCACGCGATCGCGCGCGACGTGGTGCTGCTCAACGCCGGCGCCGCGCTCTACGTCGCCGGCGTCGCGACCGACCTTGCCGACGGCATCGCCCGTGCCCGCGCCGTGATCGACAGCGGCGCCGCGCGCGCGCGCCTGGACCAGTTCGTCGCTGCCACCCGCAGGCTGGCGGGGTGAGGCCGCTGCTGCGCCGCCTGCGCGCGGCCTGGCGGCTGCGCCAGCGCGCGGCCTTGCAAGGAGCCCCCATGCTCACCTGGTTCGACGACGCAACCGCCCTTGGCGAATTCGCCGCCCGCATCGAGCCGCTGCGCGTCGCGGCCGAAGACCGCATCGGCGCGCTGGAGCACTTCGAGGGCTACTGTTGGGTCTGCAACGGAATACGACGCATGCTGGTGCGCAGCGGCGCGATGCTGGGCGACCGGCCCAGCCTGCGTGAAGGGCTGCTGTGCGAGGGCTGCGGACTGTCCAATCGCGGGCGGCTGATGCATGGCGCCATCCGCGACGAGTGCCGCCGTCTTGCCGCCGGTCCCGGCGCGTTGCTGCTGCTCGAGCGCATTTCGCCGCTGCATGCCGTGCTCAGCCGCGACCTGCCGGGATTGATCGGCAGCGAATACCTCGGCGATGCCTGCGCGCCCGGATCCGAATGCGATGTCCGCGGTCACGGCAAGGTCCGCAATGAATCGATCACCGCGCTGAGCTTTGCTGACGCCAGCTTCAAGGTCGTCGCGCACAGCGATGTGCTCGAGCACGTGTTCGACTACCGCCGCGCGCTGCGCGAGTGCTACCGCGTGCTGGTCGCGGACGGCAGCCTGGTGTTCACCTGCCCCTTCTTCGCGCAGCGCCACGAGTCGCTGATGCGCGCCGAAGTGCTGGCGGATGGACGCATCGTGCATCATGAAACACCCGAATATCACGGTGATCCGCTCAATGCCGAGGGCATCCTCGCCTTCTGGCATCACGGCTGGCAGCTGCTCGACGAGCTGCGCGCAGCCGGATTCCGCGAGGCGCGTCTCGGCGTGACCTACGATGTCTACGCCGGGTTCGTGTCCAACAATTACCCCGGTGGCGGCTATGGCCTGATGCTGCCGATCGTGATCCGGGCGCGCAAATAGCCGGCGCGCGCCGCCCCGGCTGTTACCATCACCGCCCGCGCTGATCCGCATCCCCGACCCCCGATTTCCGCACGCCGCATGCACGACATCCTGCAACGCATCCTCGCGCGCAAGGCTGAGGAAGTCCGCGAGCGCGCCGCACGCCGGCCGCTGGCCGAGCTCGCCGCGCGCTGTGCCGATTTGCCGGAGACGCGCGGCTTTGCCGCGGCGATCGAGACGCGCATCGCGAGCGGGCAGGCCGCGGTGATCGCCGAGGTCAAGAAGGCGAGCCCCAGCAAGGGCGTGATCCGGCCCGACTTCGATCCCGCCGCGATCGCGCGCAGCTACGCGGCCGGTGCCGCGACCTGCCTGTCGGTGCTGACCGACGTCGATTTTTTCCAGGGCAGCGACGCCTATCTCGAGCAGGCGCGCGCGGCTTGCGCGCTGCCGGTGCTGCGCAAGGACTTCGTCATCGACCCGTACCAGGTGTACGAGGCGCGCGTGCTGGGCGCCGACTGCATCCTGCTGATCGTCGCCGCGCTCGATGACGGCACGCTGCTGGAGCTGGCCCTGCTGGCCGCCGAGCTCGACCTCGACGTGCTGGTCGAGGTGCATGACGCCGCGGAGCTGGAGCGCGCGCTGGATGTGCCGGCGCCGCTGATCGGCGTCAACAACCGCGATCTGCGCAGCTTCGAGACCTCGCTGCAGACCACGCTGGATCTGCGTGCCCGCGCGCCAGGCGACGTGCTGCTGGTCAGCGAGTCGGGCATCCGCACGCCGGACGACGTGGCGCGGTTGCGCGCCGCCGGCGTGCACGCGTTCCTGGTCGGCGAGGCGTTCATGCGCGCGCCCGATCCGGGCGTCGAGCTGCAGCGTCTGTTCGGCGCCGCCTGAGCATGGACGTCACGACAGCCGGCGCCGCGCCCGTCGCGCCGCGCACGGTCCTGTTCGACTTCGACGGCGTGCTGGTGCGCGGCGACAGTTTCGAGGCCTTCCTGCGCCGGCGCTTCCGGCGCGCCCGCTGGCGTCTGCTGCCGGTCCTGCCGCTGCTGCCGCTGCTGCCCGCGATCCTGTCCAGCTCGCGCGGCAAGGGGTTGGCCGCGCGCGTGCTGTTCCGCTGCGCCACGCTGGGTTGGAGCGAGGCGCGCTACCGGCGCGAGGCCACGGCGTTCGGTCGCAGCCTGGCGCGGCGTCCCGGTGCCTTTCTGCGCGACGGCGTGCAGGCGCTGCGCCGGCACCTGGCGGCAGGCGACCGCGTGCTGATCGTCAGCGCGACCGAGGCCACCCTGCTCGATGCCCTGTTCGACGAGCTGAAGATGCCCGCCGTGCCGCGGCTGTGCAGCGTGGTGCGCGGCGGCTGGCTGGGGCCGCGCATCGCGATGCACAACTACGGCAAGGCCAAGCCGGCGACGCTGGCGGCGCACGGCATCGCACCGCCGTGGGACGTGGCCTACAGCGACGCGCGCTCGGACCTGCCGCTGCTGGCGGGCGCGCGTCGCGCGGTGCTGGTCAATCCGGATCCGCGCACCGAACGCGTCCTGCGCCGCGCGCTGGGCGAGCGCCTCGAGGTCGTCGGCTGGAGTTAGCGCGGTGCCCGCCCGCCGCCCGCGGCCTACACTGCGCGCATCCTCTCGCCGGTCGAGGCGTCCGATGTCCGCTGCCGAATCCGCCCCCTCCGCGCTGGTCGCCGTGCGCGCCGCGATCGATCGCATCGAGCAGGTCAATCCGGCGCTGAACGCCGTGGTCGTGCCGCGCTTCGAGGCGGCCCTGGCCGAAGCGGCCGCACTCGACGCCGCCGTGGCGGCCGGCGCGGCGCGCGGCGCGCTGCACGGCATGCCGATCACGGTCAAGGAATGCATCGATCTGGCCGGCACCGCGTCCACCTTCGGTCTGCCCGCGCGCCGCGAACACCGTGCCGGGCGCGATGATCCGCACGTCGCCGCGCTGCGCGCCGCCGGCGCGGTGGTGGTCGGCAAGACCAATGTCTCGCAGGCGTTGCTCTACACCGAGGCCGACAACCCGGTCTACGGGCGCACGCAGAATCCGTGGAACGCCGGGCGCAGCTGCGGCGGCAGCAGCGGCGGCGAAGGCGCGATCCTCGCCGCGGGCGGTTCGCGGCTGGGCCTCGGTACCGACATCGGCGGCAGCCTGCGCACGCCGGCGGCGTTCTGCGGCGTGGCCAGTCTCAAGCCCACCAGCGGTCGCGCCGACACCCGCGGCAGCGGCTCGATTCCGCCGGGCCAGCGCGCGATTCCCAGCCAGAACGGCATCCTCGCGCCGCGCGTGGCCGACGTGATACGCGCCAGCGCGGTGATCTTCGGTGTCGGCGGCGCGCTGCTGCCGGCCCAGGCGCTGCCCGATCCGCGCATGATCGATGTCACCCGCCTGCGCGTGGCCTGCTACGTGGACGATGGCACGCTGGCGCCCGCTCCGGCCGTGCGCCGCGCGATCGCGGACACGCGGGCGCGGCTGACCGCGCGCGGCGTCGCGGTGATCGACTGGCAGCCGCCCGCGGTGCCCGAGGCGCTGCGGCTGTTCTTCGCGCTGCTGTCCGCCGACGGCGGTGCCGGGGTGCGCCGGCTGGCGGCGCGCGGCGAACGCGATCCGCGCATCGCCGATCTCGCCTTCGTCACCGGTCGCTCGCGCGGCATGCTGTGGCTGCTGCGACGCACGCTCAGCCTTTTCGGCCAGCGCGCGACCGCGGATTTCCTCGATGCCTTCGGGCATGCCGACACCGATCATTACTGGCAGGCGGTCACGGCGCAGATGGACTACCGCCTGCGTTTCCTCGACGCGCTGCGCGACAGCCGCGGCGCGTTCGATCTGGTGCTGTGCCCCGCCGCCGCGCTTCCTGCGTTCCGTCACGGCGCCAGCCGCGTGCTGGGCACCGCCGGGGGCTACGCGCCGCTGTGGAATCTGCTGGGTTTTCCCGCCGGCGTGGTGCCGGTCACCCGCGTGCGCGCCGGGGAAGAAAGCGACCGTGCGCCGTCGCGTGACCGGGTGCTGGCTGCCGCGCGCGAGCAGGAGCGCGACAGCGCCGGCCTGCCGATCGCGGTGCAGGTCGCCGGCCGGCCGTGGCGCGAGCACGAGGTGCTGGCGCTGATGCAGATCATCGAGGACGACGCGGGCTACCGCTGAGGCTGGTCAGCGGTTGCTGAACTCGTATTGGCCGTTGCCGAAGTCGAACGGCATGGTGCCCCAGCGCAGCGTCCGGCCACAGCCGGGCGCGGGGTTGAACCGCGTCTGGCGCGCGGCCAGCGGCTGTTCGGGATCCAACACCATCCGCAGTTCCCGACCGAGGAGGCGCCGCCCGGCTGCCGTCTCCGTGGCGTCGACGACCGCAAGCGTCTTCGCCGCCGCGGGGCCGCGCGCTGCCGGGGCGCTCGTGGCTGCGAACGGAGCCGATGCGGCAGAGGCCGGCACCCTTGCCGTCGGCCCCGGTGATGCGCCCGCCACGACCGGCGCTCCCGATGCAAGGCCGAGCATCAGCGCGAACAGCACGTCTCGTCGCATCGTTGCCATCCCTGAGTGCACGCCCCGTCGTGCGCGTCGAGCATGCCGGCGCCGGCGCGGTCCGTGCAAGCACGCGGCAGCTACGATTTCGTAAGTCGCGGCGGCACGCGGTTACACTCAGTCCTCGCCACAGGGAGCTGACCGATGGCCTCCGCCCGCAAGCCCGTACGTCGCGCCGCCGTCACCCGCGAAGCCGCCGAGGAAGCCGTGCGCACGCTGCTGCGCTGGGCCGGCGAGGATCCGGCCCGCGAGGGTCTGCACGACACCCCCAAGCGCGTCGTCGACGCCTACGGCGAGTGGTTCTCCGGCTACGCGACGGACCCGGCCGAGTACCTGCGCCGCACCTTCGAGGAGGTCGCCGGCTACGACGAGATGATCGTGCTGCGTGACATCCGCTTCGAGTCATTCTGCGAGCATCACATGGCGCCGATCATCGGCCGCGCCCACGTCGGCTACCTGCCGGACCGTCTGGTGGTCGGCATCAGCAAGCTGGCGCGCGTGATCGAGGCCTACGCGCGTCGTTTCCAGGTGCAGGAGAAGCTGACGGCGCAGATCGCGCACTGCATCCTCGACGTGCTCAAGCCGCGCGGCGTCGCGGTGGTGATCGATGCCCAGCACCAGTGCATGACCACGCGCGGCGTGCACCAGCGCGGCGTCAGCATGGTCACCAGCCAGATGCTCGGCGTGTTCCGCGAGGATCCGCGCACGCGCAGCGAGTTCCTGCGTTTCGTCGGCATCGACGGGCACCACTGAGCGCGATGGCCGCCGCCACGCTCTGCACGGTCGAGGATGCGGTCGCCGCGCTGCGCCGCGGCGAGCTGATCGGCCTGCCGACCGAGACCGTCTACGGGCTGGCGGCGGATGCATCCAACGCCGCCGCGGTGGCGCGCGTGTTCGCGCTCAAGGGTCGCCCCGCCGATCATCCGCTGATCGTGCATCTGGGCGCTGCCGCGCTGCTCGAGGACTGGGCCCGCGCGGTGTCCGCCGCCGCGCGCACGCTGGCCGCGCGCTTCTGGCCGGGCCCGCTGACCCTGGTGCTGCCGCGCGCCGCGCGGGTGCTCGATGCCGTCACCGGCGGCCAGGACACGGTGGCGCTGCGCATGCCGGCGCATCCGCTGGCGCGCGCCGTGCTGCAGGCTTTCGGCGGCGGCCTGGCCGCGCCCTCGGCCAACCGCTTCGGCCGCATCAGCCCGACCCGGCCGGAGCACGTGCGCGCCGAGTTCGGCGATGCCGTGGCCTGCATCCTCGACGGCGGCCCGTGCGCGGTCGGCATCGAATCCACCATCGTCGATCTGTCGGGTTCGATGCCGCGCATCCTGCGGCCGGGTGCGATCACCCGCGCGATGCTCGAAACCGCGCTGGGCGCAACGGTGGCCGCCGGCGCCGCGAGATCCAGCCCGCGCGTCTCCGGCGCGCTGCCCGCGCACTACGCGCCGGTGACGCCGCTCGAGCTGCTCGACGGCGCCGCGCTGCGCACGCGCCTGCACGAGACCGGCGTACTGGCGCTGACGCACGGTATCGACATCGGCGCTGCCGCGGGCTTGCGCCTGCCTGCCGACGCCGCCGGCTATGCGCGGGGGTTCTACGCCGCGCTGCGCGAACTCGATGCCCGCGGCGCGCGCCAACTGCTGGTCGAGGCGCCGCCCGAGGATCCCGCCTGGGCCGGCGTGCGCGATCGCCTGCAGCGCGCCGCGGCGGGCTCGGGCCCGGCCCGCTGACCACGCTTCACTGCCTTGCGCCGCGCGGATTGCCGGGGAGCGCAGCGAAGCCCGGCGTGGCACGCCACGGATTGATGTCCAGCCCGCCGCGACGGGTGTAGCGCGCATACACCGACAAGGCTTCCGGCGCGCAGCGGCGCATCAGGTCGATGAAGATCCGCTCCACGCACTGCTCGTGGAAACCGGCGTGCCCGCGGTACGAGACCAGATAGCGCAGCAGGCCGGCGCGGTCGAGGCGCGGCCCGCGGCAGCGGATCTGCACGCTGGCCCAGTCGGGCTGGCCGGTCACCGGGCAGTTGGACTTGAGCAGATGCGAGACCAGGGTTTCCTCGCCGGCAGCGCCGGTCGTCGCGAGGAATGCCGGCTGCGGCGGGCCGTAGTGATCGATCGCGACGGCGAGGTCGTCGATGCACGCGCCCGCCAGCTCCTCGAGCCGCAGCGCGGCGAAGCCGGCGCGTGGTGTCAGCGCCACCGCGACCGCCGCGCCGGCCGCCGCGGACAGGTCGGCCGTCAGCGTCGCGGTCAGCCTCGCGGTGTCCGCAAACGTCTCGCCGCCGAGGCTGTTGAGGTAGAGCTTGAGCGACTTCGACTCGATCAGCGCCGGCGAGTCGGCCGGCACGGTCAGCGTGGCGATCGCCACCTCGGGCTTGCCGCGGGCGTCCAGCCACGACAGCTCGTAGGCGTTCCACACGTCGACGCCGGCAAAGGGCAGGGTCGCCGCCACGCCGATCGCCGCGCGCGACTCGGCGCGCGCGATCGGAAACAGCAGGCCGGGGTCGCGGTGCGTGGCGTAGGCCACCGGCTGGCCGAGCGGGGAACGGGCGGGCGGGTTCATGGCTGACGCACGGGGTGGGCGCGCATTGTAGAACGCGGGTGGCGTCAGCTTGCGGACGTCGCGCGCGCCTCGCGAGGGATCAGCGCGTGCCGCGCACCACGATGGTCTTGCCGCTGACCGCGATCATGTGCTGCTCCTCGAGCTGCTTGAGCACGCGTCCGGCCATCTCGCGCGAGCAGCCGACGATGCGCGACAGCTCCTGGCGCGAGACGCGGATCTGGGTTCCCTCCGGGTGCGTCATCGCGTCCGGCTCCTGGCACAGGTCGAGCAGGGTGCGCGCGACGCGGTTGGTCACGTCCATGAACGCCATGCGGCTGGCCTGGCGCGAGGTGCGCAGCAGGCGGTAGGTCAGCTGGGTGCCGATCGCGAACAGGATCTTCGGGCACTCGTCGTGCAGCGGCCCGGCGAACAGCTGGAACAGCCGCTCGTAGCTGATCTCGGCCAGCTCGCAGGGTGTGCGCGTGCGCACGATCACCTCGCGCTGCGCCGGTTCCACGAACAGGCCCATCTCGCCGATGTATTCGCCGCGGTTGATGTAGGCGAGGATCAGTTCGCGGCCCTGCTCGTCCTCGGTGCACACCGTCACCGAGCCCTCGATCACGTAGTAGAGCGTGGTCGGGGGATCGCCGGGGCGGATGATCGGCGCCTTGGTCGGATAGCGCCGGCGATGGCACTGCGCGAGGAAGCGTTCCATCGACAGCGGATCGGGTGCCAGCGCGGTCGGTGCCAGACTGCGCTCGAAGGCCTGCTGCAGCAGGTACTTCAGCTGCACGTTCATGCGTCCTTCCGCTGCGCTCGGCGCCATGGCAGTGTCCCCGTGACCGGTAAAGGATTGTGACAGGCCGGGATCGTGACCGGGCAGGTTTTCAACGGTGCCCCCGGCAAGCATAATGCGCTGCTTGTCCGGGCGGTGCGCCGCCGGACGGGGTCGCGGAGACTGTGCTCCGCGGGACTGGCGTCGAACGCGGCGCCGCCGCTTGCCGCCGCATCGAGGGCGCTGCCGTGGTCAAACCGCTTCCCCGCCTCAGGCTGCAGGGGTTCAACAACCTCACCAAGGCCTTGAGCTTCAACATCTACGACATCTGCTACGCGGTCTCCGAGGACCAGCGCCGCCGCTACATCGAGTACATCGATGAGGCCTACGACGCCGACCGCCTGACCCAGATCCTCACCGACGTGGCCGAGATCGTCGGTGCCAACATCCTCAACATCGCCCGCCAGGACTACGATCCGCAGGGCGCGTCGGTGACGATCCTGATCTCCGAGCAGCCGGAGGTGGACAAGCTCGGCAAGGACGTGGTGTCGGACGCCGTGGTCGCGCACCTGGACAAGAGCCACATCACCGTCCACACCTATCCGGAGACGCATCCGCACAACGGCATCGCCACCTTCCGCGCCGACATCGACGTCGCCACCTGCGGGGTGATCTCGCCGCTGAAGGCGCTGAACTTCCTGATCGACAGCTTCGAGTCGGACATCGTCATCGCCGACTACCGCGTGCGCGGCTTCACCCGCGACGTGCGCGGCCGCAAGCATTTCATGGACCACCGCATCAACTCGATCCAGGACTACCTGGCACGGCACATCCGCCAGAAGTACGAGATGTTCGACGTCAACGTGTATCAGGAGAACATCTTCCACACCAAGATGCACATCAAGAACTTCGACCTCGACACCTACCTGTTCGAGGCCAATGCGTCCGACCTCTCGTTCAAGGAGCGCCAGCGCATCGAGGCGCTGCTCAAGCGCGAGATCGAGGAGCTGTTCCACGGCCGCAACCTGATGTGAGGCGGGCGCGGCCGGTGCGCGCGGCTGCGTGCACCGCGCATGAACCGCGGCCTGGCCCGGGCGCCGCCGCGGGAACTTTGTGCAGCGCAGCACACTCTGATCCGGTGACCCCCTGAAGGAGCACCGGATGAAGACCACCGAGGTGAAACAGCGCGCTTTCGCGATGCCGCTGACCAGTCCGTCCTATCCGCGCGGACCGTACCGCTTCATCAATCGCGAATTCTTCGTCGTCACCTACCGCACCGACCCCGTCGCGCTGCGCGCGATGGTGCCCGAGCCCCTCCTGCCGGCCGGCGATCTGGTCAAGTTCGAGTTCATCCGCATGCCCGATTCGACCGGCTTCGGCGCCTACACCGAGTCCGGCCAGGTGGTTCCGGTGACCTTGAAGGGCAAGCCCGGCACCTACCAGATCGCGATGTACCTCGACGACGAGTCGCCGATCGCCGGCGGCCGCGAGATCTGGGGCTTTCCGAAGAAACTGGCCAAGCCGCATCTGCGCGTCGAGGCCGACACCCTGCTCGGCACGCTCGACTACGGCCCGGTGCGCATCGCCACCGGCAGCATGGGCTACAAGCACCGCGCGCTGGACGCGAAGCAGGTGCTGGCCGGCCTGCGGCAGCCCAATTATCTGCTCAAGATCATCCCCGACGTCGACTGCTCGCCGCGCATCTGCGAACTGGTCGAGTACGGTCTCGACGATCTCGTGGTCAAGGGCGCCTGGGAAGGCCCGGCGGCGCTGGAACTGCATGCGCACGCGCTGGCCCCGGTGGCGGCGCTGCCGGTGCTGGAGGTGATTTCCGGCGCGCACATCCTCACCGACCTCACCCTCGGGCTGGGCCGCGTGGTGCACGACTACCTCAAGCGCTGAGCCGCCGGCGAGCGGTTTTCGCAGGCGACCCGCGTCGCCCAACCCTGCACAAGGAGCACATCATGAACATGACTCTCAGCCTCAAGGGCAAGACCGCGCTGATCACCGGCGCCGCCAGCGGCATCGGCAGGAACATGGCCGAGGTGTTCGCCCGCGCCGGCGCGGCGGTGGTGATCGCCGACCTCAACCAGGACGGCGCCGACGCCACCGCCAAGGAGATCGTCAGTGCCGGCGGCAAGGCCATCGGCATCGCGATGAACGTCACCGACGAGGCCGCGGTCAACGCCGGCTTCGAGCGCGCGGTCAAGGCCCTGGGCCCGATCGACATCCTGGTGTCCAACGCCGGCATCCAGATCGTCAATCCGATCGAGAACTACGCCTTCGCCGACTGGAAGAAGATGCTGGCGATCCATCTCGACGGCGCCTTCCTCACTACCAAGGCGGCGTTGCGCAGCATGTACGCCGGCGATCGCGGCGGCGTGGTGATCTACATGGGCTCGGTGCATTCGCACGAGGCCTCCAAGCTGAAGAGCGCCTATGTCGCCGCCAAGCACGGTCTGCTCGGCCTGGCCAAGGTGCTGGCCAAGGAAGGCGCCGCGCACAACGTGCGCGCGCACGTGATCTGCCCCGGCTTCGTGCGCACGCCGCTGGTCGACAAGCAGATCCCCGAACAGGCGAAGGAGCTCGGCATCAGCGAGGCCGACGTGATCCGGAACGTGATGCTCAAGGACACCGTCGATGGCGCGTTCACCACGGTCGACGACGTCGCCGACGTGGCCCTGTTCCTGGCCGCGTTCCCCAGCGCCGCGCTGACCGGGCAGTCGATCGTGGTCAGCCACGGCTGGTTCATGCAATGAGCGCGCGCGCACCGCGCCGGCCGACCGGCCGCAAATCGGCAGCGCGTCCGGCGCCGCCGCGGAAAGCCGCCGCCGTCGGCAAACGGACGCCGGGCAAGGCCGCCACCGGCGCCGAGGCGCGTCCGAACGCTGCGGCGAAGCGGGCTCCGGTCCGCAAGCCGCGGGCTGCCGCGCCCGCGGTGGCCGAGCCGGCGAGTGCCGCGGACCGCCTGTCGCAGCGGCTGGCCGCCTACGGCGAAGTCGCGCTGGTGCTGCAGGGCGGTGGCGCGCTGGGCGCCTATCAGGCCGGCGTGGTGCAGGGCCTGGCCGAGGCCGGCATCCAGCCGACCTGGGTCGCCGGCATTTCGATCGGCGCCATCCACTGCGCGTTGATCGCCGGCAATCCACCGCAGCGACGTGCCGCGCGCCTGCGCGAATTCTGGGACCGGGTGACGCGTCCGCCGCTGCTGCCGGCGACGCCGTGGGAGCAGGAGCCCTGGCTGTCGCAGCTGTCGCCGGAAGCCCTGCGCTGGGTCGCGCCCCTGCAGAGCCTGCGCGCGCTGGCCGAGGGGCAGCGCGGCTTTTTCGTGCCGCGCCCGCTGCCCGGCCAGGGGCCCGAGCAGGCCAGCGTCTACGACACCGCGCCGCTGCGCGCGACGCTCGAGGAACTGGTGGATTTCGACCGCCTCAACAGCGGCGCGATGCGGGTATCGGTGGGCGCGGTCAACGTGCGCACCGGCAATTTCGAGTATTTCGACAGCAGCGAGCAACGTCTCGGCCCCGAGCATTTCATGGCCTCCGGCGCGCTGCCGCCGGGGTTTGCCGCCGTGCGCATCGGCGACGAGTACTACTGGGACGGCGGCCTGGTGTCCAACACGCCGCTGATGCAGGTGCTCGGCGGACATCCGCGGTCGCACACGCTGGTGTTCCAGGTCGACCTGTGGAGCGCGCTCGGCCAGCTGCCGCGCAGTCTGCTCGACGTGCCGGGCCGGGTGAAGGACATCCAGTATTCCAGCCGCACCCGCGCCGTGACCGATCTGCTGCAGCAGGCGCATACGCAGCGGAAGATCCTGCGCGGCCTGCTGGAGCGGGTGCCGCCGGGCCTGCGCGCCGCCGATGACCTGTGCCATGAAGTCGAGGCGATGGCACGCGACATGCGCTACAACGTCGTCCACCTGATCTATCGCGACAAGCCCTACGACGGCCAGGACAAGGATTTCCAGTTCGGCCGCGCCAGCATGCGCGCTCACTGGAACAACGGCGTCGAGGCGGTGCAACGCACCCTGCAGCATGCGCACTGGCTGGATCTGCCGACGGCCGAGCAGCCCTTCGTCACCCACGACCTGCAGCGCATGCCGAGGGCGTGACGGCCGCCGGCGGTCGCCGCGGCGCGCGAACCGGCGTCGCCGCGGCGTATCCGTTCGCGGCGCGGACGCGCTACGCTGCGGCGGCGCCCGCGCACCGCTCTCGCGGCGGCGGTCGCCGGGGGTGGGCATGGACGAACCGATCGATCCGCCTGAGATACCCGCGCTGCTCGTGCTGACGGCCGAGGAAGCGGAGGCGCTGGCACGCCATGCCGGAGTGCTGACTGCGCGCGCCGCGGCTTGCGGCCGCGACCACGTCGCCGCCCTGGCGCAGCAGCCCGAGCTGGCGCAGGTGCTGGCGGGGCGCGATCCGGTGCAGCTGGCGGCGCAGTTCGCGGCGCATTACCGGGCCCTGCTCACGACGGCCTATGACGCCGGCCGTCGCGAGGCGCTGCAGCAGCTGGGCGCGCGCCATCTGCAACTGGGCGTCGACGACCGCTGGCTGGTGTTGACCAATACGCGATTCATGCAGGACCTCGGCGCCGGCGTCCAGCAGCTGGCATTGCCGGCCGCCGCCGCCGCCGCGCTCGGCCGCGGCCTGGACAAGCGTTGCCGGCTCGACCTGCACTGGATGCTGGAAGGCCATGCCGCCGCCGAGGCGGATCGACTGGCCACGCGCGAGGCGTTTTACGGCGCTCTGGCCGCGGCCAACCGGCTGTTCGCGACCGCGGCGCCGCTGGCGCCGCTGCCGGCGGTGCATGCGCAGCTGGTCGAGATGCTGGTGGCGGTGCTCGGCCTGCGGCTGGCGTGGCTGGGCTTCGTCGATCCGGTCAGCCTCGCGATCGAGCCGCTGGCGATGGCCGGGGTCGCGACGGCCTACCTGCAGGGCATCACGATCAGTGCCGATGGCGCGCGCGCGCAGGGTCGCGGCCCGTCCGGCCGCTGCGTGCGCGAGAACCGGCCGCAGCTGGCCGATGCCGGAAGCGATGCGGATTTCGAGTTCTGGCGCGCGCGCGCGTCCAGGCACGGCATCGGCGGACTGGTCGCCGCACCGCTGCGGCTGGCCGACGGCCGGCGCGGCGTGCTGGCGCTCTATCGCGCCCGCGAGCAGCGCTTCCCCGATGACATCGCCCTGCTCGCGGAGCGTCTGGCCGATGATCTTGCGGCCTACCTCGATCGTCGCGGCGAGGCCGCCACGCTGGAGCGCCTGCGCCGCTTCCAGGAGGCACTCGAGCATCTGCAGCAGGTCCTGCTGGCGCGCCCGCCGCCGCGGGCCCTGTTCGAGAGCCTGGTCAGCATCCTGCAGTCGCACACCGACGCCTACGCCAGCTGGGTGCACGTGCCCTACGGCACCGACGGCCTGCGTGCGATCGCGGTCTGCGCGCGCGATGCGGCGATGCAGTCGATGATGCACGGCCTGCTGCTGCCGCTGGATGCCGCCGCCGGGCCGCTGTCGAGCCTGCCCGGGGTGCGCGCGTTTCTGGGCGGCACGGCGGTGGTGGCGCGCATGGTCGATGACGCCTCGCTGCAGGCGGTCGCCGCGCGCAACGCGGCGGTGCGCGACGTGGCCGCGATCGGCTCGTGGCCGCTGTTCGGCGCCGACCCCGCGCGTCCGGTCGCGGTGTTCTCGGTCGCCGCCTGCGTGAGCGACTATTTCAACGAACCGCTGCGCCGCCTGTTCGACCAGCTCGCCGCCGGCGTGCGCGTCGCGCTGCTGCAACATGCCGATGATGTCGAGCTGCGCCGGCTGAGCTCCAGCGATGCCTTGACCGGCCTGCCCAATCGTGCCGCATTCGAGAATCACGTGCGTACACAGCTGGCGCAGTCGCTGGGGCAGGAGGCCACCCTGGCGGTGGGCATCCTCGATCTCGACGGCTTCAAGGTCTGGAATGACACCTACGGCCATGCCGCCGGCGACGCCCTGCTGGTGACCGTGGCCGGGCGGCTGGCGCGCTGCGTGCGCGGCGCCGATCTGGTGGCGCGGCTGGGCGGCGACGAGTTCGGCCTGGCCGTGCGCACGACCGGCGCGGACGATCTCGCCACGCTGTCGCTGCGCATTCTGCTCGCGGTCGTCGAGGGCGACCCGGAGGAGCTGGAGCGCATCTCCGGCAGTCTCGGCTGGGCCGTCGCACCCGACGGCGGGCGCGATTTCAGCGAGTTGCTGATGCACGCCGACGAGGCGATGTATGCGGCCAAGAACGGAGGGCGCGCGACCTTTCGTGTCTACGAGGGCGAAGTGGCCGCGCACGCCGAGCGCCGGCTGGCGGTGCGCCATGCTTTCCCGCTGGCCCTGGAGGGCGGCGCGATCCGGTTCTGGATGCAGCCGGTGGCGGACCTCGCAGCGGCGCGCCTGATCGGTTTCGAGATGCTGGCACGCTGGGTCGAGGACGGCAGCGTGCGTCCCGCGGCCGCCTTCATCGCCGAGGTCGAACGTGACCCGACGCTGGTGCGCGCGCTGGGCCGGCGCGCGTTGGCCGCGGCGCGCCGGTTGCACGATGCGCTGGCCGCCCGCGGGCGGCCGCTCAGCGTCGCGCTCAACATCGGCAGCGGTCATCTGTTGCATCCCGGCTTCAGCGACGATCTCGAGCAGCTGCTCGGGCCCGGCGCGCGCGGTATCGTCCTGGAGGTCACCGAGGCGGCGCTGATCGCGGATTTGCCGCGGGCGCAGCGCGTGCTGCAGGCGGCGCAGACGCGCGGTGCGCGCATCGCCCTCGATGATTTCGGTTCCGGGCATCTGTCGCTGCAGCAGGCGGCGCGACTGCCGGTGGATGAACTCAAGCTCGACCGCAGCCTGATCGCCGGCCTGCCGACCGGCAGCGGCGAGTTCGCCGTGGCCAGCGCGGCGATCCTGCTGGCGCGCATGCTCGGCAAGCCGCTGGTGGCCGAGGGCATCGAGACCGGCGAGGAGCTGGAACTGTGGCTGCGCATGGGCGGCCGCTACGCGCAGGGCTACTGGCTGGGACGGCCGATGCCGGAGTCCGCGTTGCGGGACTGGATCGACGCGCTGCGCCTGCTGCCGCGGCCGACGGCCACTTCGCCGTTGCGCGATCTGATCCTGATCGGCAGCGCCCTGCAGCGGCCCGAGGCGGTGCAGGCAAGCCTGCGGCAGGGCGTCGACAGCGCTCTGCTGGCCTGGTTCGAGGAGCGCGCCGGTCGCTACGGGCGGCTGCCGGCCTGGGCCGCGGCGCGGGCCGCCGTGCGCGAACTGGCCGGCAACGCGAGCCACGAAGACGTGCGTGCGGCACAGGCACAGCTGCGGATGCTGCTGGCGCAGATCGAGGCAAACTACGCGCAGGCGTCGGACTGACGTCCGGCGCACCGCCGCCGCGCCGGGCAGCGGTGCCAGGTGGCGCGCGGCCGGCTACAGCGCGATCGGCGGCCGGCCCGCGGCGGCGAGCTTGCGGTTGAGCGCCTGCAGCGGCGGCCCGGTCAGGGCGCGCCAGTGCGTCAGCGTCGTGCCCAGCGCCGTGTGCGCCAGCGCGTAGCCGCTGCGCGCATCGGCGGTCGGCGCCACGTCGGCCGCGTCCACCGCCTTGTCCAGCGCCGCCAGCCGGTGCTCCAGCGCGCGCAGACTGTTTTCGTGGTCGATCGGCGCGCCCATCGAGTTGCGCGGATCGGCGTGCAGCGGCAGATCGGTCAGGGCGCGCAGATCACGGTCGTAGCCGAGCAGCTCGGCTCTCAGCGCGGGTGCCGTCGCGGCCCGCGCGAGCAGCGCGGCATGCAGTGTCCCGGCCTGCTTCAGCGCCGCCGCGACCGCGGCGCGGTCGGCCTCGATGCGCCGCGCCAGCGCGAACTGCGCGGCGTAGTCGGTGGCGGTCATGCCCTGCACGCGCGGGTCGGGCACGAGCGTGAGCGATTGCGTCAGCGAATGGCCGTCGACATCCAGCGTGATCCGGTAGGTTCCCGGCGGCGCCCACACGCCGCTGCTCCACACACCCTCGTCGCCGGCCAGCGGCGCGGGCGCGGCGTAGCGCAGGTCCCAGACGAAGCGGTGCAGGCCCGCCGTGGTGGCCAGCGCGATCGGTGGCACGATCCAGCCGGGCGCGATCTGGATCGTGGCGAGATCGGGTGCCGGCACCTTGTCGCTGCTGCGGTAGCGGCGCACGAGCCGGCCCGCCGCATCGGTGATCGTCAGCGTGACCGACTTCGCCGTCGCCGGCAGCGCATAGTCGAGATAGGCGCCGTCCGGCGGATTGGCGCCGCGCGGCTCGCTCATCGGCAGCGGCGTGCCGGTGAAGCCCTCGGGGCGCACGCGATCGGCGACGGCCGGCGCGAACAGATACGCCCCGCGCGCGGCGACGGCGGTCGCCATCTGCCGCAGCGGGGTGATGTCGTCCATGATCCAGAAGCCGCGGCCGTGGGTGGCGATCACCAGGTCGTCGTTCTTGACCACCAGGTCGCGCACCGAGGTCACCGGCAGGTTCTGCGTCAGCGGCTGCCAGTGATCGCCGTCGTCGAAGGACACGAACACGCCGCGTTCGGTGCCGGCGTAGAGCAGGCCCGGCGTCACCGGATCGGCACGCACCACGTTGACGAAATCGCCGTCGGGGATGCCGGCGACGATCGCCTGCCAGGTCTTGCCGCCGTCGTGCGTGCGCCAGATGTAGGGATTGCGGTCGTCGAGGCGATGGCGATCGACGGACACGTAGGCGCTGGCGTCGTCGAAGGCCGAAGCGTCGATGTTGCCGACCTTGGACCACGGCGTCAGCGCCGGCGGCGTGACGTTGCTCCAGTGCGCGCCGCCGTCGCGAGTCACCCAGACCCGGCCGTCGTCGGTGCCGGCCCAGATGAGTTGGGCGGCGCGCGGCGAGGGTGCGATGCTGTAGACCACGCCGCGGCGCGGTCCCGGCACCGGGCTGTCCTTGGCGGTGACCGTATCGAGATTGGCCGGCACGCCGGGATCCTCACGGGTCAGATCGGGGCTGATCGCGGTCCAGTGCGCACCGCCGTCGGTGGTGCGGAAGATGCGCTGGTTGCCGAAGTACAGCGCCCTGGGATCGGCCGCCGAGAACACCAGCGGCAGCGTCCAGGTCACGCGGTAGGTGCCGGGCAGGGCGAGCGTCGGATCGACCGACTGCGTCTGCCGGGTCTTGAGATCGAGCTTGTCGACGGTGCCGCCGTAGACGATGTCGGGATCCCCCGGATCGGGCGCGACCATGCCGCTCTCGCCGCCGGCCCGGGTCTCGTGGAACTGCATCATGCTGATGCCGTCGATGGTGCCGGTGCGGCTGGGCACGCAGGCCGCGCCGGAGTCCTGCTGCGCGCCGCAGACGCGGTACGGGAAGCGGTTGTCGGTGACCACGTGGTACATCTGCGCGGTCGGCTGGTTGTACCAGCTCGACCAGACCTTGCCGCCGTCGACCGAGACCACCGCGCCCTGGTCGACACCGAGGATGCGGTGCGCCGGATCGGCCGGATCGATCCACAGCACGTGGTAATCGTCGCCGCCGGGCGCGCCCTTGATCGGCACGAAGGTCTTGCCGCCGTCGCGCGACTCGTACAGCGCGGTGTTGGCCGCGTAGATCCGGTTCGCGTCGCGCGGATCGACGGTGATGCCGCCGAAGTACCAGCCGCGCTGCCAGACGCGCACGTCGCTGCT
>JAGWPB010000030.1 GCA_028870665.1 Lysobacteraceae bacterium
GACATGGGTGATCCGGTACGCATCCGTGATCTTGCCGAACAGATGATCCGTCTGGCGGGCAAGCAGCCGGGTCGCGACGTCGCCATCGTCTACACCGGCCTGCGACCCGGCGAGAAGCTGTTCGAGGAGCTGTTCCATCCGCAAGAGCAGTACGCGCCGACCGCGCACGCCAAATTGTTCCTGGCGCAACCGCGCGCGCTGGAGCCGCAGCAAGTCGACGCCGCGCTGCGCGAAGCGCGCGCCGCGGTGGATGTCTTCGACGAGGAGGCCCTGCGGCGGATGCTGGGGCGCCTGCTGCCGGCGTTCCAGCCCGGGCCTGCCGACGCGCCGCCCTCCCCGTTGCCAGCAACGATCCTGCAAGGAGATTCAGCATGAGCCGCCCCCTGCGCAAGGTGGTGTTCCCGGTCGCCGGACTCGGCACGCGCTTCCTGCCGGCGACCAAGGTGATCGCCAAGGAAATGCTGCCGGTACTCGACCGGCCGCTGATCCAGTATGCCGTCGACGAGGCGGTGGAGGCCGGTGCCGATACCCTGGTGTTCGTCACCAACCGCTACAAGCACGCCATCGCCGATTATTTCGACAAGGCCTATGAGCTGGAAACCAAGCTGGCCGAAGCCGGCAAGGTCGATCTGCTCGAGATTGTGCGCAGCGTGTTGCCCGGGCACGTACGCTGCGTCTTCGTTACCCAGCCCGAGGCACTGGGGCTTGGCCATGCCGTGCTCTGCGCGCGTGCCGTCGTCGGCGACGAGCCGTTCGGCGTGATCCTGCCCGATGACCTGATCCGCGCCCGCGGTGCCGGTGTGATGCGGCAGATGGCGGAGATGGCGGCCACCCACGGCAGCGGCGTGGTCGCTGTCGAGGAGGTGCCCGCGGACCAGACGCATCGTTACGGCATTGTCGCCGTCGATCCGGTCGGCGGGCGCGCCGGGCGCATTCGTCACCTGGTCGAGAAGCCGAAGCCCGCGGCCGCACCGTCCAGGCTTGCCATCGTCGGCCGCTATCTGCTGCCGCCGCGCATCTTCGATCTGCTCGAAGCCACGCGACCGGGCCTGGGCGGCGAGATCCAGCTGACCGATGCGCTCGAGTCCCTGGCCCAGGAGCAGGAACTGCTCGCCTATCGCTTCGCCGGCGAGCGCTTCGATTGCGGCAACAAGCTGGGCCTGGTGCGCGCGACGCTGCATCTGGCGATGGATGATCCGCAGCTGGCGGCCGCAGTGCGCGAGTTCGTCGCGGCGCATGGCTGACCTGCGCCCCACCGCCGCTGACAGCATCTACGCCGCGCAAGCGCCGCTCAGCTATGGCTATCCCAGCCTCGGTGGCCACATCGAGGCCGAGGTGGCGATCGTCGGCGGCGGCTATGCCGGCCTGGCCACCGCGCTGGGCCTGGCTGAACGCGGGGTCAAGGGCGTGGTGCTGCTGGAAGCCGAGCGCGTCGGTTTTGGCGCCTCCGGCCGCAACGGCGGTTTCGTGTTCGGCGGCTATTCGCTGGGCGGCGAGGAGCTGGTGCGGCGTCTGGGCCGGGAACGTGCGCGGGCGCTGTATCTGGCCACCCAGCATGCGGTCCGGCTGATTCGTGCGCGGATCCAGCGCTATACGATCGCCTGCGCGGCCAACGACGCCGGTGTTCTGTGTGCCAACTGGTTCCGCGATCCCGAGGTGCTGCGTCGCCGTCAGCGCCAGCTGGCCGAGGATTTCGGTATCGAGTGGGAGTGGGTCGAGCCCGATGCGTTGCGCGAGATCGTGCGCAGTGACCGCTACCACGGAGCGCTGTACGAGCGCGACGCGCTGCATCTGGACCCGCTGGCCTTTGCGCGCGGGCTGGCGCAGGCGGCGACCGCGCAGGGCGTGACGCTGCGCGAGGCCTCGCGGGTGCTGCGTCTGGAGCGCGGCGGCGGCGGTTTTCATCTGCACACCGGTGGTGGGCGCGTCGCTGCGCCCCAGGTGGTGCTGGCCACCGGCGGCTACCTGGCTGGTCTCGATCCGCAGGCCGATCGCGCGGTCTTGCCGATTGCCACCTACGTCATGGCGACCGAACCGCTGGGCGGGCGGCTGGCCGATTGCGTACGCAGTGCGGCGGCCGTTTACGACACCCGCTTCGCCTTCGATTACTGGCGCCCACTGGCCGACACGCGCCTGCTGTGGGGTGGTCGCATCTCGGTTCGCGACCGCCGGCCCGAGGACGTGCGGCGGCTGCTTTACCACGACATGCTGAAGGTGTTTCCGCAGCTCGAGGGCAGTCGCGTCGAATACGGGTGGTCCGGCCTGATGAGTTACGCCCGCCACCAGATGCCGCAGATCGGCGGTGACGGTCGCGGGCTGTGGTGGGCGCAGGCCTTCGGCGGCCATGGCCTGGCACCGACCACGCTGGCCGGCGAACTGCTGGCCGCGGCGATCAGCCGCGACGACGACGCCTGGCGCCTGTTCGAGCCGTTCGGCCTGACCTCGGTGCAGCGACCGCTGGGCTATCTGGCCGCCCAGGCACGCTACGCGTGGCTGCAGCATCTCGATGCGCGCAAGGAGCGCCGGGACGCCTGATCGCGGCTGCACAGTGGGGGCAGCCGAGGCGGCTGTCGTTCGACGCGCGGCGGCGTGTGCATCGCGATCCAGGTTCCGAGCGAGTCGCTGCAAGCGCATGACATGCGGGTGCTCGCGTTCGTGCCGCGATGTGCGCCATCATCAACGCCCGATGCCTTCGAATCTGCCCGCACAGACCGCACCCCTGGGCACCCTGCCGGGTGCTTCCGTACCCGCCGAGTGGGTGCGTGCGCTGACTGCGCCGCTGCATCGTCGCCGCTGGTGGTGCTGGGGCTTCGCCGTCCTGCTGCTGGGTTTCGGCGTGATCAAGCTCTGGCACGGCAGCTGGCTGAATGCGCTGGTCGCGCTCAGCGGGGCGCTGTCGGCGTGGTTCCTGTTTCGCGCAGCTTCGGTGCTCAGCGTGGCGCACGCCAGTCTGCGGCCCGAGGATGCCCGGGCCGGGTTTGCCGCGCTGGCGCGCTACTTCCTGCTGTCGGCGCTGACCAGCGCACTGGGACTGCTGCTGTTGATCGGCGCCATCGTCGAGGCCCTTGCGCAGGTGGCCCATGGCCTCTGAAGCCGCGCCGGCCGCGGCTGCAGCGCCCACGCCGCGGACTGCAGGCGAGGTCGCCCTGTTCGCTGCCACCATCGCACCGCTGGCGCGCGCCACCTTCTGGATACGCGCCTGCGGCGTGTTCAACGGTGTGCTGGCGGTCTTGCTGACGCTGACCGTCATCGGCCTGCCGTTCGGCGCCGCGCTGGCCTGGGTGGCCTTCCTCGAATTCCGCGCCGCATCGCGGCTCGACGCCGCACGCCTGCGGCCCGCGGCGCCCGACGGCATCGACCAGGCCGCCGCCGCGGTCAACGACATCGCCTTGCACTACATCGCGCAGGCGATAATCACCACGCTGATGATCGTGGCCTTGCTGGCCGCCCTTGCCCTGCTCGCCCCGCTGCTTGGCAAGACGCTGCCGGTCTGATCGTGGCGCCAGCTCGGGATGCCGGGGCCGCCACGGTCATGATGAACGCGATGGCATGGTTGCCCGCTCACACCGCCTCGAGCACCATCGCGTAGCCCATGCCGGTGCCGATGCACATGGTCACCATGCCGTACTTCTGCCTGCGCCGGCGCAGGCCGTGCACGACCGTCGCGGTCAGCTTGGCGCCGGTCGCACCCAGCGGATGACCCAGCGCGATCGCGCCGCCCAGCGGATTGACCCGCGCCGGATCGAGGCCGATATCGCGGATCACGGCCAGCGATTGCGCGGCGAAAGCCTCGTTGAGCTCGATCCAGTCCAGCTGGTCGCGACGGATGCTGGCGAGCTTGAGCGCGCGCGGGATCGCCTCCTTGGGGCCGATGCCCATGATCTCCGGCGGTACGCCGGCCACCGATGCGCCGACGAAGCGCGCCAGCGGCGTCAGGCCGTAGTCCTTGAGCGCCTGTGCGCTGGCCAGCAGCACCGCGCCGGCGCCGTCGGACATCTGCGAGCTGTTGCCGGCCGTCACGCTGCCACCGGCGCGGAACACCGTTTTCAGCTTCGACAGACCGTCGAGGCTGGTGTCCTTGCGCGGGCCCTCGTCGGTATCGATGCGGCGCCGGTCGGCCTTGATCGCATGCGTGGCCAGATCGGGGTAGTGATCGTCCAGCGTGTACGGCGCGATCTCCTCGGCGAACTCGCCCGCAGCGATCGCCGCCAGCGCGCGCTGGTGGCTCTGCAGGGCGAAGGCGTCCTGGTCCTCGCGGCTGACCTTCCAGCGCTCGGCGACTTTCTCGGCGGTGATGCCCATGCCGTAGGCGATGGCGATGTGCTCGTTGTCGAACACGGCCGGGTTGATCGCCGGGCGATGCCCCATCATCGGCACCATGCTCATGCTCTCGGTGCCGCAGGCCAGCATCAGGTCGGCCTCGCCGAGGCGGATGCGGTCGGCGGCCATCGCCACCGCCTGCGCGCCCGACGAGCAGAAGCGGTTGACGGTCACGCCCGGGACCGTGTCCGGCAGGCCGGCCAGCAGCAGGCCGATGCGGGCGACGTTCATGCCCTGCTCGGCCTCGGGCATGGCGCAACCGACGATCACGTCGCCGATACGCTGCGGATCGACACTCGGCGCCTTGGCCAGCGCGGCGCGGATCACGTGCGCCAGCAGATCGTCAGGCCGGGTGTTGCGGAACACGCCGCGCGGCGCCTTGCCGATCGGCGTGCGGATAGCGGCGACGATGTAGGCGTCCTGGATTTGCTTGGTCATGCTTGATCTCCAGAGCATTGAGTCCGCGAAGGACGCGAAGACCGCGAAGGCTTTATCGATGATGGATCTTGTGCGGTCGCGCGCGTCGTGGAGCGGTGGGCTGAGATTTCGATGGCTGGGATGTGCGGGTTTGCGAAGGGCGCCAAGGTCGTGAAAAAAGCATCAAGTCCTGAAATTTCGCGCCCTCTGCGGTCTTCGCGGACAACCGCATTCATGGGTCCGCAAAGGACGCCAAGAACGCGAAGATGTCGGTCGGATGAAGATCCATCGCGCGCATTGCGGTCTTCGCGGACACTGGCTCTCAGTTCCTCAGCGGCTTGCCGGTGGTCAGGGTGTGCTGGATGCGCGCCTGGGTCTTGGGCATCTGCGCCAATTCGACGAAGTGCTTGCGCTCGAGACGCAGCAGCCAGTCCTCGTCGACGGCCGCGCCACGTTCGATCGCACCGCCGCAGAGGGTGTCGGCGATGCGCGCGGCGATCTCGTAATCGTGCTCGGAGATGAAGCGGCCCTCGAGCATGTTGACCAGCAGCATCTTCAGGCTGGCGGTGCCGACTTCACCGGCGACCGGAATCGCGCGTGCCGGCAGCGGCGGGCGCCAGCCGGACTCGGCCAGCGCGGCGGCGACGCTCTTTGCCACATACAGCTGCTCGAACGCGTTGAACACCACCACGTCGCTGTCGCGCAGCAGGCCCATCTGCTTGGCTTCCAGCGCGGAGCCCGAGACCTTGGCCATGGCCACGGTCTCGAAGATGCGTTTGACGCCTTCGAAGGGATCGCTCGCCAGCCCGCAGCGCGCGGCGATCTCCTTCAGGCCGCCGCCCGCCGGCAGCAGGCCCACACCGGCCTCGACCAGGCCGATGTAGCTCTCCAGCGCCGCGACCGTGCGTGCCGAGTGCATCTGGAATTCGCAACCGCCGCCCAGCGCCATGCCGCGCACCGCAGCCACCACCGGCACCAGCGCATACTTGATGCGCATGCTGGTGGCCTGGAAGTTGGCGATCATCGACTCGAAGTCGGCGATCCTGCCGGCCTGCAGCAGGCCCATCGCACCCTTGAGATCGGCGCCGGCCGAGAACGGCTCGCCGGATTGCCAGATCACCAGCGCCTTGAACTGGCGTTCGGACTCCTCGATCGCGCGCTGCAAGCCGTCGAGCACCGCATCGTTGACGGTATTCATCTTGGTCTTGAACGAGACGATGCCGATCTCGTCGCCCAGATGCCACAGGCGCACCCCGTCGTTCTCGAACGCGGTGGTACCGCGATCGAAGCGTTCGCCCAGCAGCGGGTCGGGGAACAGCTGGCGCTCGTAGACCGGATGCGCGGAGCGCGGCAGCGGCTTGCCCGCCTTCGGCGCAAACGAGCCGTCGGGACCATGCACTCCGCTGCGTCCGTCGGTCACCCACGCCGGCAGCGGCGCGGTGCTCATGGCCTTGCCGGCCCGGATGTCCTCGCCGATCCAGCCGGCGACCTGCTGCCAGCCGGCGGCCTGCCAGGTCTCGAACGGACCCAGTTTCCAGCCGTAGCCCCAGCGGATGGCGAAATCGACGTCGCGGCAGGTCTCGGCGATGTCGGCGACGTGATAGGCGGTGTAATGGAACAGGTCGCGGAAAGTCGCCCACAGGAACTGCGCCTGCGGTTCGGCGCTGGCGCGCAACTTTGCAAACTTCTCCGCAGGATCCTTGATGGCGAGCATCGCGGCAACGGTGTCGGCAATCTGTTGCGCGGAGGCGCGATAATCCTGCGCCTTGACGTCGAGCACCCCGATGTCCTTGCCGACCTTGCGATAGAAACCGGCGCCGGCCTTCTGGCCCAGCGCGCCCTTGGCGATCAGCGCGGATAGCCATTCCGGCGCCCTGAAGTGACGGTGCCAGGGATCCTCCGGCAGGGTGTCGGCCATGGTCTTGATCACGTGCGCCATGGTGTCAAGGCCCACCACGTCGGCGGTGCGGTAGGTGGCACTCCTGGGGCGCCCGATCGCCGGGCCGGTCAGCGCATCGACGACGTCGAAGCCGAGACCGAACTGCTGGGTGTGGTGCATCGTCGCCAGCATCGAGAACACGCCGATGCGGTTGCCGATGAAATTGGGCGTGTCCTTGGCGCGCACCACGCCCTTGCCGAGCGTGGTGGTCAGGAAACCCTCGAGCGCGTCCAGGACTGCCGGATCGGTGGCGCGGTCGGGGATCATCTCGACCAGATGCATGTAGCGCGGGGGATTGAAGAAATGGATGCCGCAGAAGCGTGGGCGCAGTGCCGCAGGCAGCGCCTCGGCCATCGAGTTGATCGACAGTCCCGAGGTGTTGGACGCGACGATGACGCGCGGATTCAGATGTGGCGCGATCTTCGCGTAGAGGTCCAGTTTCCAGTCGAGGCGCTCGGCGATCGCCTCGATCACCAGGTCGCAGTCGGCGAGCAGCGCCAGATGCTCCTCGTAGTCGGCCGCCACGATCGCCTGCGCGCGCGCCTTGTCGGCCAGTGGCGCCGGTGACAGCTTGGCGAGGTTCAGGATCGACTTCGCCGCGATGCCGTTCTTCGGAGCCTCTCTGGCGGCGAGATCGAACAGCAGCGTCTCGACGTCGGCGTTGACGAGATGGGCGGCGATCTGCGCGCCCATCACGCCGGCGCCGAGCACGGCGGCCTTGCGGATGCGGAGAGGAGTGGGCTTCATGGAAACTCCGGGGTGGGGAAACGGGGGCGTGACTCCGGTCGCAACCGGGGCAGTGGCAATCGGCAATCAGGGCGCGCGCAGGCCGGCGGCGGCGAAACGCACCAGGTGCTCGGCGGCGCGCTCGCGATGGCTCTGCTCGCTGATGCCGCTCTTGCGCTTGATGACACCGAAATCGGCCATCGCGTACGTCAGCGCGCCGGCGACGATGTCCAGCCGCCAGTACAGCTCTTCCTTGTCGAGGTGCGGCAGCATGTGGTGGAACACCACCACGAACTCGCGCAGCACGTGGCCGTAGTTGTCGGAAAGGAAACGGCGCAGACGGTCGTCATGTTCGGCGTAGGCGCGCGCCAGCACGCGCATGAAGGCGCCGCCGCCGCTGCGATCCAGCGACAGCTGCAGTGCCGGCCGGATGAAGGCGTCGAGCGCGTCCTCGAGCGTGGCGTCCGCACGCTTCTCGACCTTGGACAGTGCGGCCTGGCGGCGCGCGTTGAGGTCGTCAAGGCGGCGGCGGAACACTTCCTCGATCAGGTTTTCCTTGGATCCGAAATGGTAGTTGACGGCGGCCAGATTGACGTTGGCGGCGGCGGTCACCTGGCGCAGCGAGGCGCCGGCAAAACCGTAGCGGGCAAACAGCACTTCCGCGGCACCGAGTATGCGTTGCTTGGTGGAGAACTGGGAGGCGTTCACGGCAGCCGGCGCTCGATCAAACGACCGTTTGAATGATACGGGCGCTTTGCGGCGCGGTCAAACCGTTTGCCGGACAGGAAAAAGGGCTTGCCGCGAGCCTCGAAAACGTCAACAATCCGTGATCTAAGCCCGCAATTTGACGCAAGTTTGCCCCATCATCGCCGGCACCTGACCGATTTTCCCCTCACCCTTTCCCGGAGCACCGCCGCATGGCGCTGGAGCGCACCCTTTCCATCATCAAGCCCGACGCCGTCGCCAAGAATGCGGTCGGTGCGATCCTTGCGCGTTTCGAACAGGCCGGCCTGCGCATCATCGCGGCCAAGATGCGGCATCTGTCGCGTCGCGAGGCCGAGGGCTTCTACGCCGTGCATCGGGAGCGGCCGTTCTTCAAGGCGCTGGTCGAGTTCATGATCTCCGGTCCGGTGATGATTCAGGTACTGGAAGGCGAGGGCGCCGTGGGCCGCAACCGTGACCTGATGGGCGCGACCGATCCGAAGAAGGCGACGCCGGGCACCATCCGCGCCGACTTCGCCGACAGCATCGACGCCAACGCCGTGCATGGTTCCGACGCTGTCGACACCGCGGCGGCCGAGATCGCCTATTTCTTCGCCGCCACCGAGATCTGCCCGCGGGGCTGAGGACGATGACGTGACCGCGGCGAGGAAGGTCAACCTGCTCGACTTCGACCGCGAGGGTCTGCGCATGCTGTTTGCGCAGATCGGCGAAAAGCCCTTCCGCGCCGACCAGGTGATGAAGTGGGTCTATCACCGCCACGTCGACGACTTCGAGCAGATGACCGATCTTGGCAAGGCGCTGCGCAACAAGCTCGCCGATGTTGCCGAGATCGCGCCAGCGCGCACCCTGCTCGACAGGCACTCGGCCGACGGCACGCGCAAGTGGCTGCTGGGCATGGACGGCGGCAATGCGGTCGAGACCGTTTACATCCCCGAGCCGACGCGCGGCACGCTGTGCGTATCCTCACAGGTCGGATGCGGCCTCAACTGCCGTTTCTGCTCCACCGCCACCCAGGGCTTCAACCGCAACCTTGCCGCCAGCGAGATCATCGGCCAGGTGTGGGTGGCGGCGAAGGCGCTGGGCAACCAGCCGCACCAGCTACGGCGCATCACCAACGTGGTGATGATGGGCATGGGCGAGCCGCTGCTGAACTTCGACAACGTCGTGCGTGCGATGAGCGTGATGCGCGACGACCTCGGGTTCGGACTGGCCAACAAGCGCGTCACCCTGTCCACTGCCGGCCTGGTGCCGCTGATCGACCGCCTGTCCGAGGTCAGTGACGTGTCGCTGGCGGTGTCGCTGCATGCGCCCAATGACGAGTTGCGCACCGAACTGGTGCCGCTCAACAAGCGCTATCCGATCGCCGAGCTGCTGGCGGCGTGCGCACGCTATGCCGCGAAGCGTCCGCGCACGTCGATCACCTTCGAATACACGATGATGAAGGATGTCAACGATCGTCCCGAGCTGGCGCGGCAACTGGTCAGGCTGATGCGGCGGCTGCCGGCCAAGGTGAACCTGATCCCGTTCAACCCGTTTCCAGGCGCCGGCTACCAGCGCTCCGAACCGGAGGTGATCGCCGCGTTCCAGAAGATCCTGCTCGAGGCCGGTGTGATGACCATGGTGCGGCGCACGCGCGGTGATGACATCGACGCCGCCTGCGGGCAGCTCAAGGGTCAGGTGCTCGACCGTACCCGGCGTCAGGCCGAATTCCGCAAGCGCATCGAGGAGGCCACGGCCCATGCGGCATAGCGCGATCATGCTGGTGATGATGTGCGGCCTCGCACTGGCCGGCTGCCAGTCGGTGGGCGGGCTGCATGGCGAGACCTCGCAGCAGAAGGCACGCCAGGCCGCCGAGGTCCATACCGAACTGGGCCAGCAGTACCTTCAGCGCGGTGACTTGCAGACCGCGCTGCAAAAGCTGCTGCTGGCGGAAAAGTACGACGACAATTACGCACCGGCGCATACCGTGCTGGGCGTGCTCTACGAGCGCATCAAGGAATACCCCAAGGCCGAACGGGAGTACAAGCGCGCTTATGCGTTGGAGCCGACCAAGGGCGACGCCAACAACAATCTCGGCGCATTCCTGTGCCGCATCGGCAAGGTCGACGAGGCGTTGCCGTATTTCAAGCGCGCGGTAGCCGATCCGTTCTATCACACACCGGATGTCGCCTACGCCAACGCGGGAACCTGCCTGCTCAAGGTGGACCGGATGCAGCCGGCGCTGGCCGACTTCAAGCAGGCACTGGCGCTCAATCCGAAGAATGCCGATGCCCTCTACCAGAGCGCCGTCATCCTGCACAAGCAGGGCGACGACTTCCATGCGAGCGCCTTCTTACAGCGTTTCGAAGCGCTCGGGCTGGCCAGCCCCGCCGTACTCAAGCTCGGCTATGAGATCGAAACGAAACTGGGTGACCAGGAGGCCGCCCATACCTATGCCCGTCGGCTGCGCGACCAGTTCCCGGATTCGGAGCAGGCCCGCAGTCTTCCCTCCGGTTCACCGCCATGACTTCCGCTGACACCCCCGCGTCGTCCGCCCGCCATCACGACGGTGCTGCCGGATCGGTCGAGATGCGCCTCGCCGACACCGGAGCGTCACCGGATTCTGCGCTGGGGCAGCGGCTGATGGCCGCGCGTCAGGCGCGCGGCCTGAGCCTGGGGAACTGCGCGCAGAAATTGCGGCTGCCGACGGCGGTGCTGCAGCGGATCGAGCAGCATGGCATCGGCTCTGGCGATTCGCCGATCTATCTGCGCAGTCAACTGCATGGTTACGCGCGGTTGCTGGGCGTTGCGGCGGACGAGGTCGATGCCGCCCTGGCCCAGCTGGCAACATGTGAGCCGCCACTGGTGATGACCGGCAATGCCTCGCATCTGCGGCTGGCCATCGAGCGGTATGCGACGGCGGCCACCTACATCGTGCTGACGGCGGTGATTGCGGTGCCGGTGGTCTGGATCGGCCTGCGCGGCGGTCTGGATCGCGACCTGGTCCGGATCGAGCCGCTGGACGCGCCGGCGCTGGTGCAGACGCAGCCCGTGCCGACGCAGGCGGCGCGCGTCGCCATTCGGGCGCGGACGCGACCCGCGACGGCGGCCAGCAGCGAGCAGCCGCTGCTGGCATCGATCGCGGCGTTTCCCGCGTTGGAGTCGGGAACGAAGGCTCCGTTGCCGGCGCCGGCGCCAGTCACGGGTGCCACGGACCACCTGCTGCAGATCAGCTTGTCGGCACCGAGCTGGGTCGAGGTTACCGGTGCCGATGGCAAGCATCTGGAGTACGCGCTGTTGCCGGCGGGCACCATCCGAACCTATCGCAGCGCGCAGGCGCTGCAGGTACGCATCGGCAACGCCGATGCCGCCAGCGTTGAACTCGACGGCAAGCCGTATCCGCTCGACGATCATCGTCACGCCAACGTCGCCAGCTTCAGCATCGACGCACCGCCGGGCCGCGCCTGAGCGGCTTTTTGCGCTATCCTCCGCGCTCCCCGCGCGGCGCTTGCGATGCGCGCGTCCCCCTGGTTTGCGGTGACTCGATGGCCTTTGACGCATACGACGATTACGAGCAGGGCGAACAGGTTCGCCAGTGGCTGCGCGCCAACGCGGCCTCGATTCTGGTCGGCATCGTGCTCGGCCTGTTGCTGATTTTCGGCTGGCAGCAGTGGCGTGCGCATCAGCAGCGCCACCGGATGGCGGCGGCCGAGCAGTATCAGGTGCTGCAGCAGGCACTGCAGGACAAGAACGACGCCCTGGCGACGCTGGCGACCGAGCGCCTGATGAAGGACTATCCGGACACGATCTTCGCGACGTTCGCGGCTGCTGGGCGGGCCGAACACGCCGCCACCGTCGGCCAGTATGCGCAGGCGGTCACCGCGCTGGACTGGGCCGAGCAGCATGCCGGCGATGCCGCACTCAAGCGCCTGTTCGAGCTGCGCCTGGCCCAGCTGGAGCTGGCGCAGGATCGGCCCGCCGCGGCACTGGCACGTCTCGACAAGCTGCCGGCCGGCAACTATGCCGGCCTGATCCAGGCCTTGCGCGGCGACGCGCTGCTGGCGTTGAAGCGCCCCGCCGAAGCGCGCACCGCCTACGCCGCCGCACTGGCGGCCTTCAAGCCGGATGCACCCGAGCGTGCTCTGGTGCAGATGAAGTTCGATGATCTGGCCGCCGCCGGGAAGCACAATTCATGATGCGCAAATTCGCTGTGGTGATGCTCGGCGTGCTGGCTTTGTCCGGCTGCGGTCTGTTCAAGACCAAGGACAATATCCAGCCGCCGACGCCGCTGGCCAAATTCACGCCGACCCTGACCGTCAAGCGGCTGTGGGAGGCCGGGGTCGGCAACGGCGCCGGCAATTCCGGTGTCCGCCTGGAGCCCGCGGTTGCCGACGGCGTGGTCTACGCGGTCAGTACCGGCGGCGACATCGAGGCGCTGGCGCTCGCCAGTGGCAAGCGGCTGTGGTCGGTCGGTACCCACTGGCGCGAGAAGCGGGACACCCGCTACAGCAGCGGTCCGGCCGTGGCAGGCGATCTGCTGGTGGTGGGCACCCTCGACGGTCACGTCGACGCCTTCGATGCCAAGACCGGCAAGCCGCGCTGGCAGGTCACCGTTTCGTCCGAAGTGATCAGTCCGCCGGTCATCGTCGGTGATCGCGTGCTGGTGCGGTGCAACGACAGTCACATCTACGCACTGGCGGCCAGCGACGGCAAGCAGCTCTGGCTGTACGACCGCGGCAGCGTGCCGGCGCTGAGCCTGCGTGGCAACGGCACCTTGCTGGTCGCGGGTGGCGCGGTGTTCTTCGGCAGCGACGACGGCAAGCTGGCGGCTCTGAATCTCGCCGATGGCAGCTCATTGTGGGAGCAGCGCCTGGCGACCGGCGAGGGACGCACGGAAATCCAGCGCCTCGACGATTCCGACGGCAGCCTGGTGCTCGATGACGGCGTGCTGTACGCCAATGCCTATCACGGCAGCGTCGCCGCGGTGCAGGCCGAGGGCGGACGCATCCTGTGGTCGCGGCCGCTGTCGGGCTATACCGGCGTCGCCGTCAGCGGCGGCACCCTGATCGCGATCGACGATGCCTCCAATATCTGGGCGCTGGACAAGACCAGCGGTGCGGACGTGTGGAAGCAGAACGCCCTGGACTGGCGCTGGCTGTCCGCGCCGGCGATCCAGGGCAAGTACGTCGTGGTTGGTGATCTGCAGGGTTACGTGCACTGGCTGGATCTGGCCACTGGCCAGTTCGCGGCCCGCGAGCACCTTTCCGGCAAGGCGATCCGTGCGCGGCCGCTGATCGCAGGCGACATCGCCGTGGTCGCGGATGACGTCGGCCATATCGCCGCCTACCGTATCCAGGCGCGATGACGCCCCGCCGCCGCCGATGCTGCCTGTTGTCGCCCTGGTCGGACGTCCCAACGTCGGCAAATCCACCCTCTTCAATGCGCTGACCCGCAGCCGCGACGCGCTGGTCGCGGATCGGCCCGGCGTGACCCGTGATCGCCACTACGGTGTCTGCCGACTCGGCAGCGTGCCGTTCGTGGTGGTGGATACCGGTGGCCTTTCGGGTCGTGACATGGACATCGACGTGCTGACCGCGCGCCAGGTGCGCCTGGCGATCGCCGAGGCGACGGTGCTGGTGCTGGTCACCGATGCCCGCGAAGGGCTGTTGCCGCAGGATCGCAGCGTGCTGGACGAGCTGCGTCGCAGCGGCAAGCCGTTGCTGATCGCGGTCAACAAGACCGACGGGCTCGATGAACAGGACGCCCTGGCCGAGTTCGCCGCGCTCGGCATTGCCGCCACCCTGCCGCTGGCGGCGGCACACGCGCGCGGACTGGACGGGTTGCTGGAGGCCCTCGCGGCACACCTGCCGCCCGCGGCCGAAACGGCAGCCGAGGCACCCTCCGACCCAGGGGTGCGCGTCGCCATTCTCGGACGCCCCAACGTCGGCAAGTCCACGCTGGTCAACCGGCTGCTGGGCGAGGACCGGCTGGTGGTGTCGGCCGTCGCCGGGACCACCCGCGATCCGATCCGCGTGCCGCTCGAGCGTGACGGGCGTCGCTACCTGCTGATCGATACCGCCGGTGTGCGGCGCCGCGGACGGGTCGAGGACGCGCTGGAGAAATTCAGCGTGATCAAAACCTTGCAATCACTCGAGGCAGCCGAGGTGGCGGTGCTTCTGATCGATGCCAGCGAGGGCATCACGGACCAGGATCTGGCGCTGATCGGCCATGTGCTCGATGCCGGTCGCGCGTTGGTGATCGCCGCCAACAAGTGGGACGGACTCGATGCCTACCAGCGCCGGCAGTGCCGCAGTGGGCTCGAGCGGCGGCTCGATTTCGTGGCCTGGTCGAAGACGCTCTTCGTCTCTGCGCTGCACGGATCGGGCCTGCGCGAGTTGATGCGTGCCGTCGATCGCGCGCATGCCGCGTCCACCCGCGAGCTGACCGCCTCGGCGCTCACCCGTGCACTCGAGCAGGCCTACGCCGGTCATCAGCCGCCACTGGTGCGCGGTCACGCGCCCAAGCTGCGTTACGCGCATCCGGGCGGACGCACCCCGCCGACCATCGTGATCCACGGTTCGCGCACCGCGCACATCGCCGACAGCTATCGGCGCTATCTGGAGAATTTCTTCCGCAAGCGTTTCAAGCTGGAAGGCACGCCGGTGCGCATCGAATTTCATGATGGCGAAAATCCGTACGCCGGCCGCCGCAATGTGCTGACCGAGCGACAGCAGCAGAAGCGTCGCCGTCTGTTGCAGCACGTACGCGGCAAGCACTGACGACGTCACCGCCGCGCCCGCGCTAGGCTTGTACCCATGAGCGCAACGATCCCTGCCAGCGTGCCGCAGCACATCAACCTCGCCGAGGCGCGCGCGATCGTTCGGACGCTGGTGTCGTCGCGGGCTCGTCCGATCCGGCGCATCAGCGCCGAGTCCGCTGCCGGACGCATCCTGGCGCAGCCGCTGCGCGCACCGAGCGCGCTGCCGGCTTTCGCCAATTCGGCCATGGACGGCTACGCGCTGCGCGCCGCCGATCTGCCGCCGGCTGGCGAGCGGTCGTTGCGGCTGATCGGCCGCCAACTGGCCGGTGCGACACCGGCCCCGGCAGTCGCGCCGGGCACCTGCGTGCGCATCACCACCGGTGCGCCGCTGCCTGCGGGTGCCGATACCGTGGTGATCCAGGAGCGCGCGCGTCTCGAAGGCGATACCGTGATCGTCGGCGCCGGGACCGCCGCCGGCGCCAACGTGCGCGCGATCGGCGAGGACTTTGCAGCGGATGCCGAGGTGCTGGCGGCCGGGCGTGTGCTCGACAGCGCCGCATTGGCCCTGCTGGCGAGTTTCGGCGTGCTCGAGGTCAGCGTCCATCGGCGCCCTCGGGTGGCGATCCTGACGACCGGTGACGAACTGGTGCCGGCGACGGCCGTGCCCGGATTCGGCCAGCTGCGCGACAGCAATGGCCCGATGCTGGCGGCCCTGGCGCACAGCAGCGGAGCCGAGGTGGTTGCCGTTCGCCATGTGGGTGACGATGCCCTGGCTACGCGGCAGGCGCTGCACGAACTTGCTGCCATGGCCGACGTGCTGCTGACCAGCGGTGGCGCCTCGGTCGGCGATGCGGATCTGCTGCCGCAGCTTGCGCTGCAGCATGGCCGGGTGCATTTCTGGAAGGTGCGCATCAAGCCGGGGATGCCGGTGCTGGCCGCCGAATTCGAGTCGGCGCTGTGGTTCGCGCTGCCCGGCAATCCGGTATCCACGGCGGCGACCTTTCTCGGTCTGGTGCGCCCGGCGCTGCAGCAGATGGGCGGACGCACGCCATCACCCGAGCTGCACGCGGTCCTGGGACAGGCCGTAAGCAAGTCCCACGACCGCGCCGAGTTCCTGCGTGGCAGTCTGCGTTGCGGCGCCGATGCCCGCCTCGTGTTCACGGCGCATGCGCGGCAGGGCTCCGCCCAGCTCTCGGGGCTGGCCGCCGCCGCCGCGCTCGGTCTGGTCCCCGAAGCGGTGCATGAGCTGGCGGCGGGCAGCGTGATCGAGGTGCTGCCGTTGCCGGAGCTGTGGCCATGAGCGCGCCAGATGCGGCGGTCCTCCCCATTCCGCAGGTCGATGTGGTCGAGGCACGGCGCCGACAGCTGGCTGGTGCGCTGCTGATCGACGTGCGCACCGACGGGGAGCGCGCGGCCGGAAGTCCCGAGGGCGCCATCGGCATGCCCAGCGCGCAGTTGCCGCTGGCGATCGCCGAGCTGGCCCCGCCCGGGCGCGAGATCCTGCTGATCTGCCTGAGCGGACCGCGTTCGTTGCGGGCGGCGCAGGACCTGCGTGCGCGGGGTTGCCAGCGGATTGCCTCGGTCGCGGGTGGCTACGTGGGCTGGCTGGCCGCCGGGCTGCCGGTGCAGGCCGGCGGGCTCGATGCCGACGCCCAGGATCGTTACGCGCGGCAGCTGTGCCTGCCCGAGATCGGTGGCGCGGGACAGGCGCGCCTCGCCGCGGCACGTGTGGCTCTGGTCGGCGCCGGCGGCCTGGGTGCGCCGGCGGCGCTGTACCTCGCCGCCGCCGGTGTCGGCACGCTGACGCTGATTGATGACGATCGCGTCGAGCGTTCCAATCTGCATCGGCAGGTGCTGCACACCGATGCCCGCGTGGGGCTATCCAAGGTCGAATCGGCGCGCATGACGCTGGCGGCCCTCAATCCCAGGGTCCAGGTCGTGACGCACGCGGCGCGCGTGCAGGCGGACAACGTCGAGGTGTTGCTGGGCGGACACGATGTGGTGATCGACGGCGCCGACAATTTTCCGACGCGCTATCTGCTGGCGGCGGCCAGCCTGCGGCTGCGCTTGCCACTGGTGTATGGCGCGGTTGAGCGCTTCAGCGGCCAAGTCAGTGTATTCGACCCGCGGCGCGCCGGCTCGCCCTGCTATCGCTGCCTGTTTCCCGAGCCGCCCGCTGCAGCAGATGCACCCAATTGCGCCGAGGCCGGCGTGCTCGGCGTACTGCCCGGCGTGATCGGCCTGCTGCAGGCGACCGAGGCACTCAAGTTGCTGCTGGGCATCGGCACGCCGCTGGTCGGGCGCCTGTTGCTGTTCGACGCGTTGGCCATGTGCTTTCGCGAGCTTCGGCTGCCGCGCGACGCCGCTTGTCCAGGCTGCGGCGCCACGGCGCATTTCAGCGGTTACGAGGACCTGGCCCGTCTCTGCGCCGCTGCCGGCTGAGCGCGGACCCGCGCCGCCGGGCGGCGCGGGTCCCGCGGGATCACGGATGCGGCGTGCCGTCGCTGTCGCCGGTCGCGTGATCCGCGTCGGTCCCCGTCGCGGGGGCCGCGGGTGACGACGGCATCGAGCCTGCAGGTTGCACGGGCGCCGGCGGCCTGGGTGCAGCGGGCAGCAAACTCGGCTGCAGCGGCGGCAGGGCGGGTGGAGCGCCGGTCGGGGCAGCAGACGGTGGTGGCGCGGATGACTCGCGGTCCGGTGTCACGATCGGCAGCGGCCGGACGGCCGTCGGCGGCATGGGTGCTGTTGACGCCGGCAGAGCAGGCATGGCGATCGCCGGGGTCACCGGCGTGGAAGCGGTCGCGGTGGACGGGGGCACAACCCGCGCGGGAGCTGCGGGCGGAGCCGTGACGTCGGGTGCTGGTGCTGCGGGTGGCAAGGTGGAACCGGCGGCCGCGGGGACGGCCTCACGAGGCGTTGGAATCGGGGTCGCCGCAGGCACGGTGTGCGCCGGGGCCATCGTGGCCGTGGCGGGCGACGGCAGGGCGCGCGGGGGCGCTGCGGCCGCAGCCGCGGGCGCCACTTCGGCTTCCGGCCGCGGCAGGTTGGCGGTGGCGGGGCGGGCAGCGGGTGCGGGACTGGCCGCAGCGCTTGCCGACGGCATCGCATCACCTTCCTCGTCGTCGAAGTCGTGCGTGCTCGCCGGAAGGGTGCCGCTCTCGGGTGCGGCCGCATTGCCTTCCTCATGGCGGCGGCGGCGACGGCCGCCGCGGCGGCCGCGGCGACGCGCGCGAGCGCTCTCACCGGCGGCATCGGGGCGCACGTCGCTGCCGGCGGGTACCGGGGTGGTGCCGGATTGGATCGCCGGCTCGGCCGCCGTCACCGGTTTCGATTCCGTGCCGGCGGCCGGTGCCCGTGCAGTTGGCTGCGCGGATCGTGCTGCTGGGGCCGGTCGCTCGCCACGGGGTTCGCGAGGCGGCGCCGGTTCCGCGCGTGGTCTGGCCTGCGGCAGCGGCGTGGCAGTGACGCCGCGTGTGCGTTCGCTGCCGCGCTCGCCGCCGGGTTTGCCGGCGCGCGCGGGTTGGGCCCTTGCGGAGCCCGCGGGCCGTCGCTCGTCGCGTGACGGGCGTGGTGCCGGACGCTCCTCGCGTGCCGGGCGCGGCGGGCGCGGCACCGCACGCGGTGCGGCCGGCGTCACCGTCGCATTGCCACCGAACCAGCCGAACAGGCGCTTGAGCAGGCCGCCGGGCGCGGCGGATGACGCAGCTGCCGCCGGCACCGGCGCGGCGCGCGCGACCGGTGCACGCGTGGCAACAGGCTCCGCGTCAGGGCGTGATGGCGCCGGAGTGGCAGGTATGACACCCGACACGGCCGGCTCTTCGCCCTGCACGTCGATCTGCCCGACCTTCGGCAGCGCCGTCGGCGCGGCGACGGTCATGCGCTCGTAACTGGGCTTGGCGTGCTCGCCCATCTCGCTTTCGCGGATGCGGCTGATCTCGAGGTGCGGGGTCTGCAGCTTGGGATCGGCGACGATCACCACGTGCACCTTGTGGCGCAGCTCCATCTCGACCACGCTGGCGCGCTTTTCGTTGAGCAGGAAGTTGGCGACATCCGGCGGTGCCAGCAGCAGGACCTGGCCGGTGTGCTCCTTCATGGCGTGCTCTTCGGCCAGGCGCAGCGCCGACAACGACAGCGACTCGACGCCGCGGATACGGCCGTGACCGTCGCAGCGCGGGCAGACGATCTGGGTGGACTCGTCCAGTGAAGGACGCAGGCGCTGGCGCGACATCTCCAGCAGGCCGAAGCGCGAGATGCGGCCGACTTGCACGCGCGCACGGTCGAGCTTGAGTGCTTCCTTGAGTGTTTCCTCGACCTCGCGCTGGTGCTTGGGGCTGTCCATGTCGATGAAATCGATCACGATCAGGCCGCCGGCATCGCGGATGCGCAGCTGACGCGCGATCTCGACCGCTGCTTCGCAGTTGGTGTTGAACGCCGTTTCCTCGATGTCGCTGCCCTTGGTGGCGCGTGCCGAGTTGATGTCGATCGCGGTCAACGCCTCGGTCTGGTCGATCACGATCGCGCCGCCGGCCGGCAGGCGCACCGTGCGGGCGAAGGCGTTGTCGATCTGGGTCTCGATCTGGAAGCGCGAGAACAGCGGCGTGGTATCGCTGTAGAGCTTGAGCTTGCGCAGGTTGTTGGGCATCACCTGCTGCACGAATTCGCGCGCTTCCTGATACAGATCCTCATGGTCGATCAGGATCTCGCCGATGTCGTTGCGCAGGTAGTCGCGCAGGGCGCGGATGATCAGCCGCGATTCCTGGTAGATCAGGAACGGTGCCGGCTTGCCGACGGCCGCCTCGGCGATCGCCTTCCACAGCTGCAGCAGGTAATCGAGGTCCCATTGCAGTTCCTCGGCGTCGCGGCCGAGGCCGGCGGTGCGCACGATCAGGCCCATCTCCTCGGGCAGGCTGAGGTGCTCCATCGCCTCCTTCAGCGCCTGGCGATCCTCGCCCTCGATACGCCGCGACACCCCTCCCGCCTGAGGGTTGTTGGGCATCAGCACCATGTAGCGGCCGGCGAGGCTGATGAAAGTGGTCAGCGCCGCACCCTTGGTGCCGCGCTCCTCCTTCTCGACCTGGACGATCAGCTCCTGGCCTTCCTTGAGCAGGTCGCGGATGCCGGCCTTGTGCGGGTCGACACCCGGCAGGAAGTACTCGCGGGTGATCTCCTTCAGCGGCAGGAAGCCGTGGCGCTCACCGCCGTACTCGACGAAGCAGGCTTCCAGGGAGGGCTCGACGCGGGTGATGCGGCCCTTGTAGATGTTGGATTTCTTCTGTTCCTTGGAGGGGATCTCGATGTCGAGATCGAACAGGGTCTGGCCATCGACGATGGCCACACGCAACTCTTCACGCTGAGTTGCGTTGATCAGCATGCGCTTCATTGGGTTGTTCCTCGGCCGCCCGCGGCTGCGCTCCGCGACGGCGCCGCAAGGCGGCCGGCCGGGGATCGCGCCGCGAACGCGGCAATCATGCCGCAGCGATCCGCTGCTGCGGCGGTGTATGTCAGGGCCCTTGCGCCATCGCCGCCGCCTGCCGCCATGACGGTGACAGGCCGGTATGCGACCCGGACCGGGTACGATGGGAGGGTGACGGCCGGCTCCGGTCAGGACGTCCGGCGCGTTCCTCGCCGGCGTGCCCGGCGGGGTGCAGTCCGCCGGGTCGAACCCGGCGTGCACTGCAAGACGCCCGCCAAGTTTATCCGCCAATGACCGGATTTATCAATGCAGACGGCTACTTCGCGGGATGCCGGCCCCGGTGTGCGGCTGGTCACGGTCGGCCCCGAGCGCGACGGCCAGCGCATCGACAACTGTCTGGCGGTGCTGCTGAAAGGGGTGCCGCGCAGCCTGATCTACCGTTTGCTGCGCACCGGCCAGGTCCGCGTCAACGGCAAGCGCGCCAAACCCGATACGCGCCTGGCCGACGGCGATCAGCTGCGCATCCCGCCCGTGCGCACCGCCGCCGAGACCGACGCCGGTCCACCGCCGGCGACGCTGGCGGCCAGCGTCGCGCAGGCAGTGATCCATGAGGATCGCGACTTCCTGGTGGTGGACAAGCCGGCCGGGGTCGCCAGCCACGGCGGCAGCGGCGTGCGCTTCGGCCTGATCGAGCTGCTGCGCGCGGCGCGTCCGCAAGAGCACCTCGAGCTGGTGCACCGGCTGGATCGCGACACCTCGGGCGTGATCGTGCTGGCACGCACCCGCACCGGCCTGACCGGCCTGCAGCGGCTGATCCGCGAAGGCCGGGTGACCAAGCAGTACCTGTGCCTGCTGGGCGGCGAGCCGCGGCGGGCGAAGTTCGACGTCAACGTGCCGCTGCGCAAGTTCGAGCTGCAGGGCGGCGAGCGCATGGTGCGGGTGGCGGACGACGGCAAGCCGGCGCTGACCTTTTTCCGCGAAATCCAGCGCTACGCCGGCGCCAGCCTGGCCGAGGCCACGCTCGGCACCGGTCGCACCCACCAGATCCGCGTCCACGCCGCGCATGCCGGGCATGCGCTCGCCGGCGACGAGAAATACGGCGACCGCGAGGTCAACCGGCGTCTGCGCGATGCGGCCGGGCTGAAGCGCCTGTTCCTGCACGCGGCGCGCTTCGAGTTCGATCTCGACGGTCGCTGCCATGCGTTCTCGGCACCGCTGCCGAAGGATCTGGCCGCCGTGCTGGACCGGCTTCAGCGCAGATAGCGCGCGCCGACCTCCAGTGAGCGCAGCCAGGTGTCGGGCGCCACCAGGCCGCCGATCAGCAGCGCCGCGGCCGCGTGCGCCAGTGCCACCGGCAGCAGCGCGCGCCGGCGCAGGAACCACGCCGTCCACAGCAGCCCGCCGGCGAAGGTCAGCAGCATCAGCGGCGTGTTGGGCGCGTGCAGCAGGGCGAACAGCGTCGCCGTGGCCAGCGTGGCGGCTTCGCGGTTGCCGGCGACCTGCAGGCGCCGTGCGACGACGACTTGCAGCATGAACTGCTGCAGCAGCGCCCAGCCGAGATAGCGCAGCGCGGACAGCGGCTCCGGCGTGACGCCGTGCAGGATGGTCCAGGCCAGCAGCGCCGCCAGCGCCGGCAGCATCGGCACCGCCCAAATCCGCACCGGGGCCAGCAGGGTCCAGTCGCGCGGGCGTGCGCGCCACTCCAGCGCCGCGGCGTAAATCAGACCCACCGCGATCAGCGCGGCGCTGACGTGACCGATCCGGCCGTCGTAGCGCATGCCGACGATCAGCCACGCGGCAGGCACCAGCGCCACGGCCGCCTCGATCAGCGCACGCCAGCGGGCCTGTTGCGGCGGCCGCATCAGGACGGCCAGGGCCAGCAGGGCCAGGCCGAGCGGCAGCAGCGGCGAGGTCGCGGCGGCGGGCGAGGGCGGTCCGGCAACGGCGGCCGCGAGGACGGCGCCGAGATCGCCGCGCGGTACGATCACCGCCGCCGGCGCACGGGCCTGGATGCGATCCCGCGCCGTCAGCATGGCGCTGGCATCGAGTGCCGGTGGCAGGATCACCACGGGCAGCGCGAGGGTCGGCTGCGGGGGCATGGCCATGAAACGGCCGTATGACTGCGCAGCCGCCAGCGCGGCGACTCCGCGCGGCAAGGCCGCCGGCGGCAGCAGTTCGATCCGCCGCAGCGTCAACGTCGCGCCGGGCGCGCCCTGCACGGTCAGCCGCAGCATCGCGAAGCGGGCCGGCGGCGGCACGCGCTGGTCGGCGATCACCCAGGGCAGCGTGTCGATCGCCAGGTCCAGCGTCGCAGCACCGGGCTTGAGCACCGTGACCGGCGCGTAATAGGCCGGACCGTCCAGGGTCTGACGCCCGGCCAGCGCGAGCGCGATCGGCGCGCCGGCGTCGAGCTCCAGCCGCAGCCGCGGCAGCCGCACGAAATCCATCGGCACGCTCAGCGGCAGGCCGATCTGCACCGGCTGCGGCGCGGTCAGCCGCAGCTGCAGGCCGGCGGTCGACGGGCGCAGCGTGCCGTCGCCGAACACGCGTTGCGCCACCACGTCGCGCGCGCGGCGCGGTTGCCAGCGCCAGGGCGAGTGGCCGCTGGCGTAGGCGGCTGCGGCGCGCTCCGCGTGTCGCTCCAGCGCCTGCGCCGTCAGGGCGTTGCCGATCCACGCCAGCACCGCCGCCAGCAGCAGCGCGGTCGCGGCGAACAGCAGCGGCGCGGCCCCCCTCGGTACGCGCACGGTGGCGTCAGGGCGCCAGCAGGCGCTCGCAGCGCGCGGCGCAGACAAAGTCATTCATCGACAGGCCGCCGCAGTCGTGGGTGGACCAGCGCACCCGGCAGTGGCCGTAGCCGGCCTCGAGGTCGGGATGATGATCGGCCTGGTTGGCCATGAAGCCCACGGCGTTGATGAAGCCCAGCGTGCGGTGGAAGTCGGCGAAGCGGAAATCCTTGGCGATGGCCGCGCCCGCTTCGACCAGCGTCCATCCGGGCAGCGCGCGCAGCAGTTCGTCGGCGCGCGCGCGGTCGATACGGTGCTCGGCGCCGCGGCGCGGCTGGCAGGGCAGGGCGGCGAGTTCGTGCAGCGTCATGGCGGCGTCCTCGGCTCGATCGCGGAGTATAGCGACGCCACGGATCGGCAAATCCGGACTAAAATGGTCCCGATTGAATCGAGGTGACCGATCATGATCGAGATCAGCGCGCGCGCGCAGGCCCATTTCCGGCACTTGCTGGCCACCCAGGGCGGGCCGGGCTGGGGGGTGCGCATCCGTGCCCGCGACGGCGGTACGCCGCGAGGCGAATGCGAATTGGCGTTCTGCGAGCCCGGCGACATCGACGGCGGCGAGGTGGTGGTCGCGTGCGACGGCTTCAGCGTCTACGTGGATGGCTCCAGCGCGCGCTGGTTCGAGGGCGCCGCGATCGATTACGACGAGACGGCCACCGGCGGCGAACTGGCCGTGCGTGCACCGCACCTGCGCAGCGCCCCGCCGCCTGCTGACGCCGGACTGGTCGAGCAGGTGCAGTACGTCCTCGAGACCGAGATCAACCCGGCGCTGGCTGCGCATCGCGGGCACGTCAGCCTGAGCCGGATCGAGGACGACGGCACCGTGGTCCTGCAGTTCGGTGGCGGCTGCCACGGCTGCGGGGCGGTGGACATCACGCTGCGCCAGGGTGTCGAGCGCACCCTGCGCGAGCGCGTCGCGGGCGTGACCGGAGTTCGCGACGCGACCGACCACAGTCGCGGCGAAGATCCCTATTACCGCGGTGACAAGGGCGCCTCGGCGCTGGGCGGCTGAGCCGCATTCGCAGGGATACGGCGATCAGAGTCCCTTGCCGCTGCCCTGGATGTCGCCCTTGAGGTTGTAGAGCACGGGCGGCAGCGAGTGAAAGTACGCGGCAATGTCTTCGCGGTCCTGTTCCGTCAGCTGCGAGGCGAAGCCTTGCATGATCGGATTCTTGCGCTGGCCATCCTGGTATTCCTTGAGCGCCTGCACGATGTAGCCGGGATACTGCCCGGCCAGGCGCGGGTACTGCGGATCGGTGGAATTGCCGTTGGAACCGTGGCAGGCGAAGCAGACCACGGCTTTTTTCTTGCCGGCCGCGGCGCTGCCTTCGGCACGCGCGACCACGGGCAGCGCCAGTGCGGCGGCGAGAAGGAGAACGAACGGGAGTGCAACTCGAACGGTCATCGGCAGGGATCCTTGCACGGCATCACTTCTTGAGGCTGGACAGGTAGGCGGCGATATTCGCGATGTCCGCCTCGGAAAGACTCTCGGCCTGCGTGCGCATGGTCGGGTGGGCGCGATCGCCGCTGCGGTATTCGTTCAGCGCCGTCACCAGGTACTGATAGTGCTGGCCGGCGATCTTCGGCACCGGGTAGTTGGGATAGGCATTGCGGTAGCCGGGAATGCCGTGGCAGCCATGGCAGGTGTAGACCATGATGCGGCCGACCGCGGGATCGCCCGGGTGGGTCGCCGCCGCGGCTGAGCCGGTAACTCCGGCCGCGAGGACCAGTGCAGCAAGCAGGACAAGCGATCGGATCATCGACTGGACTCCACGGCGCGGGAGAGGCCGGAGCGCGTCCGGCAAAGCGCGCATTGTAGCTGCCGTGGCACGCCGGACAAGCCCCGCGGACGTGACGAGCGTCGAGGCGGCCTCTGTTCCGGCGCGTTCCGGATCCGGAACCGTACCGGGATCATGACGGCGAATGGCAGGACAGGATGCACGCCGATTCGGGTTCCCGACCATCAACCGCGCATTCCTCCGCATGCCCAGGGCTGGCACACTGGCCCCATGAGCGAGATCCTCGACCTCACCATGGCGCTGATCCGCAGGCCGTCACTGACCCCTGACGACGCCGGTTGCCAGGCACTGCTGGCGGCGCGACTGGAGGCCAGCGGCTTCCGCTGCGAATCGCTGCGCTACGGCGACGTCGACAACCTGTGGGCGACGCACGGTCAGGGCAATCCGGTGCTGGTGCTGCTGGGCCACACCGACGTGGTGCCCAGCGGACCGCGCGAGGCCTGGGCCAGCGACCCGTTCGAGCCCGACGTGCGCGATGGACGCCTTTACGGTCGCGGCGCGGCGGACATGAAGTCCGGCGTCGCCGCGATGACGCTGGCGCTGCAGCGCCATGTCGCCGCCCACCCGGATCATCCCGGCACGCTGGCGCTGCTGCTGACCAGCGACGAGGAGGGACCCTCGCGCGACGGCGTCAAGCGCGTCGCCGAGCATTTCCGCGCCAGCGGCCAGCGCGTGGACTACTGCGTGGTCGGCGAACCGTCGTCGCATCGGCGCCTCGGCGACCTGATCCGAGTCGGCCGTCGCGGCTCGCTGTCGGGCGCGCTGAGCGTGCGCGGCGTGCAGGGCCACGTCGCTTATCCCGATCAGGCGCTGAATCCGATCCATGCCCTGGCGCCGGCGCTGGCGGAACTGGTGGCGACGCGCTGGGACGAAGGCGACGAGGCGTTTCCGCCGACCTCGCTGCAGGTATCGAACCTGCACGCCGGTACCGGCGCCGGCAACGTGATCCCTGGGGCGCTCGTCGCGCAGTTCAACTTCCGCTTCGGGAGCGCCAGTCCGGCGGCCGCGCTGATGGCACGGGTCGAGGCCATCCTGCGGCGGCACGGGCTCGATTTCGCGCTCGACTGGGATCTGTCCGGCGAGCCGTTCCTGACGCCGGCCGGTCGGCTGCGCGAAAGCGTTGCGGCGGTGTGTCGCGAGATCTGCGGCCGCGAGCCCGAATTGAGCACCGGCGGAGGCACCTCGGATGCGCGCTTCATCGCCCCGCTGGGCGCCGAGGTGGTCGAGATCGGCCCGGTCAACGCCAGCATCCACAAGGTCGACGAGCACGTCGCGCTGGATGAGCTCGAGTGCCTGCCGGGGCTGTATCAGGCGATCATCGCCAGGTTGCTTGACGGTGTCGCGCACGCGGCGGCCAGTGGCTCGCGCTAAGCTCGCGCCACCGCGCCGGGGCGCGCGAAGGAAGTTCGCGATGGCGCAACGCATGGCTTTCATCGCCAATCCCACCCCCGAAGCGCAGGCCGCGCAGACCGCGCTCAGCCGCCGTTACCACGGCGTCAGCGTGGGCGAGGCGGATGTGATCGTGGCGCTGGGTGGCGACGGCTTCATGCTGCGCACGCTGCACGCCCACCTCGCGCGCGGTGTGCCGGTCTACGGCATGAAATTCGGTCGCGTGGGTTTTCTCATGAACCAGTACGCCGACCGCGATCTGCCCGAACGCATCGCGGCGGCCCATCCCGCCGTGCTGCACCCGCTCTCCCTGCGCGCCCGTGACGCCGCCGGAAATCACTGCGAGGCCCTGGCCTTCAACGAGGTATCGCTGCTGCGGCAGACCAATCAGGCGGCCCATCTCGAACTGGCGCTCGATGGTGCAGTCAAGCTGCACGAGCTGGTCTGCGACGGCGTGCTGCTGGCCACGCCGGCCGGTTCCACCGCCTACAACCTCTCCGCGCACGGGCCGATCCTGCCGCTGGACGCCGACGTGTTGGCACTGACCCCGATCAGCCCGTTCCGGCCGCGGCGCTGGCGCGGCGCGATCCTGCCGGCGGCGACCGACGTGCGCATCCGGGTGCGCGTGCCGCAGGAGCGCCCGGTCAGCGCGACCGCGGACTTCATCGAGGTGCGCGACGTGGTCGAGGTGACGATCGGCGTCGACCGCTCGCGACCGGTCACCCTGCTGTTCGATCCCGACCATCGGCTCGAACAGCGCATCCTCGACGAGCAGTTTGCGTTCTGAGCCGGGGACGCGGGACAAAGCTTGCGTCTGGACCGCGCGGGTTTACGCTCTTCCCGGTTCCCGGTTCCCGGTTCCCGGTTCCCGGTTCCCGGTTCCCGCCGCCTCGACACTTCCGCCATGAGCACGCCCAACGTCCACGACCCGCACGCCGCTGCCGATGATCGCCTGGTGGTGGCGATCTCCTCGCGCGCGCTGTTCGACCTGGGCGACAGCCATGCCCTGTTCGAGCGCGAGGGGCTGGATGCCTATCGCCGCTACCAGATCGCGCACGAGGAGCAGCCGCTGGCGCCGGGCGTCGCGTTTCCGCTGGTGCGCAAGCTGCTGCACCTGAATGCGCGCTCGCCGCAGGCGCCGCAGGTCGAGGTGATCCTGCTGTCGCGCAACTCCGGCGACACCGGACTGCGCATCTTCAACTCGATCCAGCACCACGGGCTCGACATCGCGCGCGCCGCCTTCACCAGCGGCGCGCCGACCTCGGATTATGTGCATCCGTTCGGCGCCGACCTGTTTCTCTCGGCCAACGCCGAGGACGTCAGCCGCGCGCTGGAAGCCGGCGTGGCGGCGGCGACCATCCTGCCGTCGACGGCAGCCGGCGGCCACCCCGAGCAGCTGCGCATCGCCTTCGACGGCGACGCCGTGCTGTTCGCCGACGAGTCCGAACGGGTGTCGCAGGAGCAGGGCCTGGAGGCTTTTCACCGCAACGAGCTCGAACGCGCGGCCGAGCCGCTGGCGGGCGGTCCGTTCCGGGGGTTCCTCGCCGCGCTGCAGCGGCTGCAGGCGGCGTTTCCGGCGGAGACCTCGCCGATCCGCATCGCGCTCGTCACGGCGCGCTCGGCACCGGCCCACAAGCGCGTGATCCTGACCCTGCGCCAGTGGGGCGTGCGCATCGACGAGGCGCTGTTCCTCGGTGGGCGCGACAAGGGGCCGTTTCTCGAAGCCTTTGCCGCCGACATCTTCTTCGACGACTCGCGCGCCAACGTCGAATCGGCGCGCCGCCATGTCGCCACCGGACACGTTCCGCACGGTGTCGCCAATCGCTGAGCCGGACGCGACGCGTGCAACCCGGCGCAGATCGAGCGCAGGCGACCGGGCATTCACGCCGCGCTGCTAGAATCATCGAGTTTGCCGACCCGCCGGAGCCCGCATGGCCGCCTCGCTCGATCCCCACGACCTCTATGACGTGCGCTCGCTGCTCAGCGACGAGGAGCGCATGGTGCAAGACAGCGTCGCCCGCTTCACCGACGAACGCGTGCTGCCGATCATCGGCGACTGCTTCGACCGGGGCGTGTTCCCCGCGGACCTGATTCCCGAGATCGCCGGGCTGGGACTGCTGGGCTCGTCGCTGCCGACCGAGTACGGCGGTGGCGGCATGAACGCGGTCAGCTACGGCCTGATCTGCCAGGAGCTCGAGCGCGGCGACTCCGGCATCCGCAGCTTTGTCTCGGTACAGAGTTCGCTGTGCATGTACCCGATCTTCGCCTACGGCAGCGAGGAACAAAAACGCCGCTTCCTGCCCGACATGGCCGCCGGCAAGGTCATCGGTTGCTTCGGCCTGACCGAACCGCACGGCGGCTCCGATCCCGGCAACATGAAGACGCATGCCAGACGCGACGGCGGCGACTGGATCCTCAACGGCGCCAAGATGTGGATCACCAATGGCGGCCTGGCGCACATCGCGATCGTCTGGGCGATGACCGACGAGGGCATCCAGGGCTTCCTCGTCGAGCGCGGAATGAAAGGTTTCGAAACCCGCGACATCCACCGCAAGATGTCGCTGCGTGCTTCGGTCACCAGCGAGCTGTTCTTCGACCACGTGCGCGTGCCGGACGCCAATCGCCTGCCCGGGGTCAGGGGCCTCAAGGGTCCGCTGGGCTGCCTGACGCAGGCGCGCTACGGCATCACCTGGGGTCCGATCGGTGCGGCCATCGCCTGCTCCAGCCAGGCGATCGACTACGCCAGGGAGCGCATCATCTTCGGCAAGCCCATCGCCGCCACCCAGGCCGTGCAGCTCAAGCTCGCCGACATGGCCCGGCGCATCACGCTGGCGCAGCTGCTGTCACTGCAGCTGGGGCGTCTGAAAGACGCCGGCAGGATGCAGCCGACCCAGGTCAGCCTGGCCAAGTGGAACAACGTGCGCATGGCCATCGACATCGCCCGCGAGGCGCGCGATATTCTCGGCGGCGCCGGCATCACCGTCGAGTACGTGCCGATCCGGCATGCACTCAACCTTGAATCGGTGATCACCTACGAGGGCACCGAGACCGTGCATCAGCTGGTCGTCGGCCGCGAAATCACCGGCATCAACGCATTCTGAGGATTCGCCATGCAGCTTCGTCGCAGCGCCATCGCCGTTTCCCTGCTCGTTCTCTCGATCGCCGCGCAGGCACAGGCTCCGGCTGCGCCGGTCGGCCCGCCGATCAACCCCAATGCGCTGCACGTGGCGCTCAGCTCGCTGCTGCTGGCCTCGGTCAAGGCGTCGGTCGCCAACGCCATGATCGCCAACGGCAGGGCTCCGGCCAGCAACGCGGCCGCCAAGGTCGGTGCGCCCGACTACCTCACCAGCAACGAGATCAGCCATATCGTGGTCGGCGCCGGCGGCGTGCTGAACGTCGGTTTCACCGGTGCCGTGAGCCCCGACGCGGTCGCTGTGACGCTGACACCGAAGCTCGATGCCGGCCGCCGCTCGGTCAGCTGGAGCTGTGTCAGCAGCAGCATCCCCGAGATCGCCAAGGTCGAGTCCGAGTGCCGTTACGTGCCGGCGGCGGGCCACTGAGGGTTGCCTGCGGCCGTCTCCGCCGCGGCCTTGATCCAGGACAAGGCGGGCCTGACTTCGCCGCGGTATCAAGGCGGCGGAGGTTCCGCCCATGTCGCTTGTCTTGCCGTTGCCCCCCGCGGGCCATCGTTTCCTGATCGATCGGATCGATGACGCCCTGATCGACGGACTCGCGCTGCGTCAGCGCATCGTAGCGTCGCTGACCGCGCGCAAGCAGCGCGACGGCTTGCCGTTGCGCGACCCCGCCCGCGAGGAGCAGGTGCAGGAGCGCGCGCGCCGGCGCGCGGCGCGGCGGCATCTCGATCCTGCCGACGGCGAGCGGCTGATGCGCACGGCGATCGACTGCGCGCTGGCGCAGCAGCAGCGCACGGGCGCGGCGGCGGCATCCGCCGCGGACCGGACGTCGGCGTTCGCGGACGCCTGGCGCCAGCGCCTGCTGGGCCTGCTGCCGCCACCGCAGCGTCTGGCACTGCCGCTGCGGGCCGTGCCCGACGTCTGGCAGCGGCGGCTTCTGGAGGCGGTCACCCAGAGCGTGCTGCAGGCGCCGCTGCGGGCCGGCAAGCTGGCGTTCCTGGTCGATCGCCGCATCGCCATCGAGGTGACCGACCTTGATCTGCGCTGGGTGCTGACCGCGCAGGCCGATCGCCTGCGCACCTGCGAACGCAGCGCCCCGGCCGCAGCGGCCGTGCGCGGGCGCGCGCTGGAGTTCCTGCTGCTGGCCAGTCGCCTCGAGGACGCCGATACGCTGTTTTTCCAGCGTCGCCTGGCGCTGACCGGCGACACCGAACTGGGTTTGACCGCGCGCAACCTGCTCGATCAGCTGCCCTGGGAGTCGATCCCGCTCGCGCTGCGCATCGCACTGCATCGCGCCGCACGTTTCGCCGCCGTCGCGCGCGATGCCCACGCCGCGCGCAGGGCGCCCGCTGCGGTCGCGCTCACGCGGGTGCCTGAACCGGTGTCGCGACTTCCGCTGCCCTAATTTGCGGGCGTGGGCGAACGCATGACTCACGAGCAGAGCGGTCGCTCGCCTGCAGCGGTGGCCTTGGGTCGCCCTCCCTTGGGGGACCGTGGCCAGTCGAGCGCAACCAGGCGGTGCACGGAGCTTGCCCGCGGCAGGCAAGGGGCGCTCGGTTGGCGGGAAGGCACGCCCCGCGGCAAGGGATCCGTTCAGCGCGCGGCGAGGGGTGCCCCCGGGCGCTGGCGCAGCGGGTCTTGATGGGGCGGTCCCGCTGAGCGCATGCCGGCCTCGCCGTGCCAGTAGCCGTTGCAATCGCCGCGGCGCTGCGTCGGCGGCTGCGCCAGCGCGGCGCGGAAATAGGCGACCGTGTCGGCCATGCCCTGCGGCTGCGGATACAGGCGCAGCAGGTTGACGCCGGCCGCGCGCAGCTGATCGATCTCGGGCGCCAGATCGCAGACGGCCTCGCTCTGCACCTGGATGCCGTTGATGCGCAGGAACGGCGCGCCTTCGCGCGTTGCCAGCGTCAGGCCCTCGGGATCGTCGAGGCAGCGGAAGGCGCAATCGTCCTTGGCGAGGTCGTGCGCGCGGGCGGTGAAGCAGCGCGCCGAGTAGGCCAGCGGCAGGCGGCCCCAGGCGATCAGCTCGATTTCCGGCAGCATGCCCGCATCCGCCGCCTGGCGGATCTCCGCGAGCTGCTCGCGGCCCTGCTCGACGCCGGGCACCCAGCGCGTCATGCCGGCCCGGCGCAGCAGCGCCAGCGCGCGCTGGTTGTAGAGGTTGACGCCGGGCCCGGCGACGAACGGCAGGCCGCGCTCGCGCAGCAGCTGCACGGCGGACATGTCGTTGGCCTCGACCGCGAACTCGCCGTTGCCGACCAGGCGCTTCAGGCTGGCCAGCTCCGACTCGGCCTCGATCAGCGTCAGCGCCGACAGCACCACTTCGCGTCCGGTCGCGGCCAGTTCGCGCGCCAGCGCCAGCCAGTCGCCGCCGCGCAGCTCGCGGCGCTTGCTGCACACGGTTTCACCGAGGTAGATCGCGTCCAGCGGCAGCTCCGCCATCGCGGCATAGAAATCGAGCACCTGCCGGCGCGGCCAGAAGTACTGCAAGGGTCCCAGGGTCAGGCGCATGGGCGGACTCAGTGCCAGGAACGGTGGTAGGGACCGAGGGTGGTCTGCGTGCCTTCGGCGACGCGCGCAAGCGCGGCCTGCCAGTCCGGCTCGACGCGGAAGCCGGCCGGATCGGACTGCACGCGGTCGATCGCGCGGCGCCAGACTGCGGCGACGGCGCCGACATAGGCCGGGCTGCGCTGGCGGCCCTCGATCTTGAGCGCGGCGATGCCGCAGGCGGCGAGGCGCGGCAACAGGTCCAGCGTGTTGAGGCTGGTCGGTTCTTCCAGCGCGTGGAAGGTTTCGCCGCGGACCAGGTAGCGGCCCTTGCACACGGTCGGATAGCCGGCCGCCTCACCATTGGCGAAGCGGTCGATCAGCACGTCGTTGAGACGCACGCTGCGGCCGTCCGCGGTTTCGTCCCAGCGCACGAATTTCGCCGGCGAGCAGACGCCGTGGCGGTTGGGCGAGGCGCCGGTGACGTAGCTCGACAGCTGGCAGCGACCCTCGACCATGATGCACAGGCTGCCGAAGGCGAAGGTCTCCAGCGGCACCGGCGACTTCTCGGCCAGACGCTCGACCTGCTGCATCGCCAGCACCCGCGGCAGTACCGCGCGGCTGATGCCGAACTCCTCGACGTAGAAGCGCAGCGCGGCGTGGGTGGTGGCCGAACTCTGTACCGACAGGTGCCGCGGCAGCGCGGGGTAGTGCCGTGCGGCATAGTCGAGGACCGCGAGCTCGGCGATGATCAGCGCGTCCACGGCCAGGTCCGCGGCGCGCTCCACCGCGGCTTCCCAGTGTCCGAGCTGCGCCGGGGTCGGGTAGGTATTGAGCGCGACGTAGATCTTGCGGCCGCGCGCGTGGGCATAGGCGATGCCGCTGCGCAGATCGGCCTCGTCGAAATTGAGGCCTGGGAACGCGCGCGCATTGGTGGCGTCACGGAAGCCCACGTACACCGCATCGGCGCCGTGATCCACGGCTGCCTGCAGCGAGGGCAGGCTCCCGGCGGGGCAGACGAGTTGCATGCATCCTCCTCGGGCGATGGGCGGCAGGCGCGAGCGTGAGCGCGCCGCCGCGCCGGTTCACTGATCTGGGTCAGACGCGGTGCCGAACGTCTGCGTCCACAACGCATCGACGCGGCGTTCGACGGCGGGATCGGACCGGATCGGCCGGCCCCAGGTGCGCGTGGTCTCGCCCGGCCACTTGCTGGTGGCGTCGATGCCGAGCTTGCCGCCGAGGTGGGGCTGCGGGCTGGCGAAGTCGAGGTAGTCCACCGGCGTGTTTTCGGTGATCAGGCAGTCGCGTGCCGGATCCACCCGCGTCGACAGCGCCCACAGCACGTCGTCCCAGTTGCGTACATCGATGTCGTCGTCGGTGATGATCACGAACTTGGTGTAGGTGAACTGGCGCAGGTACGACCAGACCGCGAACATCATGCGCCGCGCGTGGCCCGGATAGCGCTTGCGGATGCTGACCACGGCGAGGCGATAGGAGCACGCCGCCGCGGGCAGGTAGAAATCGACGACCTCGGGAAAGATCCGGCGCAGGATCGGCACGAACAGGTCGTTCAGCGCCATCGCCAGCATCGATGGCTCGTCGTGCGGCGAGCGCCCCATCCAGCTGCCCTGGTAGATCGCGTCCTCGCGCCGGCAGATGCGCTCGATGGTGAACACCGGAAAGCGGTCGACCGCGTTGTAGTAGCCGGTGTGATCGCCGAACGGCCCCTCCAGCGCGCTGTCACCGGGCTGGATGTGGCCCTCGAGCACGATCTCGGCGCCGGCCGGCAGGTCCAGCCCGGTCAGACGGCTGCGCAGCACGTGCCCGCGCGCGCCGCGCAGCAGGCCCGCGAACTCGAATTCCGAGAGGGTGTCCGGCAGCGGCGCCACCGCCGCCAGCGTGGTCGCCGGGTCGGCGCCGATCGCGACCGCCAGCGGGAATGGTTCGCGCGGATGCAGCTCGCACCACTCGGCGTAGTCCTGGGCACCGCCGCGATGCGCCAGCCAGCGCATGATCACGCGGTTGCGGCCGATTACCTGCATGCGGTAAATGCCGATGTTCTGGCGGTCCAGCCGCTGGCTGCGCGTGATCACCAGACCCAGCGTGACCAGCGGGCCGGCGTCCTCGGGCCAGCAGGTCTGGATCGGCAGCTCGCCGAGATCGACCTCCTCGCCCTGCCGGCAGTCGGCGAGGAACGCTGCCGTGGTGACCGTGCGCGGTGCCACCAGCGCCAGCTGGCCGTAGGCGGGCAGGGCCGACACGGCTTCGCGCAGCGAGCCCGGCCAGCGCGGCTCCTTGAGCGCGGCGAGCAGTTCGCCCAGTTCGCGCATCGTGGCCACCGGACGGCGCCCCAGCGCCAGCTGGATGCGCTCGGCGCTGCCGAACACATTGCCGAGAAAGCGGTGCCTGCTCGCGCCGGCGCGTTCGAACAGCAGGGCGGGGCCGGCGCTGCGCTGCGCGCGCTGGCAAAACGTGGTGATTTCGAGATGCGGGTCCACCGTCGCGCCGACCCGGCGCAGCTCGCCGCGTGCTTCCAGCGCCTCGATGAACTCGCGCAGATCGTGATAACTCATGCCGGCAACCGCTGCGGATCTCGCGGCATGCTCGCCGGTGCCCGCGGCGGGCGCCCTGTCCCAGATCAAGCCGGAGCCTGTTGGCGACAACGGCCGGGCGCTATCCTTGCCGGCTCGTCCGCCGCCGCGCCTGCCGCCCATGAACGCGATTGCCCAGCCGATCTCCGCCCGTCACAAGGGTTTCAACCGCGCCGAGATCGTCGACCGGAACTTCCTCGAGTTGGTGCGCGATTGGCGCGGCGAGCCGCGGCCTGCGCCACCCCCCGATGCGCCGCTGCGGCCCGGCAGCGCGCTCGATACGAAGGGCTTCCTGGAACTGTTCGAGTCGCAGCTGATCTCGCGGCATCTGGACCTGATGGCGCGCGTGCTGCGCGTCAAGAACAAGGTGTTCTACACCATCGGCTCCAGCGGTCACGAGGGCAACGCCATGCTGGCGCGGCTGACGCGGCACACCGATCCGGCGTT
>JAGWPB010000091.1 GCA_028870665.1 Lysobacteraceae bacterium
ATGCCCGCCTCCAGCGTCGCCGGCTGGTATTTCAGCCACCCCGACAGCCGCTACTTCGTGGTCGGTCGGCTGGGTCGCGACCAGATCGCCGACTACGCGCAGCGCAAGGGCTGGACCGTACTGGAAACCGAGCGCTGGCTGGCGTCCTGGCTGGACTACGATCCGGAGTGATGGATCGGGGATCGGGGATCGGGGATCGGGACCCGAGACACGCAAGGCACGCAAGACCCGCAAGACCCGCAAGACCCGCAAGACCCGCAAGACTCGCAAGACTCGCAAGACCCGCAAGACTCGCAAGACACGCAGACTCGCAGACGCGCAATGCGTGACGCGACCGGCTCATGTCCCTGCGCGGTCAAGGCAGGCCAGCCGCGCAGCTCGGATGCAGCACCCGCTATTCCGAGTCCGCTCCTTGGCCATCCTGAATCTCTTCGCTTTTTGCGAAGGTAGACGTCGAGAGCCGGCGTGGGCGGCCGTTTCATCCTGGGTCTCGCGACCGTTGCTCAGCGAGGTCCCCACGCCGGATTCTCCCTCCCCTTGCCATGCTGAGCGCAGCGAAGAATCCGGCGGCCGCTCAGCGCAACGGGATCCGGGAACAGGCCCGCGGCGATGGGCTGCGCGACGCTGGCTCCGGATCGCGGCCTGCGGCTTCCATCCGGGCGGCGCGCTCCATCCGGTCCCGGCCCGCACGCGTCGCCATCCGGGTGACGCGTCGTGTCGATCGAACGCAGCCGGGGCTCAGGCCGCGGCGCCGCGCTCGCGGCGATGGCGCAGTTCGATCATCAGGTTGTAGCTGGCGATGAACAGCGGGAACAGGTTCTGCAGGATGCCGACCGAATCGTTCTTGCCGAACACGAAATAGCTCAGCGTCATCAGGCTGCCGACGATCGACAACCACCAGAACGCCATCGGCATGTGCACGCGGCCCAGCTTGCGCGTCGCGTACAGCTGCACGAACCAGCGCCCGGTGAACAGCAGCGCGCCGGTCAGCCCGATCAGCTTCCACGGCGTGATCACCCAGTGGCCGAAGGTGAACAGGATCTGTTCCATGGCGTGTCCCGCGCGGCGCAAACGCGCAGTCTAGTGGGGTGCCCCGGAAATACCCATCCATGGTTGCAGCGCCTTGCGGCGCGATGCGGCGGCGCGCCTGGTCGCGCCTGGTCGCGCGCCGAAATCCATCCGGAATCGCCGGCGCGCATTGCCGGGACAGCCCGCGCGCCACGCAGCCGGCAGGCGCGCCGCCGCGGCGCGCGGATGCCCGGGCGGCGCGCTTGTGCCGGTCACGCCGCGACGGGTAAGGTCAAGCCATGCTGTCGGTCGCGCAAGTCGCCTTCCTGCTGATCCTCGGCGCCGGACTGGTGCTGCTGGCAAGCACGCGCGTGCGCATCGAGCTGACCGCGCTGCTGCTGATCGTCGCGCTGGCCGCCAGCGGCGTGCTGACGCCGCTGCAGGCGGTCTCGGGTTTCGTCAGCGACGCGGCGCTGATCGTCGTCGGCGTGCTGGTGATGTCGGCCGCGCTGGCCGCCAGCGGCGCGACCACGCGCATCGCCGACTGGATCGGCCACCATGCCGGCGCCAGCGAATGGCGCAGCCTGCTGGTGATCATGCCGGCGGTGGCGCTGCTGTCGGCGGTCAGCCACCACCTGATGGTCACGGCGATGATGCTGCCGGTGCTGCTCGACCACGCGCGCCGCACCGGCATCGCCGCCTCGCGCCTGCTGATGCCGATGGCGTTCGCCGCCTCGCTGGGCACCACCATCACCGTGTTCGCCGCGCCGTCGATGCTGCTGGCCGACACCGTGCTGCGCCAGGCCGGACGGCCGGGGCTGGGCGTGCTGTCACTGGCGCCGCTGGGACTGGCGCTGACCGCGCTCGGCATCGTCTTCATGCAGCTCGCGCGCGGCCTGCTGCCGCGGCGCCGCGGCAGCGACCTCGCCCTGGCGCCGCCGGCAGCGGCCGGCGCGCTGCCGCCGCGACGGCGCATGCTGCGCGCCATCCTCATCCTCGCCGGCAGCATCGGGGTCGCCATCGTGCAGCCGCGGCTGACGGCGGCCGCCTTCCTCGGCGGCGGCGTGCTGATGCTGCTCGGTCGTTGCCTGGCGCCGCGCGCGGCGCTGCGCGCGATCGATCCGCGCATCGTGCTGCTGATCGCCGCGGCGGTGCCGCTGGGGCTGGCCATGGACCTGACCGGCACCGGCACGCTGGCCGCGCAGGCGCTCGATCCGCTGCTCGGCGGGTGGGGTCCGATCGGGCGCCTGCTGGCGATGTTCTGGGCCGCGGCGCTGCTGACGCAGCTGCTGTCGGATGCCGCGACCACGGTCCTGCTGGCGCCGATCGCGCTGCACCTGGCCGGCAGCCTCGGCCCCAGTCCCGAGGCCGCGGTGGTCTGCACCGCGGTCGGCGCGGTCGCCGGATTCCTCACCCCGATCGGACACCACGGCAGCTTGCTGGTGCTGCGCCCGGGCGGCTACCGGTTCGCCGACTACCTGCGCATCGGCCTGCCGCTGACCGCGCTCAGCAGTGCCGTCACCGTCGGCATCGCCGCGTGGCGCTGGCCGCTGACCGGCTGAGCCGCCGCGATTGACCCGACGGCGCCCGAGCACGTATCCTGCGCGCCCTCGCAACGGGCGGTTAGCTCAGCGGTAGAGCACTGCTTTCACACGGCAGGGGTCACAGGTTCAAACCCTGTACCGCCCACCAGTCTTTGCTCGAAATGCACCGAGTCACGAAGAAGGCCGATCCTTGCGGACCGGCCTTTTTTTGTGTCCGGAAAGACGGACAGGTACCCCACTGGGCACCGATACTTCAGGGCGTTTCGCCAGCTTTCGACGACGCGTCCCTGCGCACGCGCCTCCCGGCCTGTACGAAGACGGCAAGCCGCAACCCCGCCGACCGCCAAGAGTGCGGCGAAGCATCGCAGTGACGGCCGCGGGCCGACAAAACCGGCATTGCGGCACGCACCGACACCGTTGTTTTCATGCCGCGGGCGGCACTTGGCTCACGATCTGCTGCATCCGGATGAAGCATCCTGCCGGCTGCGTCGCCGAACCACCCTTCGCGGCGACCGTCACCCTGCATCGGGCAGGAGCCTGCGGCCAGACCCCGGCGCGAACGAACCACGCGCCACGGGTTGCGGATGGAACGGGTCGTCATGACGAGTGCCGGAGCAAGACCTGCCGTGAACCTGAACCCCCTGCCCGACTTCCTGGCCATCGGCGCGCTGGTCGCCATCTTCATCTCCCTGCTGCGTCGCACGCAGCAGACGCGGATGCGCTACTGGGTCGTCGGCTGGGTGCTGGTGCTTGCGCACATCGCCGCCGAGTTCGTCGCGCTGAACATCGGCGCCGGCAGCGACACGGTGTCCGCCCTTGCGGCGGTCACCCTGCTGCTGGCCAGCGCTGCGTTCATCTGGGCCGCCCAGACCCCGCAACGCAAGCCCACGCGAACGCTCGTACGCACCGGTCTCGCCGAGTTGCCCAATGTGGCCTTCATCTTCAGCCTGTTCGGCAACGTGCAGTCCGGCAGCGTGTACCTCGGCCTGGTGGCGGTGGGCGCCCTGGGCGCGCTGCTGGCGATCAGCGCCGGCAGCCGCGGCGGCGACCGCTCCGCGCGCCGGCGGTACGCCGGCGGCATCGTGGCGGTCTATGCGATCCAGGCAGCGCTGGTGCTGCGCGGCGACTTCGAATACGCCTTCGACTGGATGCTGTGCTGGCACTACCTCGCGGTCGCGATCCTGTTCTGGGCCGGCTCGACACGACGCTCGCCGGGCGTGGTCTTCACCACCGCGAGTTTTCTGGCCTGGGGCGCGGTGTTCCCGATCGCCGCCGTGCTGCAGCACTTCGCGCCGGCGGTGCACGTCGAGAGCGAGGTCTGGAACCTGCCCAAGTTCCTGGTGGCCAGCGGCATGATCCTGACCCTGCTCGAGGAGCAGATGGCCAAGGTCGAGCAGGCCGCCCTGCACGACGCCCTGACCGGCCTGCCCAACCGCCGCCTGTACGCGTTGCGCGTGCGCGAGGCTGTGGCGCAGGCCGCGCAACGGCATCAGCGGGTGGCGCTGGTCACGCTCGATCTGGACCGCTTCAAGCAGATCAACGACCGCTTCGGTCACTACGCCGGCGACGAGGCACTGCGCACCGTGGCCCAGCGTTTCGCCGCCTGTCTGCGCGCCAGCGACACCCTGGCGCGCATCGGCGGCGACGAATTCATGGCGATCCTCGGCGACCTCGGCGATCCCGCCGCGGTGAAGCGCATCGTGCATGCGTTCGAGCAGGCTCTGGTCGAGCCGCTCCTGATCGACCAGCAACCGGTCCGTCTCGGCGTCAGCATCGGCGTCGCCATCTATCCCGATGACGCCACCGACATCGAGGCCATGCAGCGGCTGGCGGACCGGCGCATGTATGGCGGCAAGCAGGCCGAGCGCCCGGCGAGCACCTGAGGCCGCAGCACCTGACCCGGTCCGGCAAACCCGGGGTCGCCACCCTCTCGCCGCCGGGGTCAACCGGCGCGCACTGACGCTTTGCCGGGCTAGCCGACGCGTCGATCCCGCCCTGCCGCTGACCACTCGCCGTCCCGTTGCCTGCGGCGCCCGGATCGCACCAGCCACCACTCCGGGGCCTGGTCTTGCATCGACCCATCCGATGCGGCCGAAGCACGAGCCGGCGATGCTGCCATGCGAGACCTAGCCCCATCGGGCTGCGAGACCTGGCCCATCGGGCCGTGTGACCGCGCCCCGCGACCCGCGCGCCGGCGCCGCGCACGACCCGGGCCGGACGGCGTGCGGCGACCCGCTGCCGCGTCGGGCCGGTATCATGCGCATCAGGTCTGCCCGCGGGCGGACGCGCGCCGGGCCGGACGGCTCCGGGCGGCCGCACCCGTGACCGGAACCGATGATGGATGCCCTCGAACCGCACTTCGCCCGCTACCGCGCCGACACCGTCGGCCACGCGCAGACGTTCCGCTCGCCCTACGGCGAGCAGCGCATCGTCTATGCCGACTGGACCGCGAGCGGCCGCCTGTACGCGCCGATCGAGCGGCGGCTGCTCGAGCAGTTCGGGCCGTACGTGGGCAACACCCACTCGGAGAGCAGCGAGACCGGGCGGGCGATGACGCTGGCGTATCACGAGGCGCACCGCCTCCTCAAGGCGCACGTCCACGCCGGCCCCGACGACCTGATCCTGTCCACCGGCACCGGCATGACCGGCGTGATCAACAAGTTCCAGCGCATCCTCGGCCTGAAGGCGCCGCAGGGGCTGCGCTCGCGGCTGCAGATCCCCGCGGCCGAGCGCCCGGTGGTGTTCGTCACCCACATGGAGCACCACTCCAACCACACCTCCTGGCACGAGACGATCGCCGAGGTGGTGGTGATCCCGCCCGACGCCGACGGCCGCGTCGACCTGGACGCGTTCGCGGCGCTGCTGCAGCAGTATCGCGAGCGGCCGCTGAAGATCGGCTCGTTCACCGCCTGCTCCAACGTCACCGGCGTCGGCACGCCCTATCACGCGCTGGCGCGGCTGATGCACCGCGCCGGCGGCGTCGCGTTCGTCGACTTCGCCGCCTCGGCGCCGTACGTGGACATCGACATGCACCCGGCCGACCCCGAGCAGCGGCTCGACGCGGTGCTGTGGTCGCCGCACAAGTTTCTCGGCGGGCCGGGCTCCTCCGGCGTGCTGATCTTCAACCGCGCGCTGTACCGCAACACCGTGCCCGACGACTCCGGCGGCGGCACCGTCAACTGGACCAATCCCTGGGGCGAGTACGCGTTTCTCGACGACATCGAGGCGCGCGAGGACGCCGGCACGCCGGGCTTCCTGCAGACCATCAAGGCCGCGCTGGCGGTGCAGCTCAAGGACCGCATGGGCGTCGCGGCGATGCAGCGGCGCGAGGCGCAGATCGTCCCGCCGGTGATGGACGCGCTGCAGGCGATCCCCGGCGTGCACGTGCTGGCGCCCGCGCTGCGCGAGCGGCTGGCGATCTTTTCCTTCTACGTCGAGACGATCCACTACAACCTGATCGTGCAGCTGCTCAACGACCGCTTCGGGGTGCAGGCGCGCGGCGGCTGCTCCTGCGCCGGCACCTACGGCCACTACCTGCTGCACGTCGATCCCTCGCGCTCGCGCTCGATCACCGAGCGCATCGACCACGGCGACCTGTCGCAGAAACCCGGCTGGGTGCGGCTGTCGTTCCACCCCACCACCACGCGCGCCGAGATCGAGCACACCCTGGACGCCGTGCGCGCGATCGTCGCGCACATCGACGACTGGGCGCCCGACTACGCCTACTCGCCGCTGACCAACGAGTTCGTCCACCGCGCCGCCGACCGCGCCGCCACCGCCGCGCGCATCAAGTCCTGGTTCGCGCTGGACGCCGACGGCGCCGATCGCTGAGCGCGCGCGCCGGGGCCTCGAAGCGCGCCCGGCAACCGCAGCCCCCCCCCCCCGCAACCTCGGCAACCAACCCCGGGGTCAGGTCTTGTATTGACACATCCGCCTCGATCCGGGGTCAGATCCGGGGTCAGGTCTTGTATTGACACATCCCGCACCCCCGGGGTCTGGTCTCGCATTGACCCATCCCGCCCGGCCGAAGCGCGCGCCGGCCATGTCGCAATACAAGACCTGACCCCGAGTGCCCGAAAAGGGATTTCCTTCGGTCGTCCCGAAAAGGGACTCCCTTCGGTCACGTTGGTCGCCGAGCGCAGCGAAGGGCCTTTCTCACCTTAGGCTGTCACCCCGAGCACAGCGAAGGGCCTTTCGGGCCACGGCGCCCCGGCGTGCGGGAAGGCTCACCCACGCGTCTTCCTCGCCCTCGCCCGCCCTCGCCACCCAGGTCTTGCATCGACCCATCCTGTC
>JAGWPB010000092.1 GCA_028870665.1 Lysobacteraceae bacterium
TCGCCGGCGCCGTCGGCGACCGCCTGCACGCCGAGGATGCGGCCCGAGCCGGCCGCGGCGACGATCTTGATGAAACCGCGAGTGTCGAAATTGGCGAGCGCGCGCGGCAGGTGGTCGAGGCTCAGCCTGCGGCTGTCGGTGGCGATTCCCCGGCGTTGCGCCGCGGCTTCGTCCAGGCCGACGCTGGCAACCTGCGGATCGGTGAAGATCACCGCCGGCATGCTGCCCAGATCCAGCGCGACATCGCCACCGGTCATGTTGACGGCCGCGCGCGAGCCGCCCGCGGCGGCCACGTAGACGAACGGCGGCAGGCTGGTGCAGTCGCCCGCGGCATAGATGTGCGGCACGGCAGTTTGCAGATGGTCGTTGACGAGCACGCAGCCATGGCCGTCGGTGGCAACGCCGATGGCCTCGAGGCCGAGTCCGTCCGTGTTAGGGGTGCGGCCGGCGGCGACCAGCAGACGCTCGCCGCGCAGTTCGCCGCGGTCGGTGCGCACGGCGAATACGCCGTCCGCATGGGCGATGGACCGGCTCGGCGTTTGCGTGAGTACCGTGATGCCCTCGTCGCGGAAGATAGCCTGCAGGGCTTCGCCGATGGCCGGGTCTTCGTGCGCCAGCAGACGGCTGCGGGCGATGATCGTGACCGTGCTGCCCAGGCGGGCCCAGGCCTGCGCCAGTTCGACCGCCACCACCGAGGCTCCGATCACCAGCAGTCGCGGCGGAATGACATCGCCGGCCAGTGCATCGGTGGAGGTCCAGTACGGTGTGTCCTGCAGGCCGCGAATCGCCGGCAGCGCCGGCCGCGCGCCGGTAGCGACCAGGGCGCGGTCGAAGACCAGCTGCTGTTGACCGCCGTCGCGCAGGGTGACTGCGAGCGTGTGCGCATCCGTGAATCGCGCCGTGCCTTGCAGCAGGCTGATGCGTGGATTGCCGGCGATGATGGCTTCGTATTTCGCCGCGCGCAGCTCCTCCACGCGACCCTGCTGCTGCGCGAGCAGCGCCTTGCGGTCCACCCGGGGCGGTGCGGTCGACAGACCGGCGTCGAACGGGCTGGTCCGGCGCAGGTGCGCGACGTGGGCAGCGCGGATCATGATCTTGGACGGCACGCAGCCGACGTTGACGCAGGTGCCCCCGATCGTGCCGCGTTCGATCAGGGTGACCCGGGCGCCGCGTTCAGCCGCGGTGATCGCCGCCGCCATGGCGGCGCCGCCACTGCCGATGACGGCGACATGCAGGGTGTCGTCACCGCCGCTGCGCAGCGTGCGGGCCACGTCGCCGCGCAGTTCGGCAGCGTAGCCCCTGGCGCGCACCGCGGCGAGCAGCGCGGCGACTTTCACGCTGGCATCGGCCGTCACTTCGGCGACGCCTGCGGGGTAGATCACGCTCGCGCTGCGCACCCCGGGGACACTCTGCAGGGCCGATTCGATCGTGCGCGCGCAGTGCTCGCAGGTCATGCCGGTGATCTGCAGCGGCACGCTGGTCATTTGGCAGCCACCGCCTTGACGATCTGTGACGGATAACCGGCGTCCCGGGTCGCCCGGGTCAACGCCGCCGGGGTGGTCCGGGCGTCATCGAAGGTCACCGTGACCTGTCTTGCGGCCTCCGCGATCGCCACGTGCTTGACGCCGGGCACGCGGTCGAGCGCGGTACGCACGGTGATCGGGCAGGCGCCGCAGGTCATGCCGGGCACGGACAGGGTCACTGATTGCGTGGCAGCCCACGCCGGGGCGGAGAAAGCCAGCGCGAGGACAGCGGCAGGAATGAACTTGTTCACGGTGAATCCTCCATCTCAGTAGAACCAGGGCAACACATAGGGAAATGCCAGCGCGATCAGCACCAGCATGATCACGACCCCGAACAGGATCTTGTAGGCGTTCCTGACGCGCGGCACGGCACACACCGCGCCGGGTTGGCAGGCCGCCGCAGGGCGGAAGATGCGCCGCCAGGCGAACGCCAGCGCCACCACCGCTGCCGCGAGGAAATACGGGCGATACGGCTCCAGCCGGGTCAGATTGCCGATCCAGGCGCCGCTCAGCCCAAGACCGACCAGCAGCAGCGGACCCAGACAACAGGCCGAGGCCAGCAACGCGGAAATGCCGCCGACGGCGAGGATGCCCTTGTGCGGGTTGAGTTGCGCCATGCCGGGTTCCTGCCGCCGCGGTGGATTGGGCTAAGCTTCGTCCCGTACTTCGGTACGGAGTCAAGATGGCCGCCACCCTCACCATCGGCCGCCTGGCCCAACGGGCCGGCGTCAACGTCGAGAGCGTGCGTTTTTATCAACGTCGGGGCTTGCTGGCCGAACCCGCCAGGCCGCTGGGCGGGATTCGCCGCTACGACGATGACGACGCACGCCGCATTCGCTTCATCAAGCAGAGCCAGACGCTCGGCTTCACGCTCGATGAAGTGGCCGAATTGCTGGCCCTGGACGATGGCCGGCACTGCCACGAGGCCGAGGCCCTGGCCGCAGGCAAGCTGGCCGTCGTGCGCGAGCGCATCGCGCAACTGCGCCGGATCGAGCGGCTGCTCGCCGGCCTGGTGACGCAATGCCGGTGCAACACCGGCGCGGTGCGCTGCCCGCTGATCGAGGGCATGCACGACCTGCCGCCCCCGCCGGCTCCGCGCCCATCGCGTGCCCGCGCCACCGGGGCGCCCGCGACGCTGAGCATCACGGGTGTGTCCGGTTCGCGCCGGCGTGGAACTTGTGCGGCCGCCCAGCGTCCAAGGCCGACACGCCCGCGCTGACGGCGCCGGGCGCGCGGGTTACCCTGATCCCCTCTGTCGCAGCGGAAACCGCCATGTACTTCGACCTGCCGCCGATGACCCGCGGCCTGATCATCGCCTGCGTCGCGATCTATCTGCTGCAGATGGTCACCGGGTCAACGCTGGATCTCTACCTTGCCCTGTGGCCGCTGGGACACCGCACCTTCATCGGCGGCGATGGTTCCGCGATCACGGTCGGCTTCCAGATCTGGCAGCTGGTGACCTTTTCCTTCCTGCACGGCGGCCTGCTGCATCTGTTCTTCAACATGTTCGCGCTGTTCATGTTCGGAGGGCCGATCGAGCGCCTGCTCGGCGGTCGCGAGTTCCTGATCTACTACTTCGTCTGCACGATCATCGCGGCGATCGCGCAGCTGCTGGTGATCCGCTATTTCACCGGCGGCTTCTATCCGACCATCGGTGCCTCGGGCGGCATCTTCGGCCTGCTGCTGGCCTACGGCATGATGTATCCGCACACGCGCATCATGCTGCTGTTTCCGCCGATCCCGATGCCGGCGTGGCTGTTCGTCACCGGCTACGGCGTGATCGAGCTGGTGCTGGGTGTCACCGGCACCGAAGCCGGCGTGGCGCACTTTGCCCATCTCGGCGGCATGGCCGGCGGCTTTCTGCTGCTGCAGTACTGGCGCGGCAAGCTGCCGATCAAGCCACGGCGCCGGCTGACACGCTGAGCGGTCTACTTCAGCACCAGGAAATCGGTGCTGACCACGAAGCGCACCGCATCCAGCCGCGGCCGCGCGCCGGCCAGCGCGGCGTCCAGCGCCGCGCGCTCGGCGGCGATGGCCTCGACTTCAGCCGTGGTCACCGCCGGGTTGACCGCGCGCAGCGCCTGCAGGCGCGCGTGTTCGCCATCGAGTTGTGTGCGCATTGCCGTCCGCGCCGTTGCGGCCATGGCGGCGGCCTCGACGGCGGCAAGGCGAGTGGCCTGCTCCAGCATCGGCGGCACCAGTTTGGCCAGAAACTTGCGATAGCGTGCCGGATCGACCGGCCGCTCGGCGGCGCGCGTCAGCGCCTGCGTCGAGGGCGCGAAGCCGGGCCGCGGCTGCAGGCGCGTATCGACCGTCAGCGTCAGCGGCGTCGGCGGCAGGAAACGCTCGACGTCCAGCCGGCGTTCGGCCACGCACTCGAGCAGGAACACGGTCTGCAGCAGCGCCGTGCGTGCCGGCAGCGTTTCGTCGACCAGGAACGCCGCATTGCCCTGCTCGCCGGACAGCAGCAGGTCGAGCGCGCCGGCGATCATCGGGTGATCCAGACGCAGCAGCGGCAACTCTTCGCGCACCAGCGCGGTGGCGCGCTCGAAGGTGGCCTGCTGCGGTCCGTCCCTGAGGCCGGGGAAGGCGTCGGTGACCAGGTACTCGGGATCGAGCAGCACCGCGCGGCCGCCGTCGAGGTCCTCGTGATGCACGCCGAAGTGCTCGAGCAGGCGCAGCACGAAACCGTTGCGGGCGCGATCGGCGTCGTCGCCGGTCAGCGCGTGGCGCAGGGTTTCGGCGGGTGCGACGCGCGCGGCGGCAAGTTCCAGCAGGCGATCACGGCCGGCGGCGATCGCGGCAGCCAGCTCGGCATGCGCCGCGGCGGTTTCGGCGATCAGCACGTCCAGCTCCTGATCGGCGTCGACCGCGCCCTGCGCGTGCGCCACCGCCAGCTCGACCAGGGTGCTGCCGAAACGCCGCAGCAGCTCGCGGCCGTCGGCCGGGCTGTGGTTCAGGCCGTCCACGCCCTCGGCATGCCAGCGCGCCAGTGCATGTTGCGCCGTTCCGCGCAGCACATGGTGGTGCAGGATGATCGGATGTTGCTGGCCGATGCGGTCGAGGCGGCCGATGCGTTGCTCCAGCAAGTCCGGGTCGAGCGGCAGGTCCCACAGCACCAGGCGGTGCGCGAACTGGAAGTTGCGGCCCTCGGAGCCGATCTCCGAACACAGCAGCAGGCGCGCGCCGGCCGCTGCCGCGAACCAGGCGGCGTTGCGGTCGCGCTGGACGATACTGAGACTTTCATGGAAGCGCGCGATGCCGACGCCGGTGCGCGTACGCAGCGCTTCCTCCAGGGCCAGCACCTTGGCCTCGCTGCGCGCGATCAGCAGGAACTTGTCGCGCGGATGCGCCTCCAGCAAACCCAGTAGCCACGGCAGCCGCGCGTCGTCGGAGTAGTCGAAAGCGTGCGCCGGCGCCGGCGTCTGCAAGTCGGCGAGAAACTCGGCCAGCAGCGGCTGCCGGCGCGACTCGTCGAGATCGGCGTTCACCACCTCGAGCGCCGGCACCCGCACCGGGAATCCGCCGACCGCCGCGCGGCGATTGCGCAGCATCACCCGGCCGGTACCGTGGCGATCCACCAGCGCGTCGAGCAGAGCGTCGGCGGCGACCGGGTCGGGATAGGCCTCCAGTGCGGCACGGGCGGCGCCGTCATCGGCCAGCCGATTCGCCAGCGCAGTGCGCTGCGCGGCATCCAGCGGCGCGCGTGCCGGCAGCTGCTCGGCCAGCGCCGACAGCGCGCGATAGCCATCGGCCTCGGCGAGGTAGGCGTCGAAGTCCGCGTAGCGTGCCGGATCGAGCAGGCGCAAGCGCGCGAAATGGCCGCTGCGACCCAGCTGCTCGGGTGTGGCGGTCAGCAGGATCACGCCCGGCGTGCGTAGCGCCAGGCGCTCGACCAGCGCGTAGCGCGGGCTGGCTGCGCCGGGTGCCCATTCGAGGTGATGCGCCTCGTCCACCACCAGCAGATCCCAGCCGGCCGCCTCGGCCTGTTGCGCACGCCGCGCGGAGCCTTCCAGCAGACCCAGCGGCACGATTGCCAGCTGCTCGTCCTCGAACGGGTTGCGACCGTCGCCGGCCATCTCGATCGCCTCGCAGCGTTCCTCGTCGTACAGCGCGAAAGCGAGGTTGAAGCGGCGCAGCAGTTCGATGAACCACTGGTGCACCAGGCTGTCGGGCAGCAGCACCAGCACGCGCCGGGCGCGCCCGGCGGCGAGCAGGCGGGCCATGATCAGGCCGGCCTCGATGGTCTTGCCCAGGCCGACCTCGTCGGCCAGCAGCAGGCGCGGCGCGCGGCGTGCGATCGCGGCCTCGGCCACGCGCAGCTGGTGCGGGACCAGGTCCACGCGTGCCGCGGCAACGCCCCAGGCGGGCGAGCGCCGTGCGGCAGCGCGACGGTTGAGCGCTTCGAGGCGGAAGTCGAATGCGGCCGGCGCATCGACGCGCCCGGCGATCAGGCGCTCGTCGGCCTGCGAAACGGCCTGCTCGTCATCGAGCTCGCCTTCGCTCATCTCCTTGCCGTCGCCGGCATAGATCAGCAGGCGGTCGCGGATCTCGACGCGCTCGACCAGGAAGGCACGGCCCTTGCCGGCGACGCGCTGGCCGGGGCGGAATTCCGCGCGCGCCAGCGGCGCCGATTCCTGCGCGTACTGGCGCAGCACGCCGGCCTTGGCGAACAGCACCTGCACCCCGCGGCCTTCGACACGCAGCACGGCTCCGAGGCCGAGTTCGGGTTCGGCGGTGGAGATCCAGCGTTGACCGGGGTGGAAGTCCATGCACGCATCGACGGGGGCGGGGACCGCCGATTATCCGCCCCGTTGCCGGCGGCGCCTAGCACGCATTGCGCATGCCAGACGCCGGCAAGCGTCTCACGATGGCCGCCGATCGCCGGAACACCGCCCGGTTGCGCCCGGTTGCGTGGCGCGCAGCGCCCTGTACATGGCGGCCCTGGTCGGCGTCCGCCATGAGCCGCGATTGCGCGAGCTCTATCAACGTCTGCGTGCGCGCGGCAAGGCGGCCAAGGTGGCGCTGGTGGCCTGCATGCGCAAGCTGCTGGTGATCCTCAACGCACGCATGCGCGATGCCCTCCGCGAGAACCACGCCATGGCCTGATCAAGACAGTTGCTGAGCACAGCGAAGGGTCTGCGCAGCGAAACATCTGGCTGCGCCTGCGACACCGGCACACCGCCTGGTTCCGCTCGGCTGCCGCCGAGCGGGCCCCTTTCTTTTGAAAGAAAGGGGCCAAAGAAACGTTCCCCCTGCGGTCGCGCCCGCTGCGCGGGTTCGCGGCCGCCTGCGGGGCGCGCCGATC
>JAGWPB010000001.1 GCA_028870665.1 Lysobacteraceae bacterium
TAGCCGATCTGACTCGCATCCTGCCCCGCGCCCGCGTCCGTTCGCGTGTGGCGGCTTACGCGTGCCACTCCGGTCCGCGCACCAGCGCGCGCTTGATCTCCTCCAGCGCTCGGCTGCGCGTCATCGATGCGCAGCGCGAGGTTGTGTGCGGCAAAGCCGCCGAACACCACCGAGTGGATCGCGCCGATGCGCGCGCAGGCCAGCATGGCAAACACCGCCTCGGCCATGTTCGGCATGTAGATCACCACGCGGTCACCGCGGCCGACGCCCAGCTCCAGCAGCGTCGCCGCAAAGGTATTCACCTCGCGGTGCAGCTCGCGATAAGTGACGTTGCGGGTTACGCCGGTCTCGGTCGAGATCGCCACCAGCGCCGGCTGGTCCGGGCGCGCGGCCAGATGCCGGTCGACGGCGTTGTAGCAGAGGTTGGTTTCGCCGCCGACGAACCACGAACGAAACGGCGGATCGGCGTAATCGAGGATGCGTTCGGGCGGGCGGTGCCAGTGGATCGCGCACGCCTCCTCGGCCCAGAACGCTTCGGGCTGCTCGATCGAACGGCGATACAGTTCCTCGTAGCGCATCGCGGACGCTCCGCTATCGGCTGATGACCAGCCTAGAGCAGGCGCACCGCGCGCGCGGTGCGACCATGGTCGAAGCGGCGCATCGTCGCGAGCGATCCGGCCCGTGAAGAAGGGCAGCCGGAGCCGCGGGTGCCCCACATGCCAAGGGCGGCCGAGGCCGCGGGTGCCTACATGCCAAGGGCGGCCGAGGCCGCGGGTGCCTACATGCCAAGGGCGGCCGAGGCCGCGGGTGCCTACATACCAAGGGCGGCCGAGGCCGCCCTTGTCGCTCACCCATGCATGCAGCGGATTCAGCGCTGGCCGAACAGGTGCTCGACGCCGGCGCGCTCTTCGCGCAGTTCCTTCTCGGTGGCGGCAATGCGTGCACGCGAGAAGGCGTTGATCTCCAGGCCCTGCACGATGCTGTACTTGCCGCCCTTGCAGGTGACGGGGTAACCGAAGATCAGCCCCGGCGCGATGCCGTAGCTGCCATCGGACGGCACCGACATCGATACCCAGTCGCCATCCGCCGTGCCCAGCACCCAACTGCGCATGTGATCGATCGCGGCACCGGCGGCACTGGCCGCAGACGATGCACCGCGCGCCTTGATGATGGCCGCACCGCGCTGCTGCACGACGGGAATGAACTCCTTTTCGTACCAGGCCGCATCCACCAGCGACAGCGCCGGCTTGCCGTCCACCGCCGCGTGGTGCAGATCGGGGTACTGCGTCGAGCTGTGATTGCCCCACACCGTCACCCTGCGGATGTCGGTGGTGTGCGCACCGGTTTTTTCCGCAAGTTGCGACAGCGCGCGATTGTGATCGAGTCGTACCATCGCGGTGAAACACTTCGGATCGAGGTCGGGCGCGCTGGCCTGCGCAATCAGCGCATTGGTATTGGCCGGGTTGCCGACCACCAGCACCTTGACCGTGCGTTTGGCGTTCGCGTTCAGCGCCCGCCCCTGCGGTGCGAAGATGCCGCCGTTGATCTCAAGCAGATCCTTGCGTTCCATGCCCGGCCCGCGCGGCCGCGAGCCGACCAGCAGCGCGAAATCGACGTCCTTGAACGCGATGTTGGCGTCATCGGTGGCGACGATGCCGCGCAGCAGCGGGAACGCGCAGTCGTTGAGCTCCATCACCACGCCCTGCAGCGCCGGCAACGCCGGCGTGATCTCGAGCAGGTGCAGGATCACCGGTTGGTCGGGGCCGAGCATGTCGCCGGCGGCGATGCGAAACAACAGGGCATAACCGATCTGGCCGGCTGCGCCGGTGACGGCAACGCGGACGGGGGATTTCATGGGAGAGACTCCGCTTGGGAAATGGGGATGACTGCAGACGGAAGCGGCAATCGGCGGCCGGGACTGCCCAGCGCCGTACGGCCTCTCCGGCTACCCGCTCAATCCAGCTCAGCGAAAAACTCCTGGATGCGCTTGAGCCCGGCATCGAGCTGCGCCAGCGGACAGGTATAGGAAATGCGCAGCGCGCGCGGTTCGCCGAACGCCGAACCGGGTACGCAGGCCACGCCCTTGGACTCCAGCAACGCCGCGCAGAAATCGACGTCGTTGTCGATGCGCATGCTGCCGTGACGCCTGCCGAACGCGGTCGAGATGTCCGGAAACGCGTAGAACGCACCCTGCGGCCGCGGGCACGACACGCCCGGAATCGCCGTCAGGGCCGCCGCCACGCGATCGCGCCGCTGCGCGAAATCGGCACACTGGCGTTCGGTCACATCCTGCGGGCCGCTGAACGCGGCGACCGCCGCGGCGGTGGTGATCTCGGGGATGTTGGTGATGTGGTTGGAGTTGAGCGTGACCACGGCCTTGGCCACCTCGGCCGGCCCGGCCATGAAGCCCACGCGCCAGCCCGGCATGCCGTAGGTCTTCGACAGCGAGTCGATGAAGATCGTGCGTTCGCGCAGCTCCGGCCGCGAATGCACGAAGTTGTGGTAGCCCAGACCGTCGAACACCATGCGGTGGTAGATGTCGTCGGTGAGGATCCAGGTGTCCGGCTTGCGCACCAGCACCGACGCCAGCGCGGCGATCTCCTCGCGCGTGTAGACCATGCCGGTCGGATTGGACGGGTTGTTGAACAGGAACACCCGGGTCGCCGGCGTGATCGCCGCGTCGAGCTGGTCCGGGGTCAGCTTGTAGTGCTGCGCCGGGGGACACGGCAGCAGCTTGACCTTGGCGCCGACGATGTCGGCGATATCGAGATAGCTGGTCCAGTACGGCGTGGGGAAGGCGATCTCGTCGCCCTCGTCCAGCAGCGCCTCGGCCAGGTTGTAGATTACCTGCTTGGCGCCGACGCCGACCGCGATGTGCTCGCGCCGGTAGCCGGGCAGGCCGGCGCGCGCCAGATGCGCGATGAAGGCATCGAGCAGATCGTCGCGTCCGCGATTGGAACCATACTGGCCGGTGTCGGCGTCCAGCGCCTTGCGCGCGGCCTCGTAGACGTGCGGCCCGGGCAGGAAATTGGGCACGCCGATCGAGAAGTTGACGATGTCGCGTCCTTCAGCCTTGAGTTTCCTGGCCTTTTCGGCGATCACCATGATCGCGCTGGGCTTGGCGCGGCTCATGCGCTGAGCGAGCTTGAGCATGGGGACTCTCGCACGGTGGAAAACGCGAATGTTATCACGCACCCGGCGGCGGCCCGGTGCGCGTCGGGCGCGACAGGTCGGCCGGCCGCACCTTCGGATGTCGCTGCACGGACCCCGCTCGTGGACCGCTCCCGCCATCTCGAAGGGCTGGCGCCGCTTCGCGGCCTGAGCGCGCGAGGCGCAAATGGCAGGGGTGGCGTTTCGAACACCACGCATACCGTCATGAACGACCGCTTCGACACCGATCGGATCGACGACGTCGTCCTGGCCCTGCTGCGGGCCAGCGCCTTCGACGATCACGGCGTCATCGTGCCCGGAAGTCCCCGAACCCGGACGCGCCGGACCGGCTGCACGCCAAGAGCCTGATCAGCAACCCGCGCAGCCATGCCCCCCACGTGACGCTCGACGACGACGCATGCGAGCACGGACGCATGCGGTTGCAGCCGTGGTTTGCGGCGGCGCCCGCGGCACCTACCGCCAAGGTCAACCGACCGGCCGTCGCCAAAGCACAGGCCAAGACCAAGGCGTCCGGCGCGACCACCGTGCATCAGTTCAAGCATTGCCATGGATGTGTTCAATCCCAGCGGGGATGGGCCCATGACGTTTCCCAGCGCAAATTTCAATGGCTTGGCTGCAACCGGCATTTCGGTTGTCGCGATCGGGCTCGCCCTCCCGGGCTGGTTCCATTCGATCTTGCGCGGATCGCGCGCCGGGTCGAAAAACTCCAATGAATGAGCGCCTCGTGGAGCCATCGAGGCGCTTGGCTCCGGGCACTTCCGCTCAGCGCGCGTCGAGCACCGCGTTCCACTCGGCGACGCGCGCGGCCTGCGCGGCCAGCAGCGCGTCCGCGTCGCCGTCGACGGTGACGGATTCGATGCGGTCGCCGCCGCGGATGGCGTCCACCACCGTCTGATCGGCGGCGCCGACCACTTCGCCGAACACGGTGTGCTTGCCGTCCAGCCACGGCGTGGCGACGTGGGTGATGAAGAACTGGCTGCCGTTGGTGCCGGGGCCGGCGTTGGCCATCGACAGCACGCCGGGGCGGTCGTGGCCGAGGTCCTTGCGGCATTCGTTCTCGAAGCGGTAGCCCGGGCCACCGCGGCCGTCGCCGTCGGGGCAGCCGCCCTGGATCATGAAGTCGGGGATCACGCGGTGGAAGCTGAGGCCATCGTAATAGCCGCGCCGCACCAGATTGACGAAGCTGGCCACGGTGACCGGAGCCTGATCGGCGAACAGGCGCAGCCGGATCGGGCCGCGGGCGGTGTTGAAGGTGGCGGTGAGGGTCATGCGGGCGGTCCGTGACGGGTGAGAACGCGCACGGTAGCCGCAAGCCGCGCCGCTGTCAGCCGTCCGCCGGCCAACCCAGATTCCTGCGGCTGAGCGACCCCGGCCCGCGCGGCCGCGCGTGCGGCTGCGGCGGCTGAGTCAGCGGCGTGCCCAGCAGCAGGTGGTCGAACACCCGATCCAGCGCGCGATAGCCGTAGGGCAGCAGCGGCACGTGCCGGTCGCCGAAACCGGGCAGCGGCAGGAACGCGTCGAAGTGCTGGGCATAGGGTACCCACCAGAACAGCGGCTGGCGTCCCGCAGCACGCAGCCAGTCGACATAGGGCTGCGAGCTGAAGGCCGGCGGCAGCAGGCCGTCGGCGGCGCCGTGAATCACCCAGATCGGCAGGTCGCGACGCGGCAGTCGCGCCGCCGTCGCCGCAACCGACGCGTGCAGACGCCGGGCATCGGCTGCGTCGCCGGTCCACAGCTCGCGCAGGCAACGCAGGCCGGGGGCGGCCGCATCCGCACCGGACGCGAGCGCATCGCGGATGACCACGCCCGAGCCGGGCGGGATGCCGGCGGCATCGGCCGACCACGCCGCGCGCACCGCCGCCGCGTTTTCGTTGGGCGGCACCGCCAAGACGAAACCGTAACCGCAGGGCATGGCACCGACACCGGCGCGCAGATACGACGAGGCGTAGGTGATCGCGATGGCACGCCAGAGATCGAATGCGACCGAACTCGCCGCGGTGGCGATCGCGTCATCGGCCCAGCCCGAGGCGTGCAGCATCGCCAGCGCCTGCCCCGCTTGCGCCGCGAGCGTGCCGCCTTGAACCGTGCCCGCGGCACTCAGTGTGGCGCAGCGCGCGAGCGAGATCGGCGGCAGCGTGCCGTCCGGCAGGCGCGCCAGCGGCGTGGCGTTGAAGCGTGCCGCGGCCAGCGCACAGGGCATCAGCCACGCCGCCTCGGTCGCGTAGTCGTAGAGCGCGCGACCGTGACCGGGCGTGTTGACGTTGGGTTCCAGCGCCACCACCGCGTCAAGCACGTGCGCGTCGTCGAGGCCGGCCGCCTGCAGCACCGCACCGCCGCCGTTCGACAGGCCGGTGGCGATGATGCGCGTGTTCGCGGCCGTGAACGGCGCCTGCGCCGGTAAGGCGCGGTCGAGCATCGCCAGACCGAACGCCGCGGCCTGCAGCACGTCGCGACCCCAGTCGGCCTCGGGGTTGTCACCCGAGTGAGCGTGCTTGATCGCGATGCCGTCGTCGGGCGTGTCGTACCCGGGCTGGAACGCGAGCGGTGCCGTGCCGGCCCTGGCGCGCGTGCCGTCCAGCGTGACGCCGGTCGCGTCGGCGGTGTCGAAATAGTCGCTGCCGGTGCCCTTGTCGGTATAGGCCACCGCGCAGCCGCGCGGCAGGCCCCAGGCACCGGCCAGAGCGATCGAACCGTAGACGCCGCGCGAGCCCGACGAGGCCGTGACCACCAGGCAGCGCGCCCTGGCGTCGTAGGCGTCCGGCACCTGTACCAGCACGCGATGCGGAGCGTGCGCGCCGGGTCTGCGCGCCAGGGCCTGATACTCGCGCCCCGGCACGTCGGGCACGGCGCCATAGACGCTGCCGTAGCCGCCCAGCGGTCCGAGATCGGCGATGCCCTTCCAGCTCATCTGGATCGCGCGCCGGCGCAGCTCCGCCGGCGTCGGCTGCGCGGGATCGGCGAACGCAGCCGGCGCGCCGCGCAGGCCCGCGAGGCCGAGCCCGGCGCTGAGCAGATCGTCGTTCCGGCGATGCACGGTCTCGCGCACGGGGCTGATCAGAAAATCCACGTCCATACTCCCGGCGCTGGCGTCCGCACAGACTGGCATCAGCGCCAGCAGCCACGGCAGGACGAGCGGAATCGCAATGCGCCTCATGGATCGGAATCTAGCAGCTCCGTCGACGCCGGCCATCGTACGAAGGTCCACTGCGGTGCAGACGGGGCTCGGCTAAGCTCGCGCCCATCAGCCACGGCGGCCGAACGATCGCGCGCCATGCGCGACCGCCGGCTGACCCGAGGACGCCAGAGCCGATGTCGACGCTGCTGATCGTAGACGATCACCCTCTGTTCCGCGCCGCTCTGCGCCAGGCGGCACTGACCGCGATGCCGGACGTTGCCGTCAGCGAAGCGGTCGATCTCGCCGGCACTCTGCAGCATCTGGGCACGCCGCCGGACACTGACCTGGTGCTGCTCGACCTGCATCTGCCCGACAGCCGCGGCCTGACCGGACTGGTGGCGGTGCGCGGGCAGTTCCCGGCGGTCGCGGTGCTGGTCATCTCGGCGCAGGACGATCCGCGCATCGTGCGGCGCACGCTGGACTACGGCGCTTCCGGTTTCGTGCCCAAGAGCGCGGCGCCGCAGGACATCGCGGCCGCCATTCGCGCCGTGCTCGACTGCGGCGAGTGGGTGCCGCCACGGCTGGCCGCAGCGGTGGCCGAGGCTGCGACCGATCCGGTCGACGCCGAGCTGGCGGCGCGGCTGTCGGCGCTGACCGAGCAGCAGTTCCGCGTGCTCAGCCTGCTGGCTCAGGGACTGCTCAACAAACAGATCGCCGACCGCCTGTCCATTCAGGAGCGCACCGTCAAGGCGCACGTCAGCGCGATCTTCGAAAAGCTCGGCGCGCGCAACCGCACCCAGGCCGGGGTGATGCTGCGCACGCTGGAACTGGGCCCATGGGGCCGCGAACGGGACTGATCACGACGCCCGCACGCGCATCCGCGGCGCAAGGTGCAACCGCTGCAGAAACTGCCGCAACGCCAGCGGCTTCATCGGCTTGTACAGGATGCTCGCACCCGCCTCGCGCACGGCGTCGCGCACGCCCTGCTCGCGGTCGGCGGTGATGATCAGCGCCGGCACTGCGGCGTGACGTTCGCGTAGGCGCTCCAGCAACTGCAGGCCGGTCGTGCCCAGGTCGAGGTGGTAGTCGAGCAGCAGTATGTCGGGATCGCAGCCGATCGCCAGCGCCTGCGCCGCGTCGCTCGCGGCCCAGACGTGCCAGCCCCAACCCTGCAGCAGCGCCCGCATTGCGCTCAGCGCCTCGCGGTCGTTGTCGACGACCAGCGCAGCACCGGGCAGCAGGCCCTGCACCGCGGCCACTTCCTGCAGTGGCCGCGACGCCGGCCGGGCGCGCGGCAAGGCGATGGCGAACACGCTGCCGCGTCCGCGCACCGAACGCAGACTGAGACGATGCCCGAGCAATCCTGCCATGCGCTGGGCGATCGCCAATCCCAGACCAAGGCCCTGCCCGACCGCGTCGCGACCGCGGTGGAACTCGTCGAAGATGCGCTCGCGCTCGTCGTCGCCGATGCCGGGCCCGGTGTCGAGTACCTCGACGCGCACGCCGTCGGCGCTGCGACGGCAGCCGATCAGCACCCGCCCGCGCTCGCTGTAGCGCAGCGCATTGGCCAGGAAGTTCTGCAGGATCCGCCGCAGCATGCGCGGGTCCGAGCGCACCCAGACGCCGGCGGCGGCGGCCTGCAGGCGCATGCCGCGCTCCTGCGCCAGCGCACCGAATTCCTTGACCAGCGGGTCCAGCACCTCGGCGAGCGGAAAATCCTGCAGGCGCGGCGCCAGCTGGCCGCCGTCGAGGCGGGCGATATCGAGCAGATCCGCCAGCAGGCTCTCGGTGGAGGCCAGCGCGCCCTGCAGATGTTCGAGCAGATCCGACGCATCGGTGCGGTTCATGCGCTCGACCAGCGCGTGCGCGAACAGCTGCGCCGCATGCAGCGGCTGCAACAGGTCGTGGCTGACCGCCGCCAGAAACCGCGACTTCGCTGCGTCGGCGCGCTGCGCGGTCAGCGTGGCCTGATGCAGCTCGGCGGTGCGTTCGGCCACGCGCTGCTCCAGCGTCTCGTTGACGCGGATCAGCGCGCGCTCGGCCTCGCGAAACGCGGTGACGTCCGTGAACGTCGCCACGTAGCCGCCGCCCGGCATCGGGTTGCCGCGCACCTCGACCACGCTGCCGTCCGGGAAGCGGCGTTCGGACACATGCGGGCGCCCTTCGCGCATGAAGGCGATGCGCCGCTGCAGCCGCTCCGCAACCATGCCGGCTCCGGCAAATCCGCGTTCGAGGTTGCAGCCGATCAGCCCGGAGATCGGCCTTCCCACCGCCAGCAGCCCTTCGGGATAGGCGAACATTTCGGCATAGCGGCGGTTCCAGGCAACGACCTGCAGTTCGGCGTCCACCACGCAGATGCCCTGACTCATGTTCTCCAGCGCCGCGCCCAACACGCGCTGGTTGAAGCGCAAGTCGTGGGTCGCCTCGTCAACGATCGCCGCCACCGCTGCCAGCCGTCCGCTGCGGTCGCGGCGGGCCGTCTCGACCAGCAGCCGCGCCGATGCGGCGCCGATCACTGCAGCCAGCTCGTGCTCGACGGCGGCCAGCGCCGCAGGCGCCACTTCGGCGGAGTCATCGGCATCCTGCAGCAGTTCGAGCACGCGTTCGCGCGGCAGGAACCGCGCCGCCAACGCGCGCAGTTGCGCGATCGACAGCGGCTGTCCGCGCGGGCGATTCCAGCGCCGGCCCCAGCGCGTGCGTTGCGCCATGACGATCGTCGCCAGATTGGCCAGCAGACCGAGCGTGACGGCGCGCGCCAGCGGGCTCCAGTCGAGCAGACCGAACAGGCGCTGCGGCGCCAGCGGGCCGAGCGCGGCGAGATCCAGGCCAGCCAGCTGCGGCAGCAGCAGATAGCCCCATAGCAGCGTTCCGATCGCCAGTCCCGCCGCCACGGCACGCGGCCCGACGCGCGGCCGGTACACCGCCACCAGCACTGCCGGCGCCAGTCCGGCCAGCGCCGAGAACGCGAGTGCGCCGATGTCGGCCAGTGCCTCGTTGCCGGCCAGCAGTCGCGAATACACCCATGCCAGCAGTACCACCGCCAGGATCGCCACGCGGCGCTGGCGCAACACCTGCGGCCGCAGATCGTGCGGCTCGGCTTGTCCCCAGCCGGCACGCAGGCGCAGCGGCGCGATCCAGTGATGGCCGATCATCAGGCTCAGCGCCAGCGTCGCCACCACCACCATGCTGGCGGCAGCGCTCAATCCGCCCAGAAACGCCAGCACCGCCACCGCGTGCTCGCCGCGCGCCAGCGGCAACGCCAGCATGTAGAGGTCCGACGACACCCCCTGTCCCGCGAAGGCCGCGCGACCGGCTTCGGCCAGCGGCAGGATCGGCAGCGCGATCAGCACCATGTACAGCGGAAACAGCCAGCGCGCAGTGCGCACATGACGCGCGTCGCGGCATTCGACGATGCCGATGTGGAACTGGTGCGGCAGGGTGAACATCGCCAGCGCACCCATCAGCACCAGCGCCGGAAACCCCGAGGCATCGCGCGGTTTGGCGGTGAGCGCGCCGACGACGTCGGCTGGCTGCAGCACCACCAGCCCGACCACCAGCAGGGACAGCAGCTTGAAGGCCGAATCGAAGGCCATCGCCAGCACCAGACCACGGTTGTGGCTGACCGCCGACGACCGCCGCGTACCGAACAGCATGGCAAACAGCGCCATCGCCAGCGCCACGTAAAGCGCACTGTCATGCCACGGCGTCACCGTGGCGGCGCTATCGCGCAGCCTGAACATGGCGAAGCTCATGGTCACCGCCTTGAGCTGCAGCGCCAGGTACGGCACCGTGCCCATCACGGCGACCGCGGTCACCAGCGCGGCCAGGCCGGCGTGATGGCCCAGCCGGCTGGCGATCAGGTCGGCGACCGAACTGGCGTTGGACTTGCGCGCCAGCCGCACCATCCGCATCAGCAGGCCGGCGGCAAACGCATAGAGCAGGATGGTGCCGACGAAGGTCGGCGGCAGCCACCAGCCCGAGCGCACCGCCTGCGTGATCGTGCCGTAGAACGTCCACGACGTGCAGTACACCGCCAGCGACAGCGCATAGACGACCGGCCACGCCCCGCCCAGCGCGCGCGGGTTGCGCTCGCCGTAGCGCGCGACCGCAAACAGCGCCCCCAGCCACAGCAGACCGGCAAAGGCGACCCACAGATCTGACGGCACGCTGGCGGCTCCCCCGAGTGGCGCGGTCATCGCATGGTAGCCGCGCACGGGGAGGGCGCGACGCGCGGCGTGCCGACGGTCTCGGACACGGCCGCGCCTGCTGCCCCTACTGGAAGCGGTACAGCGCGCTGGCGGTGACCATCCGCGGCGGCCCGTCGAAACCGGTGATGATGCCGAGCACGCCGATGTTGTAGCCGGTGGTGCGATAGACCTTGTTGGTCAGGTTGCTGCCCTGCAGGCTGAAGGTCCACGGCCCGCCGGTACGCCAAATCAGTCCGGCGTTGACCAGGCCATAGCCCGGCTGCGCGATCAGTTCGCTGAGCGTGGTCTCCGGATAGACCTTGGTCTGGTAGCTGGCGTTGAGCCGCGCCACGACTTCGCCGCCGTCGGCCAGCGGAAAGTGCTTCCACAGCGTCAGGCCGCCCGACCATTTCGGCGCGTTGGTGAATTTCTGGCTGCTGGCGACGTTGACGCCGCCGTTGAGGAACTGTGTGTACTTGGTGTGCAGGTAGGCGACGTTGCCGCTGAGCGTCCAGGTCGCAGCCGGCTGCCAGGCGAACTCTTCCTCGAAGCCGTCGACGTGGCCCTTGCCGGCATTGGTGAAGTTGCCGAAGAAGCCCTGCTGGCCATTGGGCTGGGTATAGGACGTGAACACCGAGAGCTGGATATCGCTGTAGATCGTGTGGAACAGTGCGGTGTTCATCATCAGCTTGCCGTCGAAGAACGACATCTTGCTGCCCAGCTCGTAGGCCACCACTTTTTCGTCCTTGATCGGCTGGCACGACTGCGGGATCAGCGCACAGTTGGCGCGGATGTTGTAGCCGCCGGAGTGGTAGCCGGTGCTGACGGTGGCGTAGAGGTTGACCTGATCGCTGGCCTTGTAGCCGAGGGTCACCTTGGGCGAAAGATTGTTCGACGAGGTCGAGCCGCGGAAATCGGCCAGCGTGGCCGAGGGGGTGGCGAAGCCCGGATCGGGATAGGCGTAATTCTGGATCAGCGCGGTCTTGGTCTCGTGGGTCAGACGCGCGCCGAGATCGAGGCTCCAACGCGGATCGAACTGGTAACTGTAGTCGGCGTAGGCGGCGACGCTGCGCGTGTCCATGCTGCCGCCGGTGCTGGCGTAGGTTGCGTAGCCCAGCGCCGTGTACGGCGGAAAGCCGAGGAACACGTTCTTGATGCGCCCGGAGGCCGCGCCGTCGAAGTAATACAGGCCCATCACGCCATGCAGCTTGTCGCCGTTGTCGTACAGCGCCTGGAACTCCTGGCTGAACTGGTGATCGTGGTAGGTGGCATTGACGTCGGCCACCGACTGCGGAAGCGTGTCGAAGTCGATGTTGGTGTTGGTACCCGAGCCGCGGTAGGCGGTGATCGACTTGTATTCCCAGTTTCCTTCCGGCGTGTAGTGAAGGGTCAGCGCGGCGCCATGCATGTTGGTCAGATTGACCGGCGGCATGCCGCTCTGCGTGTCGAAGGGATTGGCCAGCGGCGGCGTCCGGGCGGGATCGAACTTGTTGACGATCAGGCGCTGGGCACCGCGCGGGTTGGAGTGGTCGGACAGGCCGTCGACCTCGAACTGGACGTTGAATCGGGCGTTGGGAAAGAAACCGACGGTCACGCGCGCGGCGTTGGTGTCAGTGTTGCTGTTCTCGCTGCCGGTGAGCAGATCGTGGCCGTAGCCGTCGTTGTGCAGGGTGGCCGCCGCCGCGCGCATGCGCCAGACGCCGTCCGCGCTGGCGTTGCCGTACGACGCCTTGACGTCCTTCTCGCCGTGCGTGCCCAGGGTCACGTCCACCGAGCCCTCGGCCTTGAGCGGCAGCGGCCGCGAGATGTACTTGATCGCGCCGCCGATGGTGTTCTTGCCGTACAGCGTGCCCTGCGGGCCGCGCAGTACCTCGATGCGCTCGACGTCGAACACGTCCAGCAGCGCACCCTGCGGGCGCGCAAGGTAGACATCGTCGAGATAGATGCCGACGGCCGGATCGAAGCCCCAGGTCGGATCGCCCTGGCCGATGCCGCGGATGTAGGCGGTCAGCGTGGTGTTGGAGCCGCGCGCCGCGTAGATCTGCAGGTTGGGCACCTTGCCCTGCAGATCGCTGAGGTCCTGCACGTTCTGGTCGTAAAGCGAGCGCGCGGTGAACGCGGTGACCGCGATCGGCACGTCCTGCAGGGTTTCCTGATAGCGCCGCGCGGTGACCTTGATGGTTTCGAGATTGGTCACGGCGCTCCGGGGCGGAACGGCAGGCTGCACGGCTTTCGCCGCCGGCGCATCCTGCGCAACCGCCGCCGCCGCGTGAACGACACTGGGACCGACCGCCCAGCCCAGAGCGATGGTGATCGCAACCGACAGTTGACGCTGCTTCATGGTGGTTCCCCCCGACTCGCGCCCCGATGGTGCGGCGTCGGCAGCCTAGGCCATGCACGGGCAATGCACGCTTGTACTTTCGTACAGTGGGCTGCGGGCGGACGGGCTGCCGATACTGCGTCTACGCGTCCCTGCCGACGCCCGGACATTCGCGCATGGCCCTGCTGATCGTTCTGGCCGCCCTCGCCTTTCTCATGATCGCCGCCTACCGCGGCCACAGCGTGATCCTGTTTGCCCCGATCGCCGCCCTGGGTGCGGTCCTGCTGACCGCGCCGGCGCTGGTCGCGCCGATGTTCAGCGGCCTGTTCATGGATCGCATGGTCGGCTTTCTGCAGCTGTACTTCCCGGTGTTCCTGCTGGGTGCGCTGTTCGGCAAGCTGATCGAGCTGTCGGGATTTTCGCGCTCGATCGTCGCCGCCACCGTCGGCGCGGTCGGGCGCAGCCGCGCCATCCTGGCGATCGTGCTGGTCTGCGCGCTGCTGACTTACGGCGGCGTGTCGCTGTTCGTGGTGGTGTTCGCCGTGTATCCCTTCGCCTCGGAGCTCTTTCGCCAGGCGGCGATCCCCAAGCGGCTGATCCCCGGCGCCATCGCGCTGGGCGCGTTCACCTTCACCATGGACGCACTGCCCGGCACACCGCAGATCCAGAACATCATCCCGACGGCGTTCTTCCACACCACGACCTGGGCCGCGCCGTGGCTGGGCAGCATCGGCGCCATATTCATCCTGGCCCTCGGGCTGGCTTACCTCGACTGGCAGCGCCGGCGCGCCAGCGCCGCTGGCGAGGGCTACGGCTGCGATCTGCGCAATGAACCCGAACTCCATGCCGGCGATCAGCTGGCACATCCGCTGGTCGCCGTGCTGCCGCTGGTCGGCGTCGCCGTCGTCAACGGCGCGCTCACCACCCTGATCCCGCGGCTCTACGGCCCGACGCAATCGTTCGTACCCGCCGTGATCGGCCAGGCGAAACCGGTGGTGCAGGAGGTGTCCAAGCTGGCGGCCATCTGGGCGGTCGAGGGCGCGCTGATCTTCGGCATCGCCTGCGTGCTGGCGTTTGCCTGGCGCCCGGTCAGCCACCGCTTCGCCGAAGGCAGCAAGGCCGCCGTCGGCGGCGCGCTGCTGGCATCGATGAATACCGCCTCGGAATATGGGTTCGGTGCGGTGATCGCCGCGCTGCCGGGGTTTCGCGTGGCCGCCGAGGCCCTGCAGGCCATTCCCAATCCGCTGGTCAACGAAGCGGTTTCGGTGACCGCGCTGGCCGGCATCACCGGCTCGGCCTCGGGCGGCATGAGCATCGCCCTGGCGGCGATGGCTGACACTTTCGTGCACAACGCGCGGGCCGCCGGCATTCCGATGGAGGTACTGCATCGCGTGGCGGCGATGGCCTCGGGAGGCATGGACACGCTGCCGCAAAATGGCGCGGTGATCACCCTGCTGGCGGTGACCGGCCTGACCCACCGGCAGTCCTACCGCGATATTTTCGCCATCACCCTGATCAAGACCGCCGCCGTGTTCGTGGTGATCGCGGTGTATTCCCTGACCGGACTGGTCTGAAAACCAGGCGCCGCGGAGGACTCGCTGAACGCTTAACCAAGTCCCGGTTGGCGTGACGGGTCCGTTCAGCCCTTGGCCGCCGGGCCTCGCGCCCCGCTATACTCGGCAGTCCACTCCATTGTCAGGCGCCCGGATGCAAGGCCGGGTGACGCCGCATGTCGATTGAAAACCTGCGCAACATCGCCATCGTGGCCCACGTCGACCACGGCAAGACCACGCTGGTGGACCAGTTGCTCAAGCAGTCGGGCACGCTCAGCGCCCGCACGGTCGTGCCTGACCGGGTGATGGATTCCAACGACCAGGAAAAGGAACGCGGGATCACCATCCTGGCCAAAAACACCGCGATCACCTGGCGCGGCAATCGCATCAACATCGTCGACACCCCCGGACATGCCGACTTCGGCGGCGAAGTCGAACGCGTGCTCAGCATGGTCGACTCGGTGCTGCTGCTGGTCGACGCCATGGACGGACCGATGCCGCAAACGCGCTTCGTCACCCAGAAGGCGTTCCAGATGGGCTTCCGGCCGATCGTGGTGATCAACAAGGTCGACCGCCCCGGCGCCCGGCCCGACTGGGTGCTCAACGCCACCTTCGACCTGTTCGATCGTCTCGGCGCCACCAACGAGCAGCTCGATTTCCCGGTGGTCTACGCCTCCGCCCTGCACGGCTACGCCGGACTCAACGCCGATGTGCGCGACGGCGACATGACGCCGCTGTACGAGGCGATCATGGAGCATGTGAAACCGCCGCAGGTCGATCCCGACGGCCCTTTCCAGATGCGCATCAGCCAGCTCGACTACTCGAGCTACGTCGGTCTCATCGGCATCGGCCGCATCGAGCGCGGCAGCGTGCGCACCAACATGCCGATTGCGGTCGTCGACAAGGACGGCAAGAAGCGCCCGGGGCGCGTGCTGCAAGTGCTGGGCTTCATGGGCCTGGAACGCCGCGAGGTCCCCACCGCCGAGGCCGGCGACATCGTCGCCATCTCCGGCGTCGAGGGTCTGACCATCTCCGATACCCTGTGCGATCCGTCCGCGCCGGAAGGCCTGCCGGTGATGACGGTGGACGAGCCCACCATCAGCATGACCTTCCAGGTCAACAATTCACCGTTCGCGGGCAAGGCCGGCCGGTTCCTCACCAGCCGCCAGATCCGCGATCGCCTGATGCGCGAGATCCTGCACAACGTCGCCCTGCGCGTCGAGGAGACCGAGGATCCCGACAAGTTCCGCGTCTCCGGTCGCGGCGAGCTGCATCTGTCGGTGCTGATCGAGACCATGCGCCGCGAGGGCTATGAACTGGCGGTCTCGCGTCCCGAGGTGATCGTCAAGGATGTCGACGGCGTGTTGCACGAACCGTTCGAGCAGCTGGTGGTCGACATGGAGGAGCAGTACCAGGGCGGCGTGATGGAGCGCCTCGGCAACCGCCGCGGCCAGCTCAAGAACATGGAGCCCGACGGACGCGGCCGCGTGCGCCTGGACTACATCATTCCGGCGCGCGGCCTGATCGGCTTCCAGACCGAGTTCCGCACCATCACCGCCGGCACCGGCCTGCTGTTTCATGTCTTTGACCACTACGGCCCGCGCGGTGAAGGCGCGATCGCCAAGCGCCCCAATGGCGTGATGATCTCCAACGGCACCGGCCGCGCGCCGCCCTACGCACTGATGAGCCTGCAGGAGCGCGGACGTCTGCTGATCGGCGCCGGCGAGGATATCTACGAGGGCCAGCTGGTCGGCATCCACGCCAAGGACAACGATCTGACGGTGAACGCGCTGCGCGAGAAGCAGATGACCAACATCCGCGCCGCCGGCAAGGACGAGAACGTCTCGCTGACGCCGCCGGTGAAGATGTCGCTCGAGCAGGCACTGGAGTTCATCGAGGACGACGAGCTGGTCGAGGTCACGCCCAAGGCCGTGCGCCTGCGCAAGAAGCACCTCACCGAGAACGACCGCAAGCGCTCGTCGCGGCAGGTGGCGTAGACGCCCTGCCCCGCGCGGGCCGGCAGCGGTCCGTGCCTTGCCGGTGCTGCCGCCCTGGCGTCGCGGATTACGCCTTGCACAAGCGTCCAGGCCGTCTCGACACAATCGTTCACAATTGTGTTATCACGACTCCGGGCCACCCCTGGAGAACCCGTCATGAGTCGTGATTTCGTCCGTACCGGAGCCTTGAAGGATCCTGCCAGCTATCCGCAGTGGGCACAGGATCTGATGCAATCGAGCGATGAGGTCAAGCGCGAGGTGCTCGCACACCCGCTTTGGCCCGACATGCGCGAAGGCCGCCTCGATCCGGCTTCCATGCGCAACTTCATGGCCGGCATCTGGCCGGTGATCGAGCAGTTCCCCCGCTACATGGCCATGAGCCTGCTGAAGACCCATTACGGTCGCAGCCGCGGCGAGACGATGGCCCGGCGCTGGCTGGTACGCAATATCCGTATCGAGCAGAACCATGCCGATTACTGGCTGGACTGGGCGGATGCGGCAGGTGTGCCGCGTGCCGAAGTGATGCGCGGCGCGGTCGCGCCGGAAACCCAGCTGCTCAGCCACTGGTGCTGGCAGGTCTGTCACAACGACAGCCTCGCCGCCGGCATCATCGCCACCAACTTCGCCGTCGAGGGGACCACCGGTGAAGGCGCCGTCCTGGTGACCCAGGACGATATCTACGCCTACGGCTTCGATGCCCGCGTGCGCGCCAAGGCCATGCGCTGGCTGACCCTGCATGCCGACTATGATGATTCCCATCCTTGGGAAGCGCTTGACATTGTCTGCACGCTCAAGGGAAATGACCCGGCACCGGGCGACGTGGAGCATCTGCGCCAGTGCGTTGTCAAATCCTACACATACATGCGTGCGAGCCTTGATCATTGCTACGAGCATGCGCGCGTGGAGCGCAAGCCAGTCTCCGTGGCGGCCTGAGCCGCGCATGGCGACCGAATTGCGGCGGCGGGCAATCCCGCCCGCTGCCGCGATCTGACCGGGAGCCACCGTCGTGCAGGAGATGCGCAGCAGCCTTCTGTCTTCGGATCTCGCGAGACGGCTGCGGCCGCTGATCTATGGCCTGATCGGCATCGTGGCATTCGTGCTGTGGCTGACCTGGGTAGCGCTGCAGCTGCAGGTTTCGGTCGCCGGCATCCTCAACGCCGAAAGTACCTGGTCGAAGGCGCAGAAGCAGGCGACCATCGATCTCTATGCGTATGCGGTCAGCGGTGACGCCGCCGATCTGACCTTGTTCCAGCGCGGCATGATCATCGTCAATTCCGATCGCCTGGCAAGGAACGCCCTGACCACTTCGCGTCCCGATTACGTGCTGGCCAGGAGCGCCCTTCTGAAAGGCACCTTTCTGAAACCGGCCATCCCCGGGACGATGTTCATCATCCACTACGTCGGCGCGGCGCCGTTCGTTCGCGATGCCCTGCAAAGCTGGCGCGCCACCGACCCGTACATGGATGAACTCGCGGCGATCGCGACGCGGCTGCAGCACGAATACGCCCAGCCTCAGCCTGCGCGCGCCCTGCTCGATCGCGAGGCGCAGCGCATCCTCGTGATCAACAACGCCGTCGGCCCGCTGACCAATGTCTTCTCGCGCAGCATCGCGCTGGGCGCAGCCTGGCTGGCCAGCATCCTGTTCTGGACCGTGGTCGGCGCCTCGGCGCTGGTGGTGCTGATCTGGCTCTATTTCGCACGCCGCACGCTGGCGGGCATCCGCAGCTCCGACGAGCGCTACCGCACCCTGCTCGAGGGCGCCGAGGACGCCATCGTGGTGATCGACGAACGCAGCGGGCGCATCGTCGAGGCCAATCGCGCCGCCATCGCGCTGACCGGCTTTCCGCAGGATCGCCTGCTGGGGGCCGACTTCGACGGACTGTTCGCGCAACGCACCAGCACCCGCGCGCTGGCCGAACTGGCCGACGGCCCTGCGGACGGGGCCGAACGGGTGATGCTGGATGCACATGGCAACGCGGTGCCGGTGGAGGTACGCAGCAGTGGTGCCAGCCTGACCGGCAACGCGGTGCGCATGGCGGTCATCCACGACCTCAGCGAGCGTCTGCGCCTTGAGCAGGAGCGGCGCACCGCGGCCGAAGCCCTTGGCACGATCGCCGAAGGCGTGATCATCGCCGACAGCGCGCATCGCGTGCTGGCCGTCAACGCCGCCTGCCGCAACATCAGCGGTTACAGCGGCGGCGAAGCGGCGGGCCTGGATTTCACCGCCTGGCGCTGCCTGGAGGACGGCCGGCCGCTGCCCGCGGATCTGTGGGAAGCCGTCGACCGCAGCGGCCACTGGCGCGGCGAAGTCTGGAGCCTGCGACGCAATGGCGAGCGCTACCCCGAATGGCTGAGCATCAGCGCCATTCGCGATCGCAACGGTGCCGTGCAGCGCTACGTCGCGGTGTTCAGCGACATCTCCGAGCGCCGCCGCTATCAGCAGCACCTCGAACACCTGGCGCATCACGATGCCCTGACCGGACTGGCCAACAGGCAGTCTTTCGAGCAGCACGCCAGCGAGGCCATCGCCCGCGCGGCGCGCAGCGGCAGCCAGCTGTCTCTGTTGTTCGTCGATCTGGACGGATTCAAGGCGGTCAATGACAGCTATGGCCACGCCTTCGGCGACCGCCTGCTGGCGATGGTCGCCGAGCGCATCAACAGCCAGTTGCGCGAAGGCGATTTCGCCGGCCGCATCGGCGGCGACGAGTTCACCATCCTGCTTGACCAGGTGCACGACCGCGAGGAATCGACCCAGGTCGCACGCAACCTGCTGCTGACCCTGGGTGAACCCTACCCGATGCTGGAGCACGAGGTGTTTCTCTCCGCCAGCATCGGCATCGCCGGCTTCCCGCGCGACGGCGAAGACGTGCCGACGCTGATCGCCAACGCCGACGCGGCGATGTACGCCGCCAAGGCCGACGAACGCAACAGCTTCCGCTACTACGCGCCGGTGATGCACGCCTCGGCACGCACCCGCCTGACCCTGGCCGGCGAGCTGCGCCAGGCGCTGGCGCGCGGCGAGTTCCGCCTCGCCTATCAGCCCAGCGTGCGCCTGGACGACCGCCGCGTGGTCGCAGTCGAGGCATTGCTGCGCTGGCAGAATGCCGAACGCGGCTCGATCGCGCCGGCCGAATTCATTCCCCTGGCCGAGAATCTCGGTCTGATCCGTACCATCGGCGAATGGGTACTGGACGAGACCTGTCGTCAGAGCCGTGCCTGGCTTGACGCTGGCCTGCCGCCGATTCGCATCGCGGTCAACATCTCGGCCAGCCATCTGCGTCATCCCCGTTTCGCCGAGCGCGTGCAGGCGGCGCTGGAAAAGCACCGCTGTCCGCCGGCGACGCTGATGATCGAGATCACCGAGAGCGCGATCCTGCGCATCGGCGAGCGCACCCAGCAGACGCTGGGCGCCCTGCACGCGCTCGGCGTCGGGGTGGCCGTGGACGACTTCGGCACCGGCTACTCGTCGCTGGCCTACCTCAAGCTGCCGGCGATCCGCTACATCAAGATCGACCAATCCTTCGTCGCCGGCATCCCTCACGATAGCAACGACGTCGCGATCACCCGCGCGATCCTGGCGCTGGCCGCCAGCCTCAATCTGCAGCCGATCGCCGAAGGCATCGAAACCGAAGCCCAGCGCCAGTTCCTGCTGGAGTCAGGGTGCGACGAAGGCCAGGGCTATCTGTTCGCGCACCCGATGCCGGCGGCCGACATCGAACGCCTGCTGGAACGCCCGCGAGTCGCCTGAGCGACTACAGCCGCAGCCGGCCGTTGCGCCGCAACGACAGCGTGAACATCATGCCGCTGACGCCGTTGAACAGCAGCGCGATGCCGAGCAGGGTCCCCGGCGCCCACACGCTGCTTGCCGGCCAGCCGAAACCGATCATCAGGCCCAGCAGCAGCGTGACCAACCCATCCGCCAGCAGCCATCCGGCGCCGACCACGTCGCGATGGCGGCTCCAGGCGATCAGACGCATGATGCCGCCGACGAAGAACACCAGCGCCAGCAACAGGGTCAGGCTGGCCAGCGCCAACCCGGGGACCAGGGCGAGATACAGGCCGCTGGCGAGATACAGCAGTCCCAGCAGAACATGCCAGAGGCGGCTGCGCAGGCGCTGCGGATGCCAGGCACCACCCAGTTGCAGGACGCCGCCGAGAATCAGGGCCCACGCCATCACCAGTGCCGCCAGCAAGCCCGCCAGCAGTGGCAGCGCGATCGCCAGCGCGCCGACCACGATCAACCCCAGCCACCACACGATCCAGCCGATGCCCATGTCCGCGTCCCGTTGCCCGAGTCAAGCGCTCGATCATCCGAGCCCGCCTGCCGCGCCGCAAGCTCCGGCACCCCGCAGGCGGCGATCGTGAACCGCGCGCGGCGCGACGTGCTGCTGGCGTGGAGCGGCGGCAAGGATTGCCTGATGGCACTGGCACGACTGGTCGCCGATCCGGATTGGCACGTCGCAGGCCTGCTGACCACGGTCACGCGACCATTCGATCGCGTCGCGATGCACGGCATTCGCCGCGACGTGCTGCGGGCGCAGGCCCGAGCACTGGGACTGCCGCTGATCGAATCGGAACTGGACTGGCCGGCATCCAATGCCAGCTATGAAACGGGATTCGCCGCCTCGCTGGCGACGGCGCGCGAACGCTGGCCCGGCCTCGACCGGGTCGCCTTCGGCGATCTGTTCCTCGCCGACGTGCGCACCTGGCGCGAGGCGCTGCTGCGGCGCTGCGGCTGGCACGGCGTGTTCCCGCTTTGGGGCGAGGACACCACCGGCCTTGCCCGCCGTTTCGTCGCCGCCGGCCACCGCGCCGTCCTGACCTGCGTCGACACCACCCAGCTCGATGCCGGCTTTGCCGGTCGCGACTTCGATGCCGCCCTGCTCGACGCGTTGCCGGCCGCCTGCGATCCCTGCGGCGAGCAGGGTGAATTCCACACGTTGAGCCATGCGGGACCGTTGTTCGCCACGCCCCTGCGGCTCAGGCGCGGCATCAGCTTGCTCCGCGAGGATCGCTTCCAGTACACGGACTTCCTGCTCGCTGGCGAGTGACCATCACGGCGGAACGGCGGTTCGATTGCCTCCAGTTCGCCTCTGGGAAACACCCGCGCCGATCGACGCGGGTGTTTTCCCGGTCTCTCAGGAAGGTCTGAACAAGTTCAGATCTTCCTCAAGTCCTGGATGGCTTGCCGCGCATCGAGCACGCACGTGCCTGATGCGGCGTAGCCGAGTCCGGACCGGTGCCGGACCCGGCGCCCTCTGACAAGTCCTGGATGGACTGGTTCAGAGGTTCCCCCCAAGTTCAGTGACCCGACGCCGCGGCAGCCGGAGCCTTCTTGATGCCGAGATTCCAGGCCATGAACGCCGCGATGTCGGCGCTTTGCTGGATGCGCTTGTCGGTCGGCATGTAGCCGTGGCTGGTCTGCGTCTCGACACGGATCAGGATCGGATGAGCACAAGCCTGCGCGTGCTGCATCGCTGCCGTGAACTTGTACGAATGGCTGGGCACGACACGATCATCGTGATCGGCGGTGCTGATGATGGTCGGCGGATAGCAGGTTCCGGCGCGCACGTTCTGCAGCGGCGAGTACTTGATCAGCCACTGGAAGGCCTGGGGATTGTTGGGGTCGCCGTACTCCGGCTCCCACAACGCGCCACCGGAGAATTTCTCGTAACGCAGCATGTCGAGCACGCCGGCACCGGCGTAGGCCGCGCCGAACAGGTGCGGATGCTCGGTGATGCTGGCACCGACCAGCAGGCCACCGTTGGAATAGCCCTCGATGCCCAGATGCGGCGTCGCGGTGATCTTCTCGCGGATCAGGTATTTGGCCGCCCAGGCGAAGTCGTCGAACACGTTCTGCTTGTTGCCGAGCATGCCGGCATGGTGCCAGGCCTCGCCGTATTCACCGCCGCCGCGCAGGTTGGCCACCGCGTAGACACCCCCCATTTCGAGCCAGACCGGCACCAGCGGGCTGTAGCCGGGAGTGACGCTGATATCGAAGCCCCCGTAGGCATAGAGCAGGGTCGGATTCCTGCCGTCGAGTTTCAGACCTTTGCGCGCGGTGATGAACATCGGGATCCGGGTGCCATCCTTGGAGCGGTAGAACACCTGGCGAGTCTCGAACCGGGACGGATCGAACGACAACGGCGGTTTGAAGAACACATGGTTGCCGGCGGTCGCCACGTCGTAGCGATAGACGCTGGTGGGATACAGGAACGAGGTGAAGGCATAGAACAGCTGCGGTGAGTCGGCCTGCCCCGACAGTCCGCCGACCGAACCGATGCCCGGCAGCGGCAGCGTCCCCTTGAGCTTGCCGTCGGGCGAGTACAGGCTGACCTCGCTCTTGACGTCGACCAGGCGCTCGACGACCACGTCGCCGCCGGCCAGCAGCGCGCCCTGGATGACGTCCCTGCCCTGCGGCACCACGCTGCGCCAGTACGCCGGTGCCGGCTGATCAAGCCGGAACGCGACGATCCGGCCACGCGGCGCATCACGCGTCGTCAGCAGGTACACGGTGTCGCCGAGATTGCCGACCGGCGTGTAGCCGGCATCGTTGCCGGTGAACAACGGCTTCAGCGGCGCACCCACATCGGGGTGCGCGGGGTCGCCGAGATCGGCGACGTACAGCTCATTGTGGGTCGAGGTGCCGTTGACCAGATACACGAACAGGTAGCGGCCGTCATGGCTGACGCTGCCGCCGATGATCCACTCGGGCAGGTCGGGGCGCGCGTAGATCCGGCGATCGGCCGATTGCGGGGTGCCGAGCACGTGATAGTAAAGCGCCTGGTCGCGGACCCGGTCGCTGATGGCCTGGCCCTTGGGCGGAGCGGGATAGCGCGAGTAGAAAAAGCCCTTGTCGTCCCGGGTCCAGGCGATGCCGGAGAACTTCACCCAATGCACTTCGTCGGCCAGATCCCTGCCGCTGGCGACATCGCGCACGTGCAGCGTCTCCCAGTCCGAACCGCCCTGGGACAGGCCGTAGGCGAGATAGCGTCCGTCGGGCGAGGGCTGGTCGTCGAGCAGGGCGATCGATCCGTCCCTGGACAGCGTGTTGGGATCGAGCAGCTCGCGCGGCTTGCCGTGGAGGCCGTCCTGCACGTAGAGCACCGACTGGTTCTGCAAGCCGCTGTTCTTGCCGAAGAACAGCTTGCCGCCCTTGAGCGTCGGCACGCCGACTTTGGGATAGTTCCACAGCGTCGTCAGCCGCTGCTTGATCCATGCGCGCAGCGGAATCGCGGCGAGATAGCGTGCGGTCAATGCATTCTCGGCAGCGACCCAGCGGTCCACCCCGGGGCTGTCGAGGGTTTCCATCCACTGATACGGTGCCGGCACCTTGACCGTGCCGTAGGTATCCACCGTCGCGGCCCGCTCGGCCGGAGGGTACCCGAGCATTCCGGCAACCGGCGCCTGCGCCATGGCCACTCCCGCGAAGGCCAGCGCGAAGCCGGCCACGCTGCATGCGATCCTGCTCATCACATCCTCCCATACGGCGGGACGACTGCTGCGTTCGCGACACCCGCCTCCACCGCGAACAGCCGCATTATGGCCGGGCGCGACGGGCTGCGGCACCCTCATCGCGGACGCCGGCCCAGACTGACCCGTTCACGGTCCTCGAGGTCGCGTTCACAGGCAACCTGCGTGAAACCCGCGGCCGTCAGCAGGTCGCACACCGCGGGCCCCTGCTCCCATCCGTGCTCGAGCAGCAGCCAGCCTGCGGGACGCAGATGCCGGGGCGCGTCGCGCACGATCGTGCGGATGGCGTCGAGCCCGTCGTCGCCCGCGACCAGCGCCGCGGCCGGCTCGAAACGCAGGTCGCCCATCGCGAGATGCGGATCGCCTGCGGCGATGTACGGCGGGTTCGCGACGATCAGGTCGAACGCGATCGTGCCCAGCGCGGCGCACCAGTCGCCGCGGGCAAAGCCGACGTTGGCCAGACCCAGCCGGGCGGCATTGCCGCGCGCCACCGACAGCGCAGCGGCGCTGACGTCGGTGGCCAGCACCTGCGCAAACGGCCGCTCGCGAGCAAGCGCCAGCGCGATCGCGCCACTGCCGGTACCCAGGTCGGCTACCCGCACGGCCTTGTCCTCGGGCATCCGCTGCAACGCCGCCTCGACCAGGCATTCGGTCTCGGGGCGCGGGATCAGAACCGCCGGGCCAACCTCGACATCCAGCGTCCAGAACGCACGCGTGCCGGTCAGGTAGGCCAGCGGCTCGCCCGCGACGCGTCGCTGCAGCAGCGAGTGCAAGGTGGCGGACGTCGCGGGAGCCACCGCATCGCCGGCATGCGCATACAACCAGGCGCGCGGCTGGCGCAACGCGTGCGCGAGCAGCAGCTCGGCCTCGCGACGGGCATCCGGACCCGCCAGCGCCTGCGTCGCGACGGTGAGCAGGGTGCGCACATCGGTCATCATCGAGGCCTGCGCAAGGGGGTCGGCAGCCGCAGATGGTAGCGGGGCCGGCCGCGGACGGTGCGCATCGGCTCGCCGGGCCGTGGCATGCGTTCCCATCGACAGCGACGATTGCTAGGATGCGAATGATAGACATCGTGAATCGAACGCCATGAATCTGCGTGATCTGCGCTATCTCGTCGCCCTCGCCGAGCACCGCCATTTCGGGCGCGCCGCCGCCGCCTGCTTCGTCAGCCAGCCGACGCTGTCGACGCAGATCCGCAAGATCGAGGACGAACTGGAGGTCGCCCTCGTCGAGCGCACGCCGCGCAAGGTGCTGCTGACCGAGTGCGGACGCGAGATCGCCCTGCGCGCGCGCGAGGTACTCAACGAGATCGAGCAGATCCGCGCGATCGCGCGACGCACGCGGGATCCGGAATCAGGCACGCTGCGGCTGGGCATCTTCCCGACCCTCGGACCCTACCTGCTGCCGCACGTCGTGCCGCAGCTGCGTGAACGGTTCCCGCGCCTCGAGCTGCTGCTGACCGAGGACAAGACCGAAGCCGTGCTGAAGCGGCTGCGCGAAGGGCAGCTCGACGCCGGCATCCTCGCCCTGCCGCTCCACGAGGATTCGCTGCACACCGAGTTCCTGTTCGAGGAGCCGTTCGTGCTGGCCACCCCGGATGGCCATCCGCTGGCGCACAAGAAGGAGCTGCGGCTGGCGGACCTCGCCGACCACAATCTGATGCTGCTGGAGGACGGCCATTGCCTGCGCGATCAGGCGCTGGAGGTCTGTCAGCTGGCCGGCGCCGGCGAGAAGTCCGGCTTTCGGGCCACCAGCCTGGAGACCCTGCGCCAGATGGTGGCCGCCAATGTCGGCATCACCCTGCTGCCGGTATTGGCCGTGCATCCGCCGGTGGCTCAGACCGGCAACGTCCATCTGGTGCCGTTCCGTGGCACCCCGCCCAGCCGCCGCATCGCCATGGCCTGGCGCAAGAGCTCGGCCATGACCGGTTTCCTCAAGCGCTTTGCCGCCGTCTTTCGCGAGCTGCCGCCGGCGCTGCTGCGGGTTGATGCGGAAACGCCGCGCCCGCGGCCGCGGCGGGCGGCGGCATAGACAGCCCCCCTATCGCGACCATTGCCGATGTCGATTGCTCCCTGCCGCACGGCGGCGCTACATTTCGCTGCTTGATCGACCACGTCGATCAGGATCATCCCAGCCGACGCCACGAGGTGACACCATGAGCAAGCTCAAGGGCTCCAAGACCGAAGAGAATCTGAAGTACGCGTTCGCGGGCGAGTCGCAGGCCAACCGGCGCTACCTGTACTTCGCGCAGAAGGCCGACGTCGAAGGCTACAACGATGTCGCCGCGGTGTTCCGCTCGACCGCCGAAGGCGAGACCGGGCATGCGCATGGCCATCTCGAGTATCTCGAGCAGTGCGGCGATCCGGCCACCGGCCTGCCGTTCGGCGCCACCCAGGACAACCTCAAGAGCGCGATCGCCGGCGAGACCCACGAATACACCGACATGTATCCGGGCATGGCCAAGGCCGCGCGCAGCGAGGGCTTCGACGAGATCGCCGACTGGTTCGAGACGCTGGCCAAGGCCGAACGCTCGCACGCCAACCGCTTCCAGCGTGCACTGGACGAGGTCAGGTAATCGCGTCCGCCGCGCGCGCGCCAGGAGCACCTCCATGGATTTGCCAACAGAGGGCACCGGGTCCGGCACGGATCCGGACTGCGCTCGCCGCATCAAGCGCGCGCGTGCCTGTGCGCGGCAAGTCATGTGCCCCTCCAGGCCCTGGCGTGAGGAAAGTCCGAAGCTGTTCCGGCCTTCCCCCGGGCGCGCGGCCGGCCGCATCGGCCACGGCAGCGCCGTGACGACCGCCGCACGCACGGAACGGCACCATGACTGACACCCGTACCCTGCCCCGCGAGGGCAATCTGGAGGCGCCGACGCGCCACCCGCTGGGCTGGACCGAACCTGGTTTCTACGACCGGGACGCGCTCGAGAGCGAGCTCGAGCGCGTGTTCGACATCTGCCATGGCTGCCGCCGCTGCGTCAGCCTGTGCCATGCCTTCCCCACCCTGTTCGACCTGATCGACGAGTCCGGCACCATGGAGGTCGACGGCGTGGCCAAGTCCGACTACGCCAAGGTCGTCGAGCACTGCTATCTGTGCGACCTGTGCTACCAGACCAAGTGTCCGTATGTACCGCCGCATGCGTGGAACGTGGACTTCCCGCACTTGATGCTGCGCGCCAAGGCACAGTCGTTCCGCACCGCGGGCGTGCCGTTCAAGGCGCGCGTCCTGTCCAGCACCACGGCGATGGGGCGATTCGCATCGATTCCCATCGTGGTCGATGTCGTCAACGCCGCCAACCGCAGCCCGACGGCGCGCAAGCTGCTCGACAAGGCGCTGGGCGTGCATCCCGACGCGCGCGTACCGACCTTCCACAGCGACACCGCGCGCAAGCGGCTCAAACATGCCACCGCGTCGGGTGACGGCACACCGGCCGGACGCACGCGCGGCAAGCTGGTGATCTTCGCCACCTGCCACTGCAACGTGTCCGAGCCCGGCGTGGTCGAGGACCTGCTCGCGGTGATGGCACACAATGGTGTTCCCAGCAGGCTGGTTTCACGCGAAGTCTGCTGCGGCATGCCCAAGCTGGAACTGGGCGACCTCGACAGCGTGGCGAAGTACAAAGAGCACAACATCCCCCTCCTGGCCGCCGCGGTGCGCGAGGGGCACGACCTCACCGCCGCGATCCCTTCCTGCGTGCTGATGTTCAAGCAGGAGCTGCCGCTGATGTTCCCCGACGACGCCGACGTGCAGTTGGTGAAGCGGCACTTCTACGATCCGTTCGAGTACCTGATGGAGCGCCACCGAGCCGGCAGGCTGCGCACCGACTTCCGCAACCCGCTGGGCAAGATCGCCTGGCAGGTGGCCTGCCACCAGCGGGTGCAGAACATCGGGCCGAAGACGCGCGAGATCCTTGCGCTGGTGCCGGGCACCGAGGTCGCCGCCATCGAGCGCTGCTCGGGCCACGACGGCACTTATGGCGTCAAGACCTCGACCTATCCGATCGCGCGCAAGATCGCAAGGCCGGTGGAGGCGCGCGTGCGCCAGGAGGACCCGGCGCATTTCACCAGCGACTGCCCGATGGCCGGCGCGCACATCGCGCACGGCCTGGGCGATGCGCCCGCCGCCGAGCATCCGCTGAGCCTGCTGCGGCACGCTTACGGCATCTGAAAATCATCACTCCGGTCGAGGCAGTGGCCGGGGCAAGGCATGCGGACGCGGCCAACCGGCCGCTCCGGATCGGTTTCTCCCGTGCGGGCCGCATCGCCCGCGGAGTCGGCCATGCGCAAACTCGCCCACGACCAGCTGCTGACCCTCGAATCCTACGCACGCCAGCGCAAGGACTTCCGCGCCCGCGTCATGGCGCACAAGAAGCGCCGCTCGGTGCACCTGGGCGAGCACGTGACGCTGCTGTTCGAAGATCGCCTGACCGTCCAGTACCAGGTGCAGGAGATGCTGCGCGTCGAGCGCATCTTCGAGCCCGAGGGCATCGCCGACGAACTCGATGCCTACAATCCGCTGATCCCGGACGGCCGCAACCTCAAGGCCACCCTGCTGATCGAATATCCCGACATCGACGAGCGCCAGCGCGCGCTGGCGGCGCTGCGCGGCATCGAGGACGTGGTCACGCTGACCGTTGCCGGCCACGCCGCGGTCACCGCGATCGCCGACGAGGATCTCGAACGCAGCAACGACAGCAAGACTTCGGCGGTGCACTTCCTGCGTTTCGAACTGACGCCGGCGATGATCGCCGCGTGGCAGCGCGACGCAGCCGTGACGCTGGCGGTCGGTCATGCGGGCTATGACGCGCGCGTCGAACTGGACGCCGCCACCCGCGACGCGCTGGCGGCCGACTTCGCCTGAGTGGCCGCCGCCGGCAGAATGCAGGCATGAGACGCCCGACTCTGCTGATCCTGCTGTTGCTGGCCGCATGGGGCGGCTTGTCGTGGTGGCAATCGCGCCCGCTGCAGCATTCGCCCGGAGTGCTGGTCACCGAAGCACCGCAGCAACGGCCACTGGCCGGCGCGCTGACGCTGCCTGACGACGCTGCTTACCGCCTGACGCCGCGCGCGCGCTTCGATCTCAGCGCCCGCGTGCTGTCACGTGCCGACTACCGCTTCGATGCCGGTGCCGATCTGGTACCGACCGATCTTGCGCTGGGCTGGCAGCAGATGTCGGATAGCGCGGTGCTCGACCGGATCAAGATCAGCCAGGCCAACCGCTTCTATTTCTGGAGCGTGCGCCGGTTTCCGATTCCGCGTCGCGCGATCGAAACCGAGAGCGCGAACATGCACCTGATTCCAGCCGACGCCGAGGTGCGGCGCGAGCTTGAACGCGTGCGTGTCGGCGACGTGATCACCCTGGACGGCTATCTGGTCGACGCGCACCGTGCCGACGGCTTCGTCTGGCGTACGTCACTGACCCGCGACGACACCGGCGCCGGCGCCTGCGAGCTGGTTTATGTCGAACAGCTGAGCATCGCGCCGCGCTGAACAACGCGGCATGCTGCCCGCGGACGCACGTCCGGCGCAGCGTGGCATGCGGCGTACCGGGCAACGCGTGTCGTCATCGCCCTGTTCGCTCATAGGCCCTGAAAGGTTTTCCCGCACAGCCGGGTCTTGATCAGCGCCGGGACGAACCCGGTCACCTACGGAGACTGATCCATGAATACCCAGAACCTGCTCAAGAACGCCCTGTTCAGCGCCATCGCCGTGGGCGCGCTCGGCCTCGCCTCCACCACGCCGGCGCACGCCGCCGACAAGATGGCGATGCAGAAGTGCTACGGCATCAACGCCGCGCACAAGAACGACTGCCACACCATTGGGCACTCCTGTGCGGGTCAGGACAAGATGGCGCGCGATCCCAACGCCTTCATCGCCGTGCCCAAGGGCCTGTGCGAGAAGATCGACGGCGGCAAGCTGGCGCCGGCGCAGAAGGGCTGAGCATCCGCTGATGCACGACGCGAGCACACTCGCGATGCGACCGATCCCGGCTGCGGCCGGGATCGGCCTGCGTGCGCCGCACCTGCAGCGCGTGCTGGCCGAGCGCCCGCGCGTGCCGTGGTTCGAGATGCACAGCGAGAATTTCTTCGGTGCCGGCGGCGCGATCCATGCCGCGCTCGAGCGCGTGCGCGCCGACTATCCGCTGAGCCTGCACGGCGTCGGCCTGTCGCTGGGCTCGGCCGATGCGCTCGACGGCGAGCACCTGGCGACGCTGCGCGACTTGGTGCGGCGCTACCAGCCGGGTCTGGTCTCCGATCACATCTGCTGGGGCGCGGTCGGCGGCGTGCACCTCAACGACCTGCTGCCGCTGCCGTTCACGGTCGAGGCGCTGGACCTGATGGTGTCGCGCGTGCAGCAGGTGCAGGACGCGCTGGGTCGCGAGTTCCTGGTCGAGAACGTCTCCAGCTATCTGACCTTCGAGCATGCGGACATGAGCGAATGGGAATTCGTCGCCGAGCTGGTGCGCCGCGCCGGCTGCGGCCTGCTGCTCGATGTCAACAATGTCTATGTCAACAGCATCAACCACGGCTTCGACGCCCATGCCTACCTGCGCGCGATGCCGCGTGCGGCGGTGCGCGAGATCCACCTGGCCGGCTTCACCCGCAAGGAAGCGCTCGATGTGCCGCTGCTGATCGACAGCCACAGCCGGCCGGTGGACGCCGCGGTGTGGGATCTGTACGCCGAGGCGCTGGCCCTGCTGGGGCCGCTGCCCACCCTGATCGAATGGGATCAGGACCTCCCCGAACTCGAGGTGCTGCAGGCGGAAGCCGGCCGCGCCGAGGCCTTGCTCGATGCCCGCCGCGCCCGCGCTGCGTGAGCTGCAACGCGGCTTCGCCGATGCCGTGCTCGGGCGCGGCGATGCCGGCGCGCGCTGGGTGGCCGGCGCGGGCCTGGCACCGACGGCACGACTGCAGGTCTATGCCAACGCCATCGCCCGTACGCAGATCGACACCCTGCGCGCCACCTATCCCGCGGTGCTGGCGCTGGTCGGCGCGGAGTTCTTCGAGGCCGCGGCGGCGCGCTATCGCCTGCGATACCCCTCGACGCGCGGCAATCTGCAGGCCTTTGGCGCCGCCTTCGCCGACTTTCTCGCCGCGCTGCCCGAGGCCGCGGCCCTGGCCTACCTGCCCGACGTGGCGCGCCTGGAATGGCTGCGCCAGGAGGCCGCTCTGGCGGCCGATGCGGAGCCGATCGATCCGGCCGCGTGGCTCGCCGCCCTGGATGCGCCCACGCCGCTGCAGCTGGTCCTGCATCCCAGCCTGCGCTTGCTGGCCAGCGCGCATCCGCTGCTGACGATCTGGCGCTACGCCATCGCGCCCGCGGGCGATCGCCTGCAACTCGACGGCCGCGGCGAACAGGTCGTGCTGTGGCGTGATGGCGGCGAGGTGGCGCTGGCGGCGACGGATGCGGCCAGTCACGCCTGCATCGCCGCGCTGGCCAGCGGGCACGATCTCGATGCGGCGCAGGCGGTTGCGCTTGCCGTCGACGCCGATTTCGACCTCGCCGCCTGCCTGCGGAGCCTGATCGCCCAGGGTCTGGTCGTCGCTTTCACGCAAACCGGGGAACGTCCGACATGAACATCCTGATGAAACGCGGCTTCGCCTTCTACGACGACTTCGCCGCCGCACTGACCCGGCTCGGCCCGTTGGCATTGCTGCTGTTTCGCGCCTGGGTGGCGTTGGCGTTCTGGCGCGCCGGCGTGGTCAAGATCGAGGACCCCTACGGCACGCAATACCTGTTCAACAACGAGTACCACGTGCCGTTGCTGTCGGGCGACGTCGCCGCCTTCCTCGGCACCTGGATCGAGCTGATCACGCCGTGGCTGCTCGTCGTCGGCCTCGCCGGCCGCCTGACCGCGCTGTTCCTGTTCGTCTACAACCTCATCGCCGTCGTCTCCTACCCCGACCTGTGGCCGCACGGCTTCTGGGCCGGCCTGGTCGGCGACGACTTCAACGACCACAAGGTCTGGGCCATGATGCTGCTGGCGGTGATCGCCTGGGGACCCGGCGCGCTGTCGCTCGACGCGCTGCTCGGACGCCTGCGGCGGAGATACACCAGTTGAGCGCACCGCGCGACTTGCAATCGGCATGCGGCAACCCATCCTCCCGGGACCACCCGTCCGGTCGCCGCGGAGGCGCGGTCACATGGAGACTCCGATGAACGCCAGCTGTGACCTGCGCGGCGCCAGCCTGACCGTGGCGCCCGACCGTTTCCCCGATCCCGTGCGCGATCTCGACGCGCACGGCACGGCCTCGCAGACCGCGGTGCTGGCCGGCGGCTGCTTCTGGTGCGTGGAGGCGGTGCTGCGCGAACTCGACGGCGTGCTCGAGGTGACCTCCGGCTACGCCGGCGGCCGCGCCGAGGATGCCGATTACCGCAGCGTCTGCGGCGGGCGCAGCGGTCACGCCGAGGCTGTGCAGGTGCGCTTCGATCCGCGCCGGCTCAGCTACGGCCAGCTGCTCAAGGTGTTCTTCGCCATCGCCCACGATCCGACCCAGCGCAATCGCCAGGGCAATGACGTCGGCAGCCAGTACCGTTCGGCGATCTTTCCCGTCGACGACGCCCAGCGGCAGGTCGCCGCAGCCTACATCAGGCAACTCGATGCCGCGGGCGTGTTCGCCGCGCCGATCGTGACCGTCATCGAAGCCGTGACGGCTTTCCATCCGGCCGAATCCGATCACCAGAACTATGCCGCCCGGCATCCGCAGCAGCCCTATATCGCCGCGGTTTCGACGCCGAAGGTCGAGAAGCTGCGTGATTATTTCGGCGACCGGCTCAAGAGCCGGCATGGCAGCGCCTGACCCGGAGCCACCCATGAGCAGCGACACGCCGCGTCGATCACGTTCCGGCCATGACCTCGGTCCGCTGTCCGCCCTCGAGCGCGACCGGCTGGCGCAGCGCCTCAGCCCCGAGGAGCGTCGCATCCTGCTCGAGCACGGCACCGAACGTCCGTTCTGCGGTGTCCTGTTGCTGCAGAAGGCGCCCGGCCATTACGCCTGCCGCCTGTGCGGACTGCCGCTGTTTCAAGCCGGAGCCAAGTTCGAGTCCGGTACCGGCTGGCCCAGCTTTGACACGCCCTGCGATCCCGACCACCTGCGCGAGATCGTCGATGACAGCCTCGGCATGCGCCGCACCGAGATCCGCTGCCGCCGCTGCGACGGTCATCTCGGTCACGTGTTCCCCGACGGGCCGCCGCCGACGGGCCTGCGCTACTGCCTCAACTCGGCGGCGCTGGCGTTCGTTCCCGACGGCGACGCGCCGGGTCAGTAGCGCAGCAGCGTCACCAGCGGCGGCGCGGCGATCCAGCGCGCGCGCCCGCCCAGTGCGCTGATCTCCAGCACCACCGCCGCGCCGACAATCTCGGCGCCGAGATGCTCGACCAGACGCTGCGCGGCCTGCAAGGTGCCGCCGGTAGCCAGCACGTCGTCGACGATCAGCGCGCGGGTGCCGGGCGCCAACGCATCGATGTGCGCCTCCAGGCGGTCGACGCCATACTCCAGCACATAGTCCACGCCGACGCGTGCGCCGGGCAGCTTGCCGGCCTTGCGCAACGGCACGAATCCGGCACCCAGTGCATGCGCCAGCGCGCCACCCAGCGCGAAGCCGCGTGCCTCGATGCCGCAGACCACGCCCACGCGCTCACCGCGCCAGGGCGCCGCCAGTGCGCCGATGCACAAGCCGAATGCACGCGCATCCGCCAGCAGCGGCGCAAGGTCCTTGAACATCACCCCGGGTCTCGGGAAATCGGCCACGTCGCGGACGTAGGCAGTCAGCTCATGCATCGGCGATCCCCCCAGTGCGCACGCAGCCAGGGCCGATCCGATGCACCGCGGACGATCGGGAACGGCATCCGCGTCGGGGAGTTCGGGTACGGCATCGCGAGCTCGCGTCGCGCCGCTTCAGCCACGCTCGTGTTCGGCCTCGGCCGCGGCCCGCCATTCGATCACTGCCGGCATTGCGGTGATCGCCTCGACATAGGCCTGCGCCTCCCCGGTCAGAGCGACGCCGTAACTGACGAAGCGCAGCGCGACCGGCGCATACATCGCGTCCGCCAGGCCGAAGTCGCCGAACAGGAACGCTCCAGTGGTGGCGAAGCGCGCACGCGCGTCCCGCCACAACTGCTGCACGCGGGCGATGTCGCGCGCCGCCTCGGGGCCCGGCGTCGCAGGCGGACCGCGCCGCTGGAGGTTCAGCGGCAACTCGCGGCGCAGAGCGGCAAACCCGGCGTGCATCTCGGCAGAGATGGCGCGCGCATGTGCGCGCGGCACCCGTTCGCGCGGCCAACCGCGGCCGGCGAGAAAGCTCTCGTTGATGTATTCGAGGATCGCCAGCGACTCCCAGACCACGACGCCATCGTGCAGCAGCGCGGGTACCTTGCCGGTCGGCGAAAACTCGCCGATGCGCGCGCGAAATTCGGGCGTGTCCAGCGGCAGCCGCAGCTCCTCGAAATCGACACCGAACGCGCGCAGCGCCAGCCAGGGTCGCAGTGACCACGAGGACCGGTTCTTGTCGCCGATCACCAGCGTGGGGTTCGTCATCGTCGGTCTCCTGAGGCGATCGGCATGCGGCGCGCGGGCGCGGTCGGCGCAGGCTAGCAGATCGCCGCACGCGACCGCTCAGGCACGACCATGGCGTCGACGCGAAAGTGCGCGCCGATGCTGCGGTGGCGCGCGCGCATCGCAGCCAGCATCGCCGCCGTCAGCGCCAGCACGTCGTGCCCGCTGGATGCAGCCGGGGTCTCCGCCGCCAGCTGCGTCAGCACGGCTTCGGCGCGCACCAGGCCGTCGCCACTGCGTTGCACCGCGGCGTCGCGCCAGAGCAGATCGCCAAGGCGCGCGCGCAGCGCGGCGGACAGCGGATGCCAGAAGCGTGATGCGGGCAGCGCCGCGCCCGGCCCGGGCAGAGACTGCGACGCCAGCGCCGCGCCCAGCGCACGGCCGTGCGCCAAGCCTTCGAGCAACGAGTTGCTGGCCAGTCGGTTGGCGCCGTGCACGCCGCTGCGGGCGGCCTCGCCGACCGCGTACAGACCCGGCAGCGACGTCGCACCGGCGCCATCGATACGCACACCGCCCATGCAGTAATGCGCGGCCGGCACCACCGGGATTGCCTGCATGCGCGGATCGAGGCCGCGCGCCATGCAGGCGGCAAATACGGTCGGGAATCGCTGCGGGAAGCCGGCGCCGACCGCTGCGCGGGCATCGAGCCATGCACCGCCACGGTGTGCCTCGCGCCACACTGCGCGCGCCACCACGTCGCGCGGCGCCAGTTCCGCATCGGCATGCAGGACCGGCATGAATCGCTTGCCACGCGCGTCGAGCAGTACCGCACCGGCGCCGCGCAGGGCTTCGGTCAACAGCGGCAGCTGGCCGTGCGCCCCGTCGCGCGGGGCCAGTGCGGTGGGGTGGAATTGCACGAACTCGAGATCGGCAAGCATCGCGCCGGCCGCCAGCGCCAGCGCGATGCCGCTGCCGTCACTGCCGGACGGATTGGTGGTGTAGCGATACAGCCCCGCATAGCCGCCGCTCGCCAGCACGACCGCGCGCGCGCGCCACAACTCGCTGCCGTCCGGCCCCTGCGCCCAGACGCCGACCACGCGGCCACCGTCGTCGCGCGCAAGCGCGTAGGCACTGCGCCGCGTCACGAGAGTCAGATGCGAACGCGTGGCGGCGGCAACCGACAGCGCTCGCATCACCTCGGCGCCGGTGGCGTCGCCCTGCGCGTGGACGATGCGGGCACGGCGGTGCGCGGCCTCGCGACCCAGGGTCAGTGCCACGCCGGCACGGTCGAAGCGCGCGCCCAGTGTCTGCAACCATGCGATCAGTTCGGGCGCCGCAGCGGTCAGGCGCGCGACGGCCTCGGGGTCGCTCAGGCCCGCCCCCGCCGCCAGCGTGTCCTCGGCATGCAGTTGCGGGCTGTCGTCGGCGGCCAGCGCGGCGGCGATGCCGCCCTGCGCCCAGCGGCTGGCCCCGTCCAGCGCCGGCACCGGGCCCGGCGTCAGCACCGCCACCCGCCGCGGGGCCGCGGCCAGCGCGGTGGCCAGCCCGGCCGCACCGGAGCCGATCACCAGCACGTCAAACAGGGCAGCGGTCGTCATCGGATCAGGCCCGGGGTTCGTCTGTGATCGCCATGCGGGTGCCGCGCTCAGCGCACCGCCAGCATGCGTTCCACCGCGCGCCGCGCGCCGTCGGCCACCGCCGCGTCCACCTCGATCGGATGCCGCAGGAACTGCAGCGCATCGCGGATCCCGGTCAGGGTGATGCGCTTCATGTGCGGACACAGGTTGCACGGCTGCACGAATTCGATGTCGGGGAACTGCACGGTGACGTTGGCGCTCATCGAGCACTCGGTGATCAGCGCCACCCGCGCCGGCCGTGCGCGATCGAGGTGCTCGACCATGCCGTGCGTCGAACCGACGAAGTCGGCCTCGGCGAGCACGTCCGGCGGGCACTCCGGATGGGCGATCACGTGCAGGCCGGGCTGCCCGGCGCGCAGGCCGCGCAGTTGCGCGCCGCTGAAACGCTCATGCACCTCGCAGGCACCCTGCCAGAGCACGATCTCGACCGCGGTCTGCGTCGCCACGTAGCGACCCAGATACCGGTCCGGCAGGAAGATCACCTTCGGCACGCCCAGCGATTCGACCACCGGCACCGCGTTGCCCGAAGTGCAGCAGATGTCCGACTCCGCCTTTACCGCCGCCGAGGTGTTGACGTAGGTCACCACCGGCACGCCCGGATGCTGCCGGCGCAGCGCGCGCACGTCGGCGGCGGTGATCGATTCGGCCAGCGAACAGCCGGCGCGCGGGTCCGGGATCAGCACCGTGCGCGAAGGGTTGAGCACCTTGGCCGTCTCGGCCATGAAGTGCACACCGCACACGACCAGCACCTCGGCCTCGGCACGCGCGGCTTCGCGCGCCAGCGCCAGCGAATCGCCGGTGATGTCGGCGACGCCGTGGAAGATGGCCGGCGCCATGTAGTTGTGCGCAAGAATCAGCGCATGGCGCTCGACCTTGAGGCGACGGATGACCTCGATCAGCGGGCGTTGCGCCTCCCATTCCAGATCGGGGATCACCGCGCGGGTGCGCGCACGCAGCGCGTCGAGCGAAAGCGATGGAGCGATGGCCGACATAGTTATACTCGATATGAGTAATAAACGGCCCGCAAATGCTATTCCCGAGCAAAACGAGGTGCAAGCGAAAACAGGCGAACGCCGCGCTGCGGTTCAGGTCGGCTGGGGATCGAGGCCTCCGCGCGCAACCGGCACGGCGCCCGGATCGGCCGGCAGGGTGTCGGCGACGATGCGCGCCGCTTCCTCGACCGCCGGGTCCGGCACCATCACCGTGACCAGATCGCGCGCGGGCAGCTGTCCGATGCCGCCGGTCAGATACGCGCCGCTGATGAAGGCCGGAATGCCCGCGGCGTCCAGCGCATCCTTGACGAGCTGGGCATCGACCAGCGATTCGGCGTGATAGACGATGCGCATGCGGCGACGCTAACCCCCGGCGGCGCCCGCGGCAAGCCCGTCCGCGCCGAGCATGGCAACCGCTACACTTCGCGGCTCGACCTCATGCAGAAGCCGCCATGGCGCAGGACACGCCCGTCACGCAGCACTTCATCCGCCAGATCGTGCAGGCCGACCGGGCCTCCGGCAAGCACGGCGGTCAGGTTGTCACGCGCTTTCCGCCCGAGCCCAACGGCTATCTGCATCTGGGCCACGCCAAGTCGATCTGCCTGAATTTCGGCCTCGCCGCGGAGTTCGCAGGACGCTGCCACCTGCGCTTCGACGACACCAACCCGGCCCGCGAAGACCCCGAATACGTGCAGGCCATCCAGGACGATGTGCGCTGGCTGGGTTTCAACTGGGACACGCTGCGCCACGCCTCGGATTATTTCGCGGTGTTCTACCTCGGTGCCGAGAAGCTCATCCGCCTGGGCCTGGCCTACGTCGACGATCTCGACGCCGAGCAGATGCGCGCCTACCGCGGCACGCTGACCGAACCGGGGCGCAACTCGCCCTTTCGCGAGCGCGGCAGCGAGGAAAGCCTGGACCTGTTCCGGCGCATGCGTGCGGGTGAATTCGCCGACGGCAGCCGTACCCTGCGCGCGAAGATCGACATGAGCGCCGGCAACATCAACCTGCGCGACCCGGCGATCTACCGCATCCGCAAGGTCACGCATCAGAACACCGGCGACGTCTGGCCGATCTACCCGATGTACGACTACGCCCACTGCGTGTCCGACGCGGTGGAAGGCATCACGCATTCGCTGTGCACGCTGGAGTTCGAGGACCACCGCCCGCTGTACGACTGGTTTCTGCGCCAGCTCGACCTGCCGGGCGATCCGGCGCTCACCGCGCCGCTGCGCGAGAAGGGCCTGTGGCTGCCGCCCGGCACGCCGCAGCAGATCGAGTTCGCGCGCGGCAACATCAGCTACACGGTGATGAGCAAGCGCAAATTGCTCGCACTGGTGCAGGACAAACTGGTCGATGGCTGGGACGATCCGCGCATGCCCACGCTGAGCGGACTGCGCCGGCGCGGCTACACGCCGGCCGCGATCCGCATGTTCTGGGAGCGCATCGGCATCAGCAAGCAGAACAGCCTGATCGACCTTGGCGTGCTCGAAGGCTGCGCACGCGAGGATCTCGATGTCCGCGCGCCGCGGCGCATGGCCGTGCTCGATCCGCTGAAGCTGGTCATCGGCAACCTGCCCGATAGCCATGCCGAGAGGCTCGCGTTCGCCAATCACCCGAAGGATGCCGCGCAGGGCACGCGATCCGTGCCGTTCGCACGCGACCTCTGGATCGAGCGCGACGACTTCATGGAAGCACCGGTCAAGGGTTTCCATCGCCTGGTGCCGGGCGGCGAAGTTCGCCTGCGCGGCGTCGGCATCGTGCGCTGCGTGGACGTCGTCAGGCGCGGCGACGGCGCCATCGCCGAGGTGCGCTGCATGCTCGACCCCGAGACCCGTCACGGCATGGCAGGCGCCGAACGCAAGGTCAAGGGCACCATCCACTGGGTCAGCGCCCGCGACGCGGTGACGGCCGAGGTCCGCCTCTACGACCGCCTGTTCAACGTGCCCGACCCCGACGACGAAACCGGCGGATTGACCTACCGCGACCATCTCAATCCGCATTCGCGGCGCGTCGTGACCGGTTACATCGAGCCGGCCGCGGCCGGACTGGCCGCGGAAGATCGCTGCCAGTTCGAACGCCTGGGCTATTTCGTCGCAGACCGCCACGACCATGCGCATGGGCGCCCGGTGTTCAACCGCGTGGTGACCTTGCGCGACTCGTGGGCGAAGCCCGCGGCGTCCTGACATGCTGTACGCCCAGGTTCACCTCACCCTGCCGCCCTGGGTTCACCAGCTGGATCTCGAGGGCCGACTCTACGCCGATGATGATGCGCGCATCGCGCTGGCGATCGAATTGGCGCGCCGGAATGTCGAGCATCGCACCGGAGGCCCCTTCGGTGCCGCGCTGTTCAACGGCGCCGGACGCCTGCTCGGTGTCGGCGTCAATCGCGTGATCGAGCACAATTGCTCGGTTGCGCACGCCGAGATGATGGCCTTCATGTGCGCGCAGGGACGACTGGCACGCCATCGGCTCAACGAGGACGGCGTGCGGGTCGTGCTGGCAACCAGCGCGCAACCCTGTTGCCAGTGCTACGGCGCCACGTTCTGGGCCGGCATCGACGAGCTGCTGATCGGAGCGCGCAGCGCGGACGTGATGCACCTGACCGCCTTCGACGAAGGCCCGCTGCCGGCGGACTGGATCGGTGAACTCGAACGCCGCCGCATCGCGGTCAAACGCGACCTGCGCCGCGACGAGGCCTGCGCGGTGCTTGCCGCGTACGCTGCCGCGGCCGGAGTGACGTATTGAACGTGCCCGTCGTCTCGCCGATCTGCGGCCGCCTGGCGCTGTGCCGGCCGGGGTTCGAGCGCGAGTGCGTGCAAGAGCTGGAGCAGGCCGCGCGCGCGGCCGGGCTCTCCGGCTACGCCCGCGCCCGCGAAGCCGGCGGCTACGCCGAGTTCATCCTGCACGATGGCGCCGACGCCGGCGCCTTGACCATGGCGACGCAGTGGAATGCGCTGATCTTCGCGCGTCAGGCACTGGATCTGATCGCGCGTCTGGATGGCCTCGACCCGGTGGACCGGATCGGGCCGCTGCTGGTCGCGTTGAGCGGACGCGGCGAATGCTTCGGCGACATTCGCATCGAACACACCGACAGCGATGCCGGGCGCGAGCTGTCCGGCCTTGCCCGCAGTCTGACGCCACCGCTGCGCACGGCGCTGCAACGGGCACACCTGCTCGATACGGCTGCGCCGCGGCATCTGCACGTTCTGCTGCTGGCCGGCGACAGCCTGATACTGGCTGCGGCCGCACCCGCCGCGTCCGCGCCCGATGCCGGCGGCATCCCGCGCCTGCGCTTCCCGGCCGGAGCGCCCAGCCGTTCGACGCTGAAACTCGAAGAAGCACTGCTGGTGCTTCTGAGCGATCGCGAACGCGAGCGCTGGCTGCGCGCCGGCATGACCGCGGTCGACCTCGGTGCCGCGCCGGGCGGCTGGACCTTCCAGCTGGTGCGCCGTTCGCTGCGGGTGATCGCGGTGGACAACGGGCCGATGGATCGCGCCCTGCTCGATTCGGGGCTGGTCGAACATCGTCGCGAGGACGGCTTCCGCTTCCGGCCGGCGAGGCCGGTCGACTGGCTGGTCTGCGACATGGTCGAGCAGCCGCGCCGGATCGCCGCGCTGATAGCGGCGTGGCTGGGTGAACGCTGCTGCAGGCATGCGCTGTTCAATCTCAAACTGCCGATGAAAAAGCGGCTCGACGAGGTCCGCCTGTGTCTGGCGCTGATTCGCGACACGGTGCCGGGCATCGAGCTGCGCGCGCGCCAGCTTTATCACGACCGCGAGGAAATCACGGTCCTCGCGGTGCCGTCCACCTGACCTTCGACGCATTGGGCGCTCCGCGCCGTGCGGCTATGCTTGTCCGGATACCTCTCTCCACCCCCATCGATGCAACGCCTGCGCGCCCTGCTCCCGCTGCTGCTGCTGCTCGCTACCGGCATCGTGCTGGTGAGCTCGGGTACCTTGCGGCATTTCGACCCGCAGCATCTCGCTGCCGAGCACGCGCACCTGCGCCGTCTGGTCTTGGCGATGCCGTGGCTGGCTCGGCTGAGTTATCTCGGCATCATGGTGCTGGCCGTTGCCAGCGGCGTACCCGGCCTGCTCTTCGTGACCATCGCCGGCGGGCTGATCTTCGGACTGGTCGAGGGCACGCTGCTGTCAACGCTGGGCCTGGCGCTGGGCTCGCTGCTGCTGTTCCTCGCCGCACGCTACGCGCTGGGCAGCAATGGCAGACCCGCGCCGACGCTGGCGGAACGCATCCGCGCCGGCTTTCTGCATCATCCGGCAAGCTACACGCTGTTCCTGCGCCTGGTGCCGATCTTCCCGTTCGGCGGGGTGACCCTGGCGCTGGCCTGGCTGCGCTGCCCGCTGTGGCTGTTCATGGCCGCGACCGCTGCCGGCGGCATGGTGATGGAAGCCTTCGAGAGCGCGATCGGTGCCGGACTCAGCGAAGCGCTGGCACGCGGCGAGCCGATCGGCATGCGTCTGGTCCTCGAACCGCACGTGCTGCTGCCGCTCGCTGCGCTCAGCCTGCTGGCGCTGCTGCCGGTACTGCTGGGGCGACGGCGCCGCTGAACCGGCGCCACGGCGAAGTCATGGCCGCGGCGCGCGGCGGCAAGGCGATGCGTGCATGTTGCGGCGCCATCGCCGGAGCGCTGCCTTGACCCTGCGTATCCGCCGCGCCGCTGCGAATCACCGTGGGCGAGCCGCAATCGGGCGTCGTCCGGCCGCAAGCCGGATCGTCACCGGCGCGAAGCCGGATGCGCGCACCTCAGCGCAAGGTGCCGAGCGTCCGCAGCGCGCCGGTCACCTGCGTTTCGCGGCCCAGGGCCGCGGCGATGCCGTGCACGCGCGCTTGCAGGGTGGCGGCATCCGCGGCGCACACGGTCGCATGCCCGACCTTGCGGTGCGGACGCGCCGACTTCCCGTAGTCGTGCCAGTGCGCATCCGCCGCTGCCAGTACAGGCGTCACCGCGGGCAGCTCGCCGATCCAGTTGAACATCAGGCTGCACCCGCGCGCATCGGTATCGCCGAGCGGCAGTCCCAGCACGGCGCGCACGTGGTTCTCGAACTGGCTGGTGACCGCGCCCTCGATGGTCCAGTGTCCCGAGTTGTGCACGCGTGGCGCCATCTCGTTGCCGAGCAGGCGCCCCTGGTCGACGAACAGTTCCAGCGCGAACACGCCGACATAATCCAGCCTTTCGGCCAGCGCGCGCGCATGGTCGGCAGCCTGGGACTGCAGCGCCTCGACCTGCGGCGCCGGCGCCAGACTGGCCGCGAGAATGCCGTCATCGTGCCAGTTCTGGGTCAGCGGCCAGGTGACGAAGCGGCCATCGCGGCCGCGCGCTGCAAGCACCGACAGCTCACGCTCGAACGCCACGAAGGCTTCGAGAACCAGGCCGTGGGCGCCAGCCTGGGGGCCCAGCGCGGCCCAGGCCGCGTCGGCATCGGCCAGCGCACGGATGCGGAACTGGCCCTTGCCATCGTAGCCGAGCCGGCGCGTCTTCAGGATCGCCGGGGCGCCCACCGCCCTCAACGCCTGCGCAAGATCCTCGCGGCTGGCGACCGCCGCGAATGCCGGCGTGGCCAGGCCAATGGCATGAAACAGGGTCTTTTCCTCGATCCGGTCCTGGGCCACGGCCAGCGCGCGCGGGTTGGGAAATACCGGTGCGCGTGCGGCGAGCCACTGCGCGGTCGCGGCCGGCACATTCTCGAAATCGAAGGTGATGACATCGACGCGTTCGGCAAAACGCGCCAGAGCCTCGTAATCGCGCCAGTCCGCGACCAGCAGTGGCGCCACCTGGGCCGCGCAGGCATCGGCCGCGCTGTCGACCACCAGGGTACGTACACCCAGCGGCGCGGCTGCCAGCGCCAGCATGCGCGCCAGCTGACCACCACCGAGAACCCCCAGGGTCGGCTGGCGGCGGCTCATGCCAGGCGTGGATCCGGGCTGGCCAGCACCTCGGCGGTCTGCGCGGCACGCCACTGTTCCAGACGCTCCGCCAACGCGACGTCGGTCAGTGCCAGCATCGAGGCCGCCAGCAGCGCGGCATTGATCGCGCCCGCGCGTCCGATCGCCAGCGTGCCCACCGGCACCCCCGCCGGCATCTGCACCATCGACAGCAGCGAGTCCATGCCATTGAGCGACAGCGAGGGCACCGGCACGCCGAGTACCGGCAAACGGGTCTTGGCCGCCAGCATGCCCGGCAAGTGTGCCGCGCCGCCGGCGCCGGCAATCAGCACGGCCAGTCCGCGGTCAACGGCTCGACCGGCATAATCGAACAGCAGATCGGGGGTGCGGTGCGCCGAGACCACCCGCACCTCATGGGCGATCTCCAGGCGCGCCAGCGCCTGTACCGTGTGCTGCATGGTTTCCCAGTCGGAACGCGACCCCATCACCACGCCCACGCGCGGCGCCTGCTCGCTCGATGCCATGGCCGATCCTGTCCGAAAAACGCTATTGTACGGCTCCCGCTCCACACGATGCGCCGCCCATGGACAAACGCATGCTCGACCTGCTCGTGTGCCCGGTGAGCAAGGCGCCGCTGCGCCCGCTCGGCGTGGGCGAGCTGGCCATTCTCAACCGCGCGATCAGCGCCGGCCAGGTGACCACGGTATCCGGCGCCGCAGTGGCCACGCCGCTCGCGGCTGGTCTGATCACCCGCGACGGCCACGTCATTTATCCGGTGGTTGACGAGATCCCGGTGATGCTCCGCGAAGCCAGCATCGGAACCATCCAGCTCGAAGGTTTTCCGCGCTGAACCGCTTCGAGCGTGACTGCGGTCACACTTCCGAGGGCACAATGAAAGACAATGTAACCCCGCGGTCTGGCCAGGCGCCGCCATGAATCAGCCCCCCGAAGCCGCACCCGGCAAAATCGTTCCGCTGGGTCCGCGCGGCGATGCGCGCGGCGAACGCGTCGGTGACTTGCTTGTTGCCGCGCGCGGCATCGCCCAGCGGCATCTGCAGGCATTGACCAGCACGCTGTTCGACAACGTCGATGACGCCCTGTTCGATCTCGCCGAAAAGGCCGAAAGCAACGCCGCGCAAACCCAGTTCTTCGACGGCATGCGCGAGGCACGCAAGAAGCGCACGCTGACCGAGCGCCTGTTTCTCGAAGAGGTCGCACGCAGCATCACCGAGCTTGCCGCGGGCAAGCTGCGCTCGCGCGGCAGCGCCGAGCAGACCCGCGGCGGCGGCGAGCTCAGCCTGGTCGAGGACAGTGAGCTCGAAGAATCGCTTGCCGTCGGAAGCATGGGCAGCAAGGCGGAAATGCGCCTGTCGCGCGTGCTTTTCGCGCTGCATCAGCGGCTGGCGGTGATCTGCGGGGGGGTCAAGCTTGACGACACCAGCAACCCGCTGGCACCGGCGGCGATCGCGCAGGCGTTTCGCATGGCACAGCGCGAGCTGGCTGTCGAGACGCGCGTACGCCTGATCATCTACAAGCTGTTTGACCGCTACGTCATGAGCGGACTCGATCCGCTCTACGACGAGCTCAACATCACTCTGGCGCGTGCCGGCGTGTTGCCACAGTTGCGCTATACCAGCGGATCGCGTGCGCGTGGCGGTGGCGGTGGCGGTGGCGGTGGCGGCTCGCAAGCGCCGGACGCCGACCCCGGGGACACCATGCTGCAGGCCGAACTGGTGCAGACCTTGGGCAACCTGCTCGCGGCACGTCGTGGTCACGCGGGCAGCGGCATGCCGCATGGCGGCACGACTGGCAATCACGCCCCGCTGCCCGGACCGGCCGAACTGCTGGGCGCGTTGAGCCTGCTGCAGGGCGAAATCTCCAAGGCCCACAACTACGCCGATGCCGACGAAGCCAACCTGCTGAGCGAGGTCCAGCAGATCAAGGACCAGTTGCTGGCCCAGGTGGCGCAGCTCAGCGGCCAGGCCAAGGGCCGCGTTTCAGGCGCCGACGAGGACACCATCGATCTGGTCGGCATGCTGTTCGAGTTCATCCTCAAGGATCGCAACCTGCCCGCCGAAATGCAGGTACTGCTGGCGCGCCTGCAGATCCCCTATCTCAAGGTGGCGATTCTTGATCGCCGCCTGTTCGCCCAGCGCAATCACCCGGCACGACGCCTGCTCGATGCGCTCGCCGATGCGGCCAAGGGCTGGTCGCAGGAGTCCGACCGCGACCAGCAACTGCTGGGTTGCGTGCGCGGCATCGTCGAGCGCCTGCTGCAGGAATTCGACGACGACCTCGGCATCTTCCAGCGCCTGCACGACGACCTGGCCGCGTTTCTCGACAGCCACCGCAAGCGCGCCGACATCGCCGAACAGCGCGCCGCCGAAGCCGCGCGCGGACGCGAGAAGTTGCAGGATGCGCGCCGGCGGGCGGCACGCGAGATCCTCGCCCGCATCGAGGGCCGTGCGCTGCCGCCGCTGGTACAGAACGTTCTCGTGAGGCCATGGGCCAACTACATGGTCCTGACCCTGCTGCGGCATGGCGAGGACTCGCCGGAGTTTCGTGCCACGCTGCGCTTCGTCGATGATTTTGTCTGGAGCGCCGAGCCGCGCCGCGACCCGACCGAACGCGAGCGTCTGCGCAATCTGCTGCCGGGCGTGGAGAAAGCGCTGCGGCAAGGCCTGGCGACGGTCGCCTTCCAGGAAGCCGATGTCGCGCGGCTGATGGGCGAGCTGAACCTGCTCTACCGCCAGCAGCTGGGCGAGGCCGCAGCGCTGATCCCCGACGGCATTGCCGCGATGAGCGAGCCGAGCTCGCCCCCGGTCCGGCCGCTGTCGATGCCCGAGTCGATCGAGGCCATCGCGGTCCCCGAGGTTGCGGCGCCCGCAGAGGATGTGGGCGACGATACCTCGCCGGAAGCCGTGCTGGTGCGCGAACTCAAGCCGGGCTGCTGGATCGAATTCATCGATGCCCAGGGTGCGCGTGAACGCGCCAAGCTGTCGTGGATCAGCCCGATCAGTGGCCGCTACCTGTTTGTCAACCGGCGCGGCCTGAAGGTGGCCGACAAGACGGTCGCCCAGCTGAGCGCCGAATTGCGAGCCGGGACAGCCCAGATCCTCGAGGAAGTACCCTTGTTCGACCGCGCGCTGGATGCGATCGTCGAGCGCCTGCGCCAGGGGCATGTCCAGGCCGAGAGCATCGTCAAGGCGCCATGAGCGCATCGCGGATCGCTCCACCCGATCCGGCATCGGTCGCCGATGACGTCAGCCGCGCCCTCGCCGAGGATATCGGTGATGATGACGCCACTTCCGCCCTGTTGCCTGCCGGCGTGCGGAGCACGATGCAGCTCAGCGTCCGCGAGGCGGCGGTGCTGGCGGGTCGTGACTGGTTCGCCGGCTGCTTTCGCGCGCTCGATCCGGCGGTCTCGCTGCAGTGGAGCGCAGCCGACGGCGAGCGCGTCACGGCCGGCAGCATGCTGTGTCGCGTCACTGGCGACGTGCGCGCCCTGCTCGGTGCCGAGCGCAGCGCGCTGAACTTCCTGCAGACGCTGTCCGCCACCGCGACCCGCACAGCGCGCTACGTCGAGGCGGTCGCCGGCACGCGTGCGGTGATCCTCGACACCCGCAAGACCCTGCCGGGACTGCGTCAGGCGCAAAAATACGCGGTGCGCTGCGGCGGTGCCTGCAACCACCGCATGGGCCTGTTCGATGCGGTGCTGATCAAGGAAAACCATATTGTCGCAGCGGGCGGCATTGCCGCCGCGATCACCGCCGCGCGACGGCTGCGGCCCGGACTGCCGGTGGAGGTGGAGGTCGAGTCGGACGCCGAACTGGAGCAGGCACTGGCGGCCGCGCCCGACCGCATCATGCTCGATGACTTCGATCTCGACGGCATCGCCGCGGCGGTGCGGCGCGTCGCCGGGCGCGTGCCTCTGGAGGCATCCGGAGGCGTGGATTTGGCCCGTGTGCGCGGCATCGCCGAGACCGGTGTTGATTTCATCTCGATCGGCGCGCTGACCAAGCACGTGCGCGCCATCGACCTGTCGCTGCGACTGCTGCCACCGGATTGAGGTGTCGCGCGATCGGCGTGCCGCGGCACTCCGGAATTTCCCTGCGCGGCGATCGCGGCCGCGGTCTCGCCACAACGGGTCCGCGTCGCTATTTGACCACGCGCAGACGCGGCGGCCCTTTCGGCCGCGGCGGCTCACCGTCCTCGCTGACACCGGTCTCCTCGCCACGCAGTGGCGCATCGGCGATCGCGGGTACGGCGCCTGCATTGGCCGCGCCGGCCGTGCTGTCTGACTCCGCCGACTGGCCGGACTCGGGCAGCTCGGGCTCGAACATCATGCCCTGGCCATTTTCCTGTGCGTACACGGCGCGCACGGCCTGGATCGGGACGACCACGTTGTGGCTGACCCCGCTGAAGCGAGCCATGAAGCGTACGGCGTCGTTGCCGAGCTCGAGCTGGGCGACTGCCCGCGTGGCGATATTGAGCACCACGCGACCCTCGCGCACGGTATGCGGCGGCACGCGCACGCCCGCAACCGTGGCGTCCACCAGCAGGTAGGGCGTCAGACCGTTGTCGCTGATCCAGTCCGCCACCGCGCGCAGCAGATAGGGACGGTTGGAGCTCATCGCCGGCGGCGGCTCAGTCACGCAGTGCACGCTCGTCCGCGGTGAGGCTGCGCGCGAAGCCCTGGCTGGCGAACATGCGCTCGCCGTAATCCAGAACCGGCTTGGCCTCGCGCGCCAGCTGCACGCCCAGCACCGGCAGCCGCCACAGGATCGGAGCCACCAGACAATCGGCGAGGCTGATTTCGGGGTTGAGGAAGAACTTCGACGCCTTGAACAGCGGCACCGCCGCCAGCAGCGCCTCGCGCAGACGCCGGCGCCCGGTCTCGGCAGGTCGACCACCGGCGCGGATGGTGGCGACCAAAGGCATCCAGTCGCGCTCGATACGCACACAGGCCAGGCGCAACCGCGCCCGCGCCAGCGGGTCCACCGGCATCAGCGGCGGGTGCGGATAGCGCTCGTCGAGATATTCGCAGACCACCGCCGTGTCATAGAGCACGAGATCGCGATCGACCAGCGTCGGCAGCGTGCCATAGGGATTGAGGTCGGCGAGATCCGCGGAAGGCTTGTCCGGATTGACGAGCTCGCGCTCGTAGGCCACGCCCTTGGCGGCGAGTACCAGGCGCGCCCGATGGCACTGGATGTCATCCGGCGCGGTGTACAGGGTCAATATGGTTCGCGAACGGGCACTCAGGGCCATGCCGACTCTCCCCCCTCAACCGCGGATCGGGTGCGCGGCGGGTCCCCGCCCGCCACGCTTCCGCATCAGTGTACGTCCTTCCAGTACTCGCGCTTCAGCAGGAGCGCCAAGAAGGTGAACACCGCCAGGTACAGCAGCACCCATACGCCGATGCGCTCGCGCTGCAGCGCCGCCGGCTCGGATACGTACTGCAGGAAGGTGGTCAGGTCGCGGATGGTGCGGTCGTACTGCGCAGGAGTCTGCAGGCCGGGCTGGCTGATCTGCAGCTTTTCGACCTGGGGATCGTGCCCCGGCTGCGCCGGAGCGTAGACCGGCGTCTGCACACCCTGCAATTCCCACAACGGAAACGGCATCGATACATTGGGGAATACCGTGTTGTTCCATCCCGTCGGCCGCGTCGGGTCAAGGTAGAACGACTTCAGATAGGTGTAGACCCAGTCCGGACCCTTGGCCGCGACTTCCAGCGACAGGTCCGGCGGCGCCTTGCCGAACCATTTCGCGGCATCCGCTGCAGGCATCGCCGAGATGGCCGGATCGCCGAACTTGTCTCCGGTCGTGTCGAGATTGGCCATCACCTGCGCCTCACTCAGGTCCAGATCCTGGGCGATGCGCGAGTAGCGCATGTACTGCAGCGAGTGGCAGCCGGCGCAGTAGTTGAAGAACGTGCGCGCGCCGCGTTGCATCGCGGCGACGTCGTGGATGTTGGTGTGCGCCGCGTCCAACGCGTCACCCTCCGCGCCCAGCGCGGCGGTGGCGGTCAACAGGCCGAGTGCGAGGACCCAGGAGCGGAAGATTGGCTTAGTCATGCGTGGTCACCCGCAGCGGAACCGGCTTGGTCTTCTCCCAGCCGAAGTAGGTATAGGCCCAGAGGAAGATGAAGAAGGCGAAATAGACGCCGGTCAGCGCGCGGCCGATGTAGGTGTCGCCGATCCAGGTTCCCTCGCCGCCGCCGATCTTGCCCAGCCAGATGAAGGCCAGCGCGAACAGGCCGAGCGCGACCTTGTAGCCGGCACCACGATAGCGCCACGACTTGACCTTGCCGCGATCGATCCAGGGCATGAAAAACAGCAGCGCGATCGCCGAGAACAGCGTGATCACGCCCAGGCCCTTGCTGGGGATCACGCGCAGCATCGCGTAGAAGGGCATGAAGTACCACACCGGATGAATCGCCGCCGGGGTCACCAGATTGTTGGCGGGCACGAAGTTGTCATGCTCGAGGAAGAAACCGAAGAAGGTCGGCTGGTAGAAGATGATGAAGGCGGCGATCAGCAGGAACACGCCGACACCGAACAGATCCTTCACCGTGTAGTAGGGATGGAACGGAATGCCGTCCAGCGGTCGGCCGGCGGCGTCCTTGCTCTCCTTGATCTCGACGCCGTCGGGATTGTTGGAGCCGACTTCGTGCAGCGCCCACAGATGCAGCACCACCAGCATCAGCAGCACCAGCGGCAGCGCGATGACGTGCAGGGCGAAGAAACGGTTGAGGGTGGCGTCGGCGGGCAGGAAGTCGCCCATGATCCACTCCACCAGCTTGTTGCCGATCACCGGCACCGCACCGAACAGCGAGATGATCACCTTGGCGCCCCAGAACGACATCTGCCCCCACGGCAGCACATAGCCCATGAAGGCCTCGGCCATCAGCGCCAGATACACGAACATGCCGAGGATCCACAGCAGCTCGCGCGGCTTCTTGTAGGAGCCGTACATCAGCGCGCGGAACATGTGCAGATACACCACGACGAAGAACAGCGAAGCGCCGGTGGTGTGCATGTAGCGGATCAGCCAGCCCCACTCGACGTCGCGCATGATGTACTGCACCGAGGCGAAGGCGCCGGCCGCGCTCGGATTGAAGTTCATGGTCAGGAAGATGCCGGTGACGATCTGGTTGACCAGCACCAGCAGCGCCAGCGAGCCGAAGTAGTACATCACGTTGAAGTTCTTCGGCGCGTAGTAGTCGGTGGTCGCCGAACGCATGAAGCCGATGATCGGCAGGCGCTCCTCGATCCAGGCGAGCACCTTGTTGTCCGGCTTGTAGGCATCGTGCGCGGCGGCCATCACGCGGCTCCTTTCGGGCTGACGCCGATACGCACGTGGGTATCGTCGATGAAGTGGTAGGGCGGGATCACCATGTTCAGCGGCGCGGGCACGCCCTGGAACACGCGGCCGGAGACGTCGTAGCGCGACTTGTGGCAAGGGCAGAAGTAGCCGCCCTTCCAGTGGGCATCGAAGGGCTCGGGCCGGATCTCGCCGTAGTAGTCGGGCACGCAACCGAGATGGGTGCAGATGCCGATCATCACCAGCCATTCCGGCTTGATCGAACGCCAGGTGTTCTTGCAGTAGGAAGGCTGCTGGTCTTCCTCGCACTTGGGATCACGCAGGCGCGGATCCAGCGACGGCAGGTCGGCCAGCTGTTCCTTGGTGCGGTTGGCGACGAACACCGGCAGTCCGCGCCAGGCGAAGCGCACCATCTGGCCCAGCTCGATCTTGCTGATGTCCGCGGTCACCGGGGCTCCCGCGGACAGGGCGCGTGCGCTCGGCTCCCAGGATTCGATGAACGGTACTGCCGCGGCCACCACACCCACGCCGCCGATCACGGCGGTGGTGGCAGTGAGGAAGCGGCGGCGGCCGTGGTCTACGCCTTCATTCGCCATCAGGCTCTCCGGAACGGCATTGCGACGGTGGGAAGGGGCGGGTACCCCCAAAAAACGGCCTAGTGTAACGAGTGGCTTGGCCCCCTTACAATCAAGTCCTGCCTTTCTGCGGCGACTTTACGCATGCTGCGCCCTTACGAACTGCTTGCGTTTGCGCTGCGCGCCGCGGTGACGGGACTGGCCGTGGCGATACTGGTCATTCTGGTCTGGCCGGCTGCCGGAACCGCGCTGCGCGCGCGCCTCGGACTCGCTGCGCCACCGCCGGCGGCGGCACCGGCGGCCGTCGCGGCACCGGCGTCGTATGCCGACGCGGTGGCGCGGGCGGCGCCCGCGGTCGTCAACATCTACGCCAACCGCACCGTGCTCGAACAGCCGCTGCGGGCGTTCTCCGACCCTCTGCTGCAGCAACTGCTGGGCCCGCAGGCCTACGGCCCGGCGCGCCCGCGGCGAGTGCAGAACCTTGGTTCCGGCGTGATCGTCAGCAGCAAGGGTTACGTGCTGACCAACAACCACGTGATCGCCGGCGCCGACAACATCCAGGTGATGCTCTACGATGGCCGCGTGGCCAAGGCCACGGTGATCGGCAGCGATCGCGACACCGATCTGGCGGTGCTGAAGATCGACGCTCACCCGCTGCCCGCGGTGGCGATCGAGGACCCGCGTCCGGTACGCGTCGGCGACGTGGTGCTGGCGATCGGCAACCCGCTGGGCATCGGCCAGACGGTGACGATGGGCATCGTCAGCGCGCTGGGCCGCCAGCTCAGCCTGTCCACCGACGAGGACTTCATCCAGACCGACGCCGCGATCAACTCCGGCAATTCCGGCGGCGCGCTGGTGAACTCGCTGGGCGAGCTGGTCGGCATCAACACCGCCATGCTCGGCCGCGCCTCGGGCGCCGAAGGCATCAGCTTTGCCATCCCGGTGCGCACCGCACGCATGGTGCTGGAGCAGATCATCCGTCACGGCCGGGTGGTACGCGGCTGGCTGGGCGCCGATTACGCGCCGATCGCGCTGACGCGCGGCGGCCTGCCGATGGCGGCGCGCGGCGCCATCGTCACCGAGGTCTATCCGGGCGGGCCGGCCGCCGAAGCGGGGCTGCGCCCCGGCGACGTGCTGCTGCGCATCGACCGGACCGACATCCTCGACCCCGCCGATCTGCGCCAGCGCGAGTCGGCGCTGACGCCCGGTACGGAGGTGACCCTGTCCGGCCTGCGGCTTGGAGTGCCGTTCCATGTCCGCGTGCGGCTGGCGGAACGGCCTCCGCAACCGATGGGCCTGCCCTCCGCCGGCTGACCTCGCCGCGTCTGACTCAGCCGCCCTGCGCCAGCGAGGGCTCGATGGCCGCACGATAGCGCCGGTGCAGCAGCGCCACTCGCTGCACGTAGAGCCGCGTCTCGTCGTACGGCGGTATGCCGTTGTACTTGCGCACCGCCGCCTCGCCGGCGTTGTAGGCCGCCGTGGCGAGACGCTCGTTGCCGTGGAAGTCCCTGAGCAGCTGGGCCAGGTAGCGCGCGCCGCCGTCGATATTCTGTCCGGGCAAGAAAGCGTCGCGCACGCCCATGTCGGCAGCAGTACCGGGCATCAGCTGCATCAGGCCCTGCGCGCCCTTGTCCGACACCGCCCGCGGATCGAAGGCGCTTTCGGCGTGAATGACCGCGCGCAGCAGCGCCGGATCGACGCCGTAACGGCTTGCGGCCGAAGCGATTTCGGGCGCATAGGCGTGCACTCGCAGCGGCGTGGTCGCCCAGTCGATGCCGGAATGCGTGCTGCAGGCGAAGCAGGTCGATATGTAGGTGAACAACATGTCCACGCGCTTGACCGTGATACCTACCGGCCGCACGTTGGTGTACTCGACGGTACCGTCGGCAAGGGTGACGCGATAGACGCTGCCGCGCAGGATGCGCGCATGCCGGCGCAACGACGGCAGCGTGGTGACCTGATCCGGCTGCAGCTCCGCGACCAGCGGCTGCGCCGCGGTGGGGCTCTCCGCCGCGGCGCCGGGTCCGGCATCGGCGCCGCGGTTGCCGACCGTCGTGCCGGCAGCGGCACGGCGTTCGGAGGGGTAACTCATGCGCCGGCACTGACCGTAGCCGCCGCGGCTGGTGCTGAAGACGGTTTCACCGTGGGTGCCGATGCAGCGCCACAGCGCGCCGGCATGCCCCGGCCACGCCATCAGCAGGCCGCTCGCGGCGAGCAGCGGCAGGGCGAAGCGGCGGCGGGGAAGCGAGAGGGCCGGCATGGGTCGGCAGTCTGCTACGGACCGCGCGCAGTTCCAAGCGACCGCGTCACACGGCTGGTGAGGCGACGGCGGCACGCGTAGACTGCGACGTTCGCCGAAAATCCAGCATCGATCATGCCCGGCAAGCTCTTCATCAAGACCCACGGCTGCCAGATGAACGAGTACGACTCCGCCAAGATGGCGGACGTGCTGCGGGTCGCACACGGGCTGGAGATCACCAGCGACGAGACCGCGGCGGACGTGATCCTGATCAACACCTGTTCGATCCGCGAGAAAGCCCAGGACAAGGTGTTCAGCCAGCTCGGTCGCTGGAAGCGGCTCAAGCAGCGCAATCCGGATCTGGTGATCGGCGTCGGCGGCTGCGTCGCCAGCCAGGAGGGCGAGGCGATCGTGCAGCGCGCGCCCTGCGTGGACCTGGTGTTCGGCCCGCAGACCCTGCATCGCCTGCCGGCGATGATCGATGCGCGCCGCGCAAGCGGCCGTGCCCAGGTGGATATCCGTTTCCCCGAGATCGAGAAGTTCGACCGCCTCCCCGAGCCGCGCGCCGAAGGCCCCTGCGCCTTCGTCTCGATCATGGAAGGGTGCTCCAAGTACTGTTCCTACTGCGTCGTGCCCTATACCCGCGGCACCGAGATCAGCCGGCCGTTCGACGACGTGCTGGCCGAGGTGGCCGCGCTGGCCGAGCAGGGTGTGCGCGAGGTCAATCTGTTGGGCCAGAATGTCAACGCCTACCGCGGACCGCTGCACGGTGGCGGCGCGGCTGATCTGGCGCTGCTGATCCGCGCCATCGCCGAACTCGACGCTATCGGCCGCATCCGCTTCACCACCTCGCATCCGCTGGAATTCAGCGACAGCCTGGTCGCGGCCTACCGCGACGTTCCCAAGCTGGCCAACTACCTGCACCTGCCGGTGCAGGCCGGTTCGGATCGCATTCTCGCGGCGATGAAGCGCGGCTACACCGTGCTCGAGTACAAGCAGAAGATCCGCCGCCTGCGCGCGGTGCGCCCGGACATCGCGATCAGCACCGATCTGATCGTCGGCTTCCCCGGCGAGACCGCGGCCGAGTTCGCGCAGACCCTGAGGCTGGTTGATGAAATCGGTTTCGACCAGAGCTTCTCCTTCATCTACTCGCGCCGTCCCGGCACGCCCGCCGCCAGTCTCGCCGACGACGCCACCGACGCGGTCAAGCACGAGCGCCTGGCTCGCCTGCAGGCGGCACTCAACGCCAATGCGCGCCGCTACAGCGAGGCGATGGTCGGCAGCACGCAGGTCGTGCTGGTCGAAGGTCCGAGCCGGAAGAACCCGGACGAGCTGACCGGGCGCACCGAGAACATGCGCGCCGTCAATTTCCCCGGCCAGCCGCGGCTGATCGGGCAATTCGTCGCGGTCACCATCACCGAGGCACGCGCCAACTCGCTGCGCGCATGCATCCGCCAGGCGGACGATGCCGCGGCCTGAACCGGCGCGCCCGTCCGAACCGATGACCGACACCCTCATGCACCGTGATTTTGCGCTCGCCCCCGACGATGGCGTGCGGCTGGCCAACCTGTGCGGTCCCTTCGACGAGCATCTGCGCCAGATCGAGCTGCGCCTCGGCGTCGAAATCGTCAACCGTGGCGCCGTCTTTCGCGTGATTGGCGACGAGCGTGCCGCCGCTGCCGCCGAGCGCGTCCTGCGGACCCTCTACGGCGCCTCCGCAGACGTGACTCTCGACGCTGCTCGCGTGCATCTGCAGCTGGCCGAATCCGGCGCCGAGAGCGGCGTCGAGCGCGGCACCGACGATGCGCAGGAGGTGGTGATCCGGGTCAAGCGCGGCATGATCAAGGGCCGCGGCCCGACCCAGGCCCGCTATCTGCACGCGATCGCGCGTCACGACATCAGCTTCGGCGTCGGGCCCGCCGGCACCGGCAAGACCTACCTGGCGGTGGCCAGCGCGGTGGAGGCGCTGGCGCAGAACCGCGTGCAGCGGCTGATCCTGGTGCGCCCGGCGGTCGAGGCCGGCGAGAAGCTCGGCTTCCTGCCCGGTGATCTGACCCAGAAGGTCGATCCCTATCTGCGGCCCCTGTACGACGCCCTCTACGAGATGCTCGGTTTCGAGCGCGTGGCCAAGCTGATCGAGCGCAACGTGATCGAGATCGCACCGTTGGCCTACATGCGTGGGCGCACACTCAATGATGCCTTCGTGATTCTCGACGAGGCGCAGAACACCACCGTCGAGCAGATGAAGATGTTCCTGACCCGCATCGGCTTCGGCGCGATGGCCGTGATCACCGGCGACGTGACCCAGACCGACCTGCCGCGCCAGGTGCGCTCGGGCCTGCGCCACGCCGTCGAGGTGCTGCGCGAGGTCGACGGCATCAGCTTCACCTTCTTCACCTCGCGCGACGTGGTGCGCCATCCGCTGGTGGCGCGCATCGTGCGGGCGTACGAGGCGTTTGAGGAGAACGGGGTCCGGGACCCGGGAAATGCCGAGCAAAAGCCGAGGTTCGGCGATCGCGAAAAGCGCGATCCAACGCTCTGAATCGCCCGCGCCATGCCTCGCCACCCCACGCACTTTGCTCTTCCGAGTCCCGAACCCCGGGTCCCGGCTCTTCAGGTCCGGGGCCCCGGCTCCTCCCCAGATCCCGCGTCCCGCGTCCCGCGTCCCGGCGGCAGCCCCATCGTGCACGTCAGCTACGCCCTGCCCCGCCGCGGCCTGCCGGCACCGGTGTCGTTCCGGTGCTGGGTGACGGCGGCACTCGCCGGTGCCCGCCGGCGCGCAGCAGCCGAGCTGGCGATCCGCATCGTCGGCACCAGCGAGAGCCGCGCGCTCAACCGCCGCTACCGTGATCGCGACCGCGCCACCAACGTGCTGTCGTTCACCGCCGAGCTGGCGCCGGGACTGCGCCTGCCGCTGCTGGGCGACCTGGTGATCTGTGCACCGGTGGTGGCGCGCGAGGCGCGCGAACAGGGCAAGCCGCCAGCCGCGCACTACGCCCATCTGACCATCCACGGGGTGTTGCACCTGCTTGGCCATGATCATCAGCTCGAGGCTCCGGCGCAGCGCATGGAGACACTGGAAACACGGATCCTGGCCGGTCTCGGAATCGCCGATCCCTACGCGGATGAACGCGGGCGCCGCCCTTTCGGCTAGACTTTCAGATTCCACCCCACCGACACGATCCACGCCGTCAATGAGCGAGGACCCGAGTACCAGCGGCCCGGCGCGCTCCTTCTGGGGCCGCCTGGGCCACATGCTTTCCGGCGAGCCGCGCAACCGCGAGGAACTGCTCGCCGAGCTGCGTGCCGCCCACGACAACGGCCTGCTCGCCCGCGATACCCTGGCGATGATCGAGGGCGCGATCGAGGTCAGCGAGCTGATCGTGGCCGACGCGATGATTCCGCGCATGCAGATGGTGATGCTGGCCGTCGATGCGCCGTTCGCCGACCTGTTGGCCACGGTGGTCGAATCCGGTCACTCGCGCTTTCCGGTCCACGGCGAGGACAAGGACGAGATCCTCGGCATCCTGCTGGCCAAGGACCTGCTGCGCACCTTCGGCAACGCCGAGGGCTGCGCCATTCGCGCCCTGTTGCGACCGGCGGCCCTGATTCCGGAATCGATGCGGCTGAACGTGCTGCTGGGCGAGTTCAAGCTCACCCGCAACCACATGGCCATCGTGATGGACGAGTACGGCGGCGTCGCCGGGCTGATCACCATCGAGGATGTGCTGGAGGAGATCGTCGGCGACATCGCCGATGAGCACGATGATGCCGAGGCCACCCCGCGCGTGCAGTCGCAGCCCGACGGCAGTCATCTGGTGGACGCGCTGATGCCGATCGATGACTTCAACGAGCGCTTCGGCACGCAGTTCCCCGACGCGGAATCCGACACCGTCGGCGGCCTGGTCACCGCCGCGATCGGCCATCTTCCGGAAGCCGGCGAAAGCGCCAGCATCGACGGCTACGCCTTCGAGGTCGTCGCCGCCGACGACCGCCGCGTGATCCGCCTGAAGCTGCGCGCGCCCGATGCGGCCTGAGCGGCTCCGGGTCCCTGCGACCCTGCTGGCGCTCCTGCTGCTGGCCGCCCTGCTGCCCGGCACCGCCCGCGCCGGACTGGCCGATGCGCCGGGAGCCAGCCTCGAGGTGGCGCTGGTCACCTACGGCCCGGGCACCGCGGTATGGGAGCGCTTCGGCCACATCGCCATCTTGCTGCGCGATCGCGCCAGCGGCGAGGCACGCACCTTCAATTACGGTATCTTCGATTTCGCGCAGAAGGACTTCTACCTCAACTTCGCGCGCGGCCGGATGATCTACCGCATGGACTCCGACCCGGCCGACGACGACATCGCGTCGTACATGGCCCAGGGCCGCTCGGTACGCGAGGAGATCCTGGCGTTCACGCCGGCGCAGGCCGCCGCGCTGCGCGATTTCCTGTACTGGAATCTCGAGCCGCAGCACGCGCGTTACCGCTACGACTACTTCACCGCCAACTGCTCGACGCAGGTGCGCGACGCGCTCGATCGCGCGCTCGGCGGCGTCATCCTGGCGCAGACCCAGGCACCCTCCAGCGGCTTCACCTACCGCATGCAGACCGATCGCCTGCTGGCACCGGACCCGGCGCTGATGCTGCTGGTGGACCTCGGCCTGGGCCCCTACGCCGACCGCCGGCTGTCGTACTGGGACGAGAGCTTCGTGCCGATGGTGCTGGCGCGGGTGTTGCGCGAGGTGCAGGTGCCGGTCGCCGGCGGCGGCTTGCGCCCGCTGGTGGTCTCCGATCGCCTGCTGGCGCCCAACCGCATCACGGCACCACCGGCGCTGCCACCCGACCTGCGCCTGCCGCTGCTGGCGACGGGCTTGCTGTGGGCGGCACTGATTGCCGCGCCGCTGCGCTGGCCGCAACGCCGCGCCCTGCGCCGGGTCAGTGCCGTCGCGGGCGGGCTGTATGCCCTGCTTGGCGGACTCGCCGGCCTGCTGATGCTGGCGCTGTGGACCCTGACCGCGCACCGCGCCGCCTGGGGCAACGAGAACCTGTGGCTGTTCGACCCCGCATTGCTGCTGCTGATCGTGCCGCTGCTGCGGCAGGCCGGCACTGCTGCGCGCAGCAGCGTGTTCGCGCGCGGGCTGTCGCTCCTGCTGGCGCTGGCGGCCGCGTTCGCGCTGTTTTCCAAGATCCTGCCCGGGTTTCCGCAGCAGAACCTGCCCTGGATCCTGCTCGGCCTGCCGCTGGATCTGGCGCTGGCCGGGGTGCTGTGGCGGCGTCGTTGAGCGCGCCCGCCGCGGCGGGCATGATCGGCGCATGAGTGCGCCCGCGCCGATGGTAGTCAACTGCGCCGCCTACGATCGTGCCGGCCGGCGCGTGGCCGAGATTCAGGATCTCGGCGCCATCAGCGACGTGCTGGCGGCGGGCGATCGCTTCGTCTGGATCGGCCTGCACGAACCCGACGCGGCCCTGCTGGACACGCTGCAGCAGGAGTTCGGCCTGCACAACCTGGCGGTCGAGGACGCGCGCAACGCGCACCAGCGGCCCAAGATCGAGGCCTACGGCGAATCGCTGTTCGTGGTGGTGCAGACCGCGCAGCTGGTCGCCGGCGCGATCGCCTTCGGCGAGACGCATGTGTTCATGGGCGCGAACTATCTGGTCAGTGTCCGCCACGGTGCTTCGCTGTCCTATGTCACCGCCCGGCGCAGCGCGGAGCAGTCGCCGGAGCTGCTGGGCCTGGGTCCGAGTTACGCGCTCTACGCGGTGCTCGATTTCGTCGTCGACAACCTGATGCCGATCGTGGACGCCTATCGCGCCGAACTGCGCGAGCTGGAAGGCGACATCTTCGCTGCGCAATGGAAGCGCGACAGCATCCGCCGCCTGTACGAGATGCAACGCGAACTGATGACGCTGCGCCTCGCGCTGGCACCGCTGCAGGACATTCTCAGCCAGCTGGTACGGCTGTATCCGGCGCTGGTGCGCGAGGAGACGCGGGTGTACTTCCGCGACGTGTTCGATCACGTCAGCCGCCTCAACGAGGCGGTCAACGCGATGCGCGAAATGCTGGGCGCGGCGATGACGGTGTCGCTGTCGCTGGTGACCGTGCGCCAGAACGAGGTGGTCAAGCGCCTGGCCGGCTGGGCCGCGCTGCTGGCGGCGCCGACGCTGATCGCCAGCTGGTACGGCATGAACTTCCGGCACATGCCCGAACTGGATGCGCCGTGGGCCTACCCGGTGCTGATCGGTGTGACCGCCTTGATCTGCGGCGGGCTGTTCGTCGCCCTGCGCCGCGCGCACTGGCTGTAACCGCCGCGGCGCCGCGCCACGGGGCGGCAGCGTACCGAACCCCCCGTCTTCACTCTTTGCCCGGCGTTGCCGTCCAGCGCCGGATCCAGGCCAGCACGGTGTCGTGCCACATCACGCTGTTCTGCGGCTTGAGCACGTGGTGGTGCTCGTCGGGGAAATACAGCAACTGGCTGGGAATGCCACGCCGCTGCAGGGCGGTGAACGCGCCCAGGCTCTGCTCGTCGGGGATGCGATAGTCGCGTCCGCCCTGGATCACCAGCATCGGCACGCGCCAGTCGCCGACCTGGTTGAGCGGGTTGAATTTCTCGTAGTTCGCAGGCTGCGCGTACTGCGGCCCACCGTGCTCCCATTCCTCGAACCACAGTTCGTCGGTGGCGTAGTACATCGAACGGCTGTCGAACACGCCGTCGTGGGCGACGAGGCACTTCCACGGCTGATTCCACACACCGGCCATCCAGTAGATCATGTAGCCGCCGTAGCTCGCGCCCAGGGCGCAGGCGCGGTCGGCGTCGAGGAACGGGTAGTCCCGCAATGCGGCTTCCCAGCCGCGCTTGAGATCCTCGAGCGGTTTGCCGCCCCAGTCACCCGAGATCGAATCGGTGAACGCCTGGCCGTAGCCGGTCGAACCGTGGAAATTGATCGCCACCACGGCGAAACCCGCGCCGGCATAGATCTCGGGGTTCCAGCGATAGTGGAAGTCGTCGTGCCAGGCACCCTGCGGCCCGCCGTGGATCAGGAAGGCCACCGGGTATTTCCGGCCCGGCTGGTAACCGACCGGCTTGACCACATAGCCCTGCACGCTGGTGTCGTTCCAGCCCTTGAACGTGAAGAACTCGGCGGCGCCGAAGCGCGCCTCGGCCAGGCGTTCGGCGTTGAAGTGCGTCACCGGCGTCAGGTTCTCTCCATCGGCGTCGGCGGTGTAGAGATCGGTCGGATGGGTGAAGTCCTGGCGCGCGACGACCAGCCCGTGCCGGCCGACCGCGAAGCCGGTGACGGTGCCGCCGGCGACCAGTCGCCGCGCTTCGCCGCTCGCCACGTCGATCGCGAACAGCGGACGCTGGCCCTCGTCGTCGGCGACGCCATACAGCGTGCGCCCGTCGGCGCTGATCGCGAGCGGCCCGGCCGAGCGGTCCCAGTGCGCGGCGACCTCGCGACGGGCCCCGCTGGCCAGATCCAACGCCATGATCGCGAAACGGTCGGCCTCGAAGCCCGCGCGTCGCATCGCCAGGTAGTACAGCATGCGGCCATCGGGCGACGGCAGCGGAAAGGCATCCCAGGCCGGATTGCCAGCGGTGAGATTGCGCGGCGCGGCGGTGCCGTCGGTGGCCACCGCGTAGACGTCGAAATTGGTCGACCAGGGCTCGTCGCGACCGGCGATGCGTGCGCCGAAGTAAAGCATCTGCCCATCGGGGCTGAAGGCATACTCGTCGGTGCTGCCGTCAGGCTTCGAGGGCACGTCGCCATCGATGCCGGATGTCAGCAGGCGCGGCTCGCCAGCCGCCTTGCCGTCGGCGCCGAGGGCAGCCAGGAACAGCTGCGATCGACGGCCATCGGCCCACTGGTCCCAGTGCCGCACGAACAGCTTGTCATACAGACGGCCGCTGGCCCGGGCCGGCACATGCGCGTCCAACTTCGCCTTGCTGCAGGCGAGGTCCGCGCATGCGGGGAAGACATCGATCGAAAGCGCCAGATGGCGGCCATCCGGGGACACCCTGAAGGTGCCGACATCGAGCGGGTAGTCGGTCACCTGCACGGGTGTGCCGCCGTCGACCGCGACGCGCCAGACCTGGCTGCTGCCCTTGGCGTCGGCGAGATGGAAGATCGACGCGCCATCCGCCGACCAGCGCGGATCGCTGCCGACGGCGAGCTTCACCGGCGTCGCGTCGGCTTGTGCGAGATCGAGCAGCCACACCGATGTGATGCCCTTGTTGGCGGCATAGTCGGTGCTGCGCACGCTGAAGACGACGGCGCGGCCGTCCGGTGCCAGCTGCGGATCGGACACGCGATCCAGCATCACCAGATCGCGCACGTCGAACGGATGCGCGCCGCGGCGAGATTCAGGCGCCTCGGCAGCCACGGCCATCAGCGGTGCCGCGGCGATCGCGAACGCAGCCAGCAGGGATGTCGGATTCATGCAGGCTTCCCGGAACAACGGACGGATCGCGACGCTAGCCAGCGCCCAGCGCCGGCGCAAGCGCCATGGGTCATGGGGCGAAGCCGATGACGGACGGGCGGTCCGGCAAACGCACCCGGTACCGGTGTCGCCGCAGCGGCGCCGGATGCGCGGCCGCAGGCAATCCGCCGCGCGCAGGGCGCGTCGGCCAGCGGCTGGCGGCAGCCGCGCTCAACCCTCGGCCGGCTGCGGATGCGGGAATCGCACCGTGACCGCGGTGCCGGCATTGAGTTCGCTCTCGAACTCGACCTGCCAGCCGAAACGGTCGGCCAGCCGGCGCACGATGGTGAGGCCGACGCCATGGCCGTCCGAGCGACTGCGGCCGGCGCGGAAGAACGGCTGGGTGACCCGTGCCAGTTCCTCGGCACTCATGCCGATGCCGGTATCGGCGATACGCACCGTGCCTTCGCCGACGGTGGCGGTGACGCTGCCGCGCTCGGTATACAGGCAGGCGTTGCGGATCAGGTTGCCGATCAGGACCGCGAACACGCGCGGTGACGCGTGCAACGCGAAGCGCTGGGGCTGCTCCAGCAGCAACTGCACCGGCTTGCCGATCACCAGGTCCTGGGCGCGCTCCAGCTCGTCACGCACCACCTCGTTGGCGATGAAGTCCTCCTCCGGCAGACCGGTGTTGTCCTCGCGCGCCAGGATCAGGAACGACTCGATCAGCGCCTCCATGTCGCGCGCGGCGCGACGGATGCGATGCACCGAGCGCTGGCCGAACGGCGACAGCGCGGGCTCTTCCTCGAGCACGCCGGCAGCGACCTTGACCACGGTCAGCGGCGTGCGCAGCTCGTGACTGGCGTCGCGGGTGAAGTTGCGTTCGCGTTCGATGAACGACTCGATGCGGCTGGCGAATCCGTGCAGCGCACGCGCCAGCACCTCGACATCACCGTCGCTGTTGGGCGGCAGGTTGGCGGGCTCCAGCGCGGCCAGATCGGGATGCTTGGGATCCCAGCGCCGTACCACGCTGGCGAGGCCGATCACCGGCGACAGCGCGCGCCGTGAAGCGCGATAGGTGAGGTAATGGGTGATGTAGATGATCAGCAGCACCACCGACAGCGGCACGAAGCCGAACAGGAAGGCGAGGCGATCGACCTGCTCCTGCTTGAACACCAGGTACAGCTGGCCGGGCGCGGCGTCGGTGACGTAAACCAGATCCTCGTGCCCGGACCCGCCCAGGCGGTGATACCCGGGAGCCAGCGCGCGCAGGGCCGCCGGCAGTGCCGACCGTGTCCCGCCCGGCGCCAGCAGATAGCCGCGCATGTTGGCGGTATTGGGCAGCTGCGCCGAGGGATCGGCCGCCCGGAAGGCCCAGAAGTGGGCAGCCTCCTCCTTCAGTGCCTGCTTGATCAGCACATCCTCGAGGATGGTCGCGGCGCCGTACACGCTGAGCACGGTGGCGAAGCTGATCGCCGCCAGCTGCATCACGAACACGACCCACAGCTTGCGGCGGATGCCGGCAGGACGACGCATCGAAGCCTCTTGATGGACAGCTGCAACCCGTTGCATGCGCGGCGCTCGCGCGGCCGCTCGCGCCAGGCACGGAAGTCACGAATAGCGGCAATCTACGCGATCGGCACGGGCACGGATGCGAGGGCAGGGATTCCCCGCGTGCTCAGCCGACCTGCCGGGCGGCGCCGGAGACCTCGCTGTCGAGATCGGCCAGACGGTAGCCCGCACTGTGGATGGTGTGCAGCAGGGGTTTCTGGAACGGCTTGTCGATCACCTTGCGCAGGTTGTAGAGGTGGCTGCGCAGGGTGTCGGAATCCGGCAACAGGTCGCCCCAGATCTCGCGCTCGATGTCGCGCCGGCTCACCACGCGCGGGGATTCGCGCATCAGGATCGTCAGCAGCTTGAGGCCGATCGGCGAAATCTGCAGGTCCTGCCCGGCGCGAGTCAGGCGCAGGGTGGCGGTGTCGAGCACCAGGTCGCCCACCTTCAGGACCTCGGCCGAAACCTGGCGACGGTCGCGACGGATCAGCGCCTTGACGCGCGCCTCGAGCTCGCGGATCTCGAAGGGCTTGATCAGATAATCGTCGGCGCCGGCATCGAGGCCGACCAGCTTGTCGTCCAGCGTGTCGCGCGCGGTCAGCATCAGGACCGGGGTGGACTTCTTGGCCTCCTGGCGCAGCTTGCGGCACAAGTCGAGCCCGTCCATGCCCGGCAGCATCAGGTCCAGCACGACCACGTCATAGCTGTTGGATACCGCCAGATGCAGGCCGGTGATGCCGTCGGCGGCGTAGTCCACCGAATAGCCGCGGCGCTCCAGGAACTCGCCTACCATTTCGGCGATGCTGCGGTTGTCCTCGATCAGCAGGATCAGGCCTGCCTGTTCGTCGCGTGCGCTCATCGGGCGGCTCCAGGTCATTTCACTCATGTGAAGATTGGAACCGGGGCCGGGTGATTCTGCCGTGAAGAGACCTAAGGCCGCGCCGGATCAGAGGGTTTTCAACGTCGGCGCCAGCACCGACCAGACGTTGGCCAGCACGCGCGGTTCGCCGGCCGCGACAGGATGCAGGCCGTCGGACTGCATCAGCGCCGGATCCAGCGCCACGCCCTGCAGCAGGAACGGCAACAGCGGCAGATGGTGCTCCCGGGCCAGGTCGGCGTAGATCGCCTGCAAGCCGTCGCGATAGGGCGGGCCGTAGTTGACCGGCAACTCGATGCCCAGCAGCACGACCTTGGCGCCGGCTTGACGGCAGTCGCGGATCATCGCCTGCAGATTGGCGCGGATCCCGGCCAGCGGCAGGCCTCGCAGGCCGTCGTTGGCGCCCAGTTCCAGCAGGACCAATGCAGGGCGGTAGCGTTCGAGCAATCCGGGCAGACGACTGACGCCGTCGGCCGTGGTCGCGCCGCTGATGCTGGCATTGATCACTGCGCGCGGCGGCCGCATGTTGGCAAGACGCGCGCCGAGCAGGTGCACCCAGCCGTCCTGCTCGGCAATGTTGTGCGCGGCGGAGAGCGAATCGCCCAGCACCAGGACGGGCCGCGCGACGGAAGCAGCCGCCGGCGCAGCGCAGGCCGGTAGCGGCAGACACCCCAACGCCAACAGCATCAGTGCCAGGAAACGCCGCATGACCATCGCCATCCCCATGCTCAGTGCCCGCGATGTTAGCAAGGCACTGGTCGGCCCCGAGGGCCGCATCGACATTCTGGCGGGCATCGATATCGAGGTCGCGACCGGCGCCAGCGTCGCCATCGTCGGCGCCTCCGGCTCGGGCAAGACCACCCTGCTGGGCCTGCTCGCCGGGCTCGACCTGCCGAGCGGCGGCGGCATCCGTCTCGACGGCCACGCGCTGGAGACGCTGGACGAGGAGGCGCGCGCCGCATTGCGCCGGCGCCTGGTCGGCTTCGTGTTCCAGTCGTTCCATCTGCTGCCGGCGCTGACGGCACTGGAAAACGTCATGCTGCCGCTGGAGCTCGAGGGCGAGTCCGCGGCACGCAGGCGGGCGCGCGAGGCATTGCAGGCCGTGGGCCTCGACGCGCGCTGCGGTCACTACCCGTACCAGCTTTCCGGCGGCGAGCAGCAGCGCGTGGCGCTGGCGCGCGCCTTCGTGCACCGTCCGCGACTGCTGTTCGCCGACGAGCCCACCGGCAACCTCGATCGCCGGACCGGCGCCGGCGTTGCCGAGCTGCTGTTCGAGCTCAACCGCGCGCACGCCACCACGCTGGTGCTGGTGACCCACGATGCCGCACTGGCCGCGCGTTGCGGACGCACGCTGGAGCTGGTCGACGGTCGACTGGTCGACGGCGCGCCGGCATGAACACGCTGCGCCTGGGCCTGCGCACGCTGCGCCGCGAGTGGCGCCTGCCCGAACTGCGCACGCTGGCCGCGGCGCTGCTGCTTGCGGTTGCCGCGCTCGGCGCGGTGGCGACGCTGGCCGCGCGCGTCGAGGCGGCGCTGCTGGCCAGCGCCGCCGAGCTGATCGGCGGCGACGCCGGCATCAGCGACAACCGGCCGCTGCCGCCGGCGGTGGCAGCCGAAGCGCAACGCCTCGCGCTCACGGTCAACCGCAGCAGCACGTTCCCATCGGTCGCCTTCAACGGCACGCTCAGCCAGCTGCTCGACGTGCGCGCGACCGATGCGTCCTATCCGCTGCGCGGCACGCTTCGGCTGGCCGACGCGGCCGGGCGCATCATCGACGGCCGCGGTCCCGCAGCGGGAACGGTTGATCTCGATCATCGCGCCCTGGTGGCGCTGGATCTGACCGTCGGCGATCGCGTGCAGATCGGCGGACGCGAGCTGACCATCGGCGCCGAGATCGTGCGCGAACCGGACGGCGGCGAGCTGTTCGCGATCGCCCCGCGTGCGCTGATGAGCCTGGCTGATGCCGAAGCCGCGGGCCTGCTGGGCACCGGCAGCCGCGTGCAGCATCGCCTGCTGGTGGCGGGATCTGCGGCCAGCGTCGATGAATTTGTCGTTTGGCTGAAAGCCCATCGGCCGCCGGATGCCGAGTTGATCACGCCCGAGCGCACGCAGCAGCGATTGCGCATCGCCTTTGACCGCGCCGGTGCCTTCCTGCGCCTGTCGGCGCTGCTGTCGGCGCTGCTGGCCGGTGTCGCCATCGCGCTGTCGGCGCAGCGCTACGCCCGGCGCAAGACCGACGAGATCGCCCTGCTGCGCGCGCTGGGCGCGCCGCGTGGCCAGGTGCGCGCGCTGGTGCTGGTCACCCTGCTGGGCATGGCGCTGCCGGCGCTGCTGCTGGGCGCGCTGCTGGCGCTGGGCCTGTCGAGCGCGGCGTGGACGCTGGCGCGCGGGCTGCTGCCCGGCACCGCGGGTGGTCTGCCGTTGCTGCCCGCGCTGGCGGCCGCGATCGCCGGCCTCGCCCTGCTGCTGGGTTTTGCGCTGCCGCCGCTGGCGCGATTGGCCGAGGTCGCGCCGGTCGCGGTGTTCAGGCGCGGCGCACGGCAACGCGTGCGCGCCCTTGATGCGCTGTATCTGCTGCCGGTGCTGGTCGCGGTGGGCCTGGCCTGGTTCGAGAGTGGATCGTTTCGGCTGGCCGGCATCCTCGCCGCCAGTCTCGCCGGCGTCGCCGTGATCGCGGCCCTGCTGGCGACGCTGCTGCTGGCACTGATCCGCCGCCTCGCGCCGGGTGCGCATCCGGCGTTGCGGCTGGGGCTGGCCGCGCTGGCGCGACGGCGTGCACTGAGCCTGATCCAGGCCACCGCGCTGGCGCTGGGTCTGACCGCGCTGCTGCTGCTCGCGGTGATCGCCCCGGCCCTGCTCGACCGCTGGCGGGCCGAGCTGCCGGCCGACACGCCCAACTGGTTCGCGCTCAATATCCAGGATGACCAGCGGATGCCGGTGACGACCGCGCTCGACCGCCTGGGCGCGCGCAAGCTCAATAGGCTGCCCTTGGCGGTCGGCAAACTGGCCAGCATCAATGGCGTGCCGGTCGCCAGCGTGCACTTTCGCGACCGGGCGACGCGCGACTGGGCCGAGCAGCAGCTGCGACTGTCGTGGAGCGCGGTGCTTCCGCCAGCCAACACGCTGGTCGCGGGCCGCTGGTTCACGGCCGATCCCGCGCAACCCCAGGCCTCGGTCGAACAGGGCTGGGCGCAGCGCTTCGGCGTCAAGTTGGGCGATACCCTGGGCTTTCGCATCGGCGAAGACACCTACACCGCGCGCGTCACCAGCCTGCGCAAGGTCGACTGGACCAGCTTCCGGGTGAACTTCTTCCTGCTGCTGGATCCGGCGCACGCCCGCGCACTCCCGCACAGCTGGCTGGCGAGCTGGTATCTGCCGCCAGGAAACGCGCCGGCGCTGGCCGCCTTCAACCGCAGCTACGGCAATCTCAGCCTGATCGACGTCAACGCCCTGCTCGACCGCGTGCGCGACATCATCGTGCGGGTGACCGCCGCGGTGCGCTGGGTGCTGGGCTTCAGCCTGCTGGCCGGCGCGCTGGTGCTGGCCGCAGCCCTGGCGTCGAGTGCCGCCGAACGCCGCCGCGAAGCCGCACTGCTGCGCACCCTGGGCGCGTCCTCGGCCCAGTTGCGCGCGGCGGCCGCCGCGGAGTTCGCGCTGCTCGGCCTGATCGCCGGCCTGACCGCCGCGCTGGGCGCGGCCGCGACCGGAGCGTGGATCGCCGCCAGCGTGATGGACCTGCCCGACTTCGTTCCGCCCCTGCCGACGCTGGGGCTGGCCGCACTGGCCGCGGCGCTGGGCGTGATGCTGCTGGGTCTGGCCGGCACGCGCCGCGTGCTGGCGACCTCGCCGCTGGCCCTGCTGCGTCGCGGCTGATCCGGATTGCGTGTCAACCGCAGCCGCGGCGGTGCGTTGTCTGGCATGGCGGCTCCCTCTCGCCGCCGACAAGAAAATCCCCTTGCTTGAATTTGCAGGCGGACCCGGATGGTCCGCCTTTTTGTTGGGCGCTCAATCGCCACGCCGTGGCACGCTGACTGTGCCCTTGACGTCACGGTAGCGGAGATCGCCGCTGCGGGTGGCGCCGACCGTCAGGTTGCCGGCGACACCACTGACGACGACATCGCCGGAGCCTGTAGCGCCGACATGCACGCTGCCGCGCACGTCGCGCGCGCTGATGTCGCCGGAGCCGGTGCCGGCCACATCGACGCTGCCGCCGACGCCCTCGAAGCCGAGATCGCCCGAACCGGAGTGCCCCGCACGCACATCGCCGCGCACGTGCTCGGCGTGCACATCGCCCGATCCGGTACCGCGCAGGTCGAGGCTGCCGATATCGGCCAGTCGCGCATCGCCCGAGCCCAGGCGCAGGCCGACCGCACCGGCGACGCTGCTCGCGCTGAGGTCCCCCGAGTCCGAGGTCACGTCCAGCGCCGCGACCTGCTGCGCGTCGACATCGCCCGAGCCGGTGTCCACCACCAGTGCCAGCGTCGCCGGCACGCGCACGCTCAGCGTGAAGCTGCGGCGGCCCCGGAAAAACCAGCCGCCGCTGCCGTTCGGCATCCTTGCGGTCACGACCACCCCATCGCCCTGGCGCTGCGTTACCAGCGTCATGCCGGCCAGCGCCGCGGGATCGGAGGCACAGGCCCGGCCACGCACCTCGATCCTGGCCAGTCCGGGTACACCGATCACCTCGAGATCGGCCGCACCCAGCACGAGACGCGCCTGGCGCAGGCCCGCGGCATCGAGATCGAGCGTGCGCAGAGTCGCGTGTGGACAGGAGCTGGCCGCAGCCAGCACGGGCATCCACAGCAGGGCGAAGCAGGCAAGCAGTCGGCGCATGACGGGCTCCATCACGGGGTGGGCGGTGCGTAGCGCGTGAATGAACGATCGGGCGACGAAGGACCCGGTCAGTCGCGGGTGCGACGGTGCCCGGCCAGGTCGGGAAGTTGCGGCCAGCCATCGTCGCCGAAGGTCAGGACCGCGCCGATCGTCAGTGCGCCGCAGAGCACCAGGCAGGGCCCCAGCGCCTGCACCAGCAGCGGCAGATCCCGCGGCATCGCCAGGCCGGCAAGCGCGGGCAACCGGAACCCGGTGGCGACAAGGGCAGCGGCGATCACCATGAACATGCCCAGCACGGTCAGGGCTCGCGTCCAGGGTGCCGCAACGCGCGGCGCGATGTGTGCGATGACGCGCTCGCTGAAGCCGGCGTCCGCGGGCCACGGATCACGGCGCGCATCCGCGCGCAGCAGGGCTTCGACGCGCGCGGCGGCATCGGGCAGGCCGGAAGCATCATGGGGCGAATTCCAGTGACCGTTCATGTCAGATCCTCACCGGGATATCCTCGCCCAGCCGTCTGCGCAGTTTCTGCAGGGCCCGCGCGAGATGCGATTTCAGTGTACCCAGCGGGCAGCCGATGACGAAGGCGGCCTCGCGGTGGCTGAGGTCGAGGTAATAGCAGTGCACGATGACCGCGCGCTCGGGCTCGCTCAGGCAGTCCAGCGCGCGTCGCACTTCGCCCTGCGCAACCAGGTCCGCCCCGGACTCCGCGGCCGGGCCTGCGTCGTCGGCGTCCCAGCGCTCGTCGAGCGGCTGGGTGGATCGGACGGACGGGCGACGCACGTGCATCAGAAACGTGTTGTAGGCGATGCGATAGAGCCAGGTGCCAAAGGCGGCTTCGCCGCGAAAATGCTCGAGCCGGCGCCATGCCTGGACCAGCGCATCCTGCGCCAGATCGTCCGCGAGCGCCGCATCCTCCCGGCACAACCGGCGCAACAACGCCCGCACCCGGCCCTGGTGCCGACGCACCAGCTCGCCGTAGGCCCGGCGGTCGCCGGCCATGGCCTGCCGGATCAGCAGCGCCTCGGCGTCCGCGTCCGCATCCGCATCCATCCGCGATCCTCCGTCGCGCAAGGCCCCTGTCGTCAGGGCAGATGCTCCGGTGTACCGGAGTCCCTGCGTGGCGTCACGCGTCGGCCTTCGATCCAGTGCACGAGCAGCAATCCGAGGCCGACCAGCAACGGGATGAAGCCCGCCGCCAGAATCGGGCGCTGGCCGTTCATGGCGCCGAAGACGACCAGGCCCAGACCGACGGCGGCCCAGACGATCGCCGCGCGCAGCGGCGAGCGCGGGGTCGGGTTCGTCGGCTGCAGCAACTCGGCCGGAATCGGCTGCCCCGATTCGACCAGCTTCAGCAGCAGTTGCTGACGCAGCTGAGCCCGCCGATAGCTGTAGACCAGCCCGGCGACCACGATGATGATCGGCATCCCCAGACTCAGCACCACCGCGAGCACATCGACCAGCTCTTCCATACGGCCTCCTTCGCGAACGATCGCGATGTCTGCCGATTTGGATGCGGCGCGGGGACGTCTGGTTGCATTACCGACAGCAACGGTCCCGTTGGCAGGAACACGTGCGCGAGCCGGCACTGCGCCGTTCGGGATTCGCAGGGGCCGGATGCCCGCGGCAAACGGTCACTGGCGCAGTCGTCCGTGAACGCTCGCCAAGGAGCGGTCCGCCTCGTCGTGCGCCCAGGCCGTGGTCAGCCGCCGCCAGGCTCGCCGTGCCAGCAGCGTGTTGACGACCAGCGCCATCAGCATCACGGCGCTCAGGATCAAGGCATGGCCCTCGTGGGCAAGTCGGCAGGCCAGGACCGGCACGCCGAACGCCAGCAGCACCACGCCCTGGGCAAGCAGATAGCGGTCGGTCAATCGCGAACACTCCTGACGCAGTCGTTCCATCGCACGGCCCTCCCGGGCAAGCCTGTCGAAGGCGCTGACGCCTTCGCGCCGGCATCCAGTTCACAACCGGATCGGTTCCCGCGCTGACGGCCGCATCGCTGATTGACGTTCCGTCACAATCCGATCGGGGAACTGCGACGGCACGCACATGCCGGCGGATGCGCTGCCTTGGCAGCGACGCGCGATCGGATCGCGAACGCCTGCGTGATCGAGCGCCCGCGCGCCCGCGACATGCGCCGCCACGGGAACGGGCCAGGCCTGTCCTCCAGTTGCCCTGGGCACCTCAGGTGGGCGCGACGGGCGGTCGCCCTGCCTCGGCCTGCTCCTCGGCCTTCGCCGCGTCCCACAGACGATCCTGCTCGTCGAGCGGGAGCGCGGCGAGATCGAGGCCACGTTCGCGGGCAATGCGCTCCATGGCGCGGAAGCGGCGCTCGAACTTGGCGTTGGCGCGGCGCAGCGCACGGGCGGGATCGATGCCGGCGTGGCGCGCCAGATTGGCGGCGACGAACAGCAGGTCGCCCAGTTCGTCCTCGATGCGCTCGGTACCGCGCGGCGCGACGGCGCCGGGGGTGAACTCGGCACGCAGTTCGGCGACCTCCTCGTCGAGCTTGTCCAGCACCGGGGCCGGCCCGGGCCAGTCGAAACCGACCGTCGCCGCACGCTGCTGCAGTTTCAGCGCGCGTTGCCACTCCGAGTGGCCGCGGGCGACGCCGTCGAGCACGCTTTCCGGCAGCGCCGCGCCGCGGGCATGGCGCTCCTGCGCCTTGATCGCATCCCAGGCACGGGTCTGCTCCTCGACGTCGGCATAGCGCGCATCGCCGAACACGTGCGGATGCCGGCGCACCAGCTTGTCGCCGATGGCCTGCACCACGTCGGCATAGGCGAAGTGCCCCGCCTCCTCGGCCATGCGCGAGTGGAAGACCACCTGCAGCAGCAGGTCACCCAGCTCGTCGCGCAGATCGGCAAAATCGCGTCGCTCGATGGCATCGACGACCTCGTAGGCCTCCTCGAGCGTGCAGCGGGCGATGGAGTCGAAGTCCTGCTGCAGATCCCACGGACAACCCCCTGCGGGGTTGCGCAGGCGGGCCATGATCGCAAGCAGGGCCGCAGTGTCGTAGCGGGGCGTATCGGTCATGCGGGAAGTGTCGCAGGAAATCCGGATCGCGGCAGGTGCTGCGCGGCGCATGCAGGGCTGCCCGCACATCGGGCGACTTCAGATGGATGCGGCGCACCGGATCCGGATCCACGCCGGCCCCGGTGCGTCTGACAGCTCGGGATGGCCGTGTCGTGAGCCTGCGTCAGCCGGCCAACGCAAGTTTCTTGCGCCAATCCTGCGCCGGATCGCCGACGGCGATGAAGTGCGGATTGAGCAGGGACTCTTTGGTGTTGTAGGCAAGCGCCGTGCCGGCGAGGCCGAGCACCGCACCGCCGGCCTCCTCGAGCACACACTGCGCGGCGGCAGTGTCCCACTCCGAGGTCGGGCCGAGGCGGACATAGAGATCCGCCGCGCCTTCGGCCAGACGCAGGAGCTTCAGCGACGAGCCCAGCGCCAGTGCATCATGCGGCCCGAGCCGGGCCAGCAACGCCTGTTCCGCGGGCGAGGCGTGCGAGCGGCTGCCGGCCACCAGCGGCCGCTGCGGCAGCGCGCGGCTGTGCAGTCGCTGCGGTGTCGCGCCCGGTCCTGCCTCGCGCCAGGCACCGCCGCCCTGCCAGGCCAGCACCAGCTCGCCACTGACCGGCGCCAGCACCACGCCAAGGATGGGCCGGTGGTCGTCGATCAGCGCCACGTTGACGGTGAACTCGCCGTTGCGCTTGACGAACTCGCGGGTACCGTCCAGAGGATCGACCAGCCAGTAGCGCGACCAGCGCCGACGCTCGGTCCATGGCACGTCGGCGGATTCCTCCGACAGCACCGGCCACGACGGCGCCAGTGCCTCCAGTCCCGCGACCAGGATACGGTGCGCGGCGAGGTCGGCCGTGGTCAACGGCGAGGCATCGTCCTTGAATTCGACCGCGAAGGCACCGGCGTACACCGCCATGATCGCTGCGCCCGCATGCCGCGCGAGGTCGGCCACGGCACGCGACAGCGCGGGCAGGCTGTTCATCGCGACCGCAGCCGTCCGGCCAGGTACTCGCGGGCGATGAACAGCGCGGCGATCGAGCGGCCTTCGCTCACGTCCTCGCGCGCCAGCAAGGCGTGCAGCTCGGACAGCTTCCAGGGCACCACTTCCAGCTCCTCCGGCTCGTCGCCCTGCAGGCGCTCGGGATAGAGGTCCTCGGCCAGTACCACATGGGTCATGTGCGTCATGTACGCTGGCGACAGCGACAGCGTGGTGAGGATGCGCAGATGGTGCGCTCCGTAGCCGACCTCTTCCTTCAACTCCCGGTTGGCGCCCTGTTCGACGGTTTCGTCGCGATCGAGCCGACCCTTGGGCAGGCCGAGCTCGTAGCGCTCGACGCCGACCGCATACTCGCGCACCAGCAGCACGGTGTCGGCGTCCAGCATCGGCACGATGATCACCGCGCCGAGGCCGGAGGGCATCAGACGCTCGAAGGTGCGGCGTTCGCCGTTGGCGAACTCGAGATCGACGCGCTCGACGCGCAGAAACGGCGTGGAATCGGCGGCATGCGTGGCGAGGATGCGCGGCAGACGGGACATGCGCGCGATTGTAGCCTCGCGTGCGGCGCTCGCGGCGCTTGAGCCGCATGGCATCGCGCGCGGATGATAGGCGGATGGACGACCCCGCCGCCGCACTGGCCGCACGCGACCTCGCCGTGCTCTGGCACCCCTGCACGCAGATGCACGATCACGAGCGCGTGCCGATGCTCCCGATCGCTCGCGGCAAGGGCGCGTGGCTGATCGGCACCGACGGCCGCCGCTACCTCGACGCGATCAGCTCGTGGTGGACCAACCTGTTCGGCCACGCCGATCCGCGCATCGCCGCCGCGATCGCCGAACAGGCGCGCACGCTGGAACAGGTGATCTTCGCCGGCTACACGCACGCACCCGCCGTCGAGCTCGCCGAACGCCTGCTGGCAATCGCGCCGCCGGGGCTGAGCCGGGTGTTCCTCGCCGACAACGGCTCGGCCGCGGTCGAGGTCGCATTGAAGATGAGCTTCCACTACTGGCGCAACCGGGGCGAGGGCGAGCGCAGGCGCTTCATCGCGCTCAGCGGCGGCTACCACGGCGAGACCCTGGGCGCGCTGGCGGTCAGCGACGTCGGCCTGTACCGCGAAACCTACGCGCCGCTGCTGTTCGAGCGCCTGCTGGCACCCTCGCCGGACGCCTGGGAGGGCCTGCCCGGCGAATCCGCCTCCGCGGTCGCGACACGCCGCCTCGGCGAGCTGCGCGGCCTGCTCGAGCGTCACGCCCACCAAGTCTGCGCGGTGATCGTCGAGCCGCTGGTGCAGTGCGCGGGCGGGATGCGCATGTATCACCCAAGCTATCTCACCGGCCTGCGCGCGCTGTGCGACGCGCATGGCGTGCATCTGATCGCCGACGAGATCGCGGTCGGCTTCGGACGCACCGGCACGCTGTTCGCCTGCGAGCAGGCGCCGGCGGCGCGGCCTGGCGCCAAGCCCGGGATCACACCCGATTTTCTGTGCCTGTCGAAGGGCCTGACGGGCGGTTTCCTGCCGCTGTCGGCGGTGCTGACCACGCAACGCGTCTACGAGGCTTTCTACGCCGACTACAGCTCCGGCAAGGCCTTCCTGCATTCGCACAGCTACACCGGCAACCCGCTGGCCTGCCGCGCGGCGCTGGCGACGCTGGACATCTTCCGCGACGAGCCGGTGCTGGAGCGCAACCGCGCGCTGGCTGTGCATCTCGCCGGGCGGCTGGCGCCACTGGTGGAGCACCCGCATGTCGCCGAGGTGCGCCAGACCGGCCTGATCGCCGCCGTGGAGCTGGCCGCCGACAAGGCCACGCGCACACCCTTCCCCGCTGCCGAGCGCCGCGGCCTGCGCGCGCGCCTGGCCGCGCTGGAGCACGGCGTGGTGCTGCGTCCGCTCGGCGAGGTGATCTACGCCATGCCTCCCTACTGCACCACACCGGAGGAAATCGACTTGATCGCCGATGCCATCGCCGCCGGCATCGACGCTGCCTGCCGCTGAGTGCCGCCATGCGCTCGATCCGTCTCCACGTCGACCTGCCGCTGGTACCCGACTCCGATGTCACCCTGCCCGCCGCCGCCGCCGAGCACGCCACCCGCGTGCTGCGGCTGCGCAGCGGCGACGCGCTGGTGCTGTTCAACGGCGATGGTCACGACTATCCGGCGCATCTTCTGGCCGTGTCCCGCGCCGGCGCCAGCGTGCGCATCGCGACGCGCGACGCACCTGCGGCGCCGGAGTCACCGTTGACACTCACCCTGGCGCAGGGCATCGCGCGCGGCGAGAAGATGGACCTGATCCTGCAGAAAGCCACCGAGCTGGGCGTGACGCGCATCGTGCCGCTGATCACCGCCCGCACCGAGGTCAGGCTGGATGCCGGGCGCGGCGAAAAGCGCATGACGCACTGGCGCGGCGTGATCGCCGGTGCCTGCGAGCAGTGCGGCCGCGCGCGCCTGCCCGAACTCGCGACGCCGCGGTCGCTGGCGGAGTGGACGGCCGCCTCGGATGCGCTCGACGGCCTGCGGCTGTGCCTGGACCCGGAGGCCGCCTGCGGTCCGCGCCAGCTTCCCGCCTTTGCCGCGGCATGCCTCGTGGTCGGTCCGGAGGGCGGTCTTGCGCCCGCCGACCATGCGCTGCTGCAGAAGGCGGGATTCACCGGAATGCGCCTGGGTCCGCGCGTGCTGCGGACCGAAACCGCCGGCCTCGCCACGCTGGCTGCACTGCAGGCGCTGCATGGCGACTTCTGACGGACGGCCCGGCAGTACCGGAACCGTCGAGCTCAGCGGCATCGGCTGGCGGCAGGCCGCCCGCGGGCGCCGCAACGCTCAGGCACGCAGCAGTTCGGGCGGCAGCTCCGGGCCGATGGTCCGGACCATCGCCTGCATCAGCTTGTGGTTGGCGGCGACCACGTTGCCGCTGGCGGGCAGGCCGTCGCGACCGGCGAAATCGGTGTAGCTGCCGCCGGCCTCGCGCACCAGCAGGCAGCCGGCCGCCATGTCCCAGGGCTTGAGGCCGATCTCGAAATAGCCGTCGTATCGCCCGGCGGCGACGTAGGCCAGATCAAGCGCGGCCGAACCGGAACGGCGCAGATCCTCGGCGCTGCCCAGCAGGGCACGAGTCATGCCCAACTGGGCCGGCAGATGCGCGCGCTGGCGCCACGGGAAACCGGTGGCCAGCAGTGCCCCGTCCAGGGTCTCGCGCGCACTCACGCGCATGCGGCGATCGTTGAGAAACGCGCCGTCGCCCTTGCTGGCGGTGAACAGCTCGCTGCGCAGCGGGTCGAAGATCACGCCGTGGATCGGCTCGCCACGCTCGAGCAGACCGATCGAGACGCAGAAATGCGGGATGCCGCGCAGGTAATTGTGAGTGCCGTCCAGCGGATCGACCATCCAGGTGAACTTGCCGCGGCTGACCTCGCCCGACTCCTCGGCGACGATGCCGTGATCGGGATAGGCGCGGCGCAGCTCGCGGATGATCTCGGCCTCGGCGAGGCGATCCACCTCGCTGACGAAGTCGAGCCGCTGCTTTTCGACCACCGTCACGCTCTCGAGGCGGTTCATGTAGCGCAGGATGACGCTGCCTGCGGCGCGCGCGGCGCGCACCGCGATGGTGACGGCGGGTCTGGGCATGGCTGGGGCTCGAAAGAACGGTTCCGCGCGGGACGCGGCTCGCGCATTATGCCAGCCTGTCGCGCACCGCGCCGCCGCCCCGAGCCTGCTCCATGCGTTCCACCGCCGATCCCGACCTTGCGCGCTTGCGCTTCGTGCTCACCCGCCCTTCGCATCCGGGCAACATCGGCGCGGCGGCGCGCGCCCTGCGCACCATGGGTTTCGAGCGCCTGGCGCTGGTGGCGCCGGCGCGCTTCCCCGACCCCGAGGCGACCGCGCTGGCAGCCGGCGCAGACGCCGTGCTCGCCACCGCGGCCTTGCACGCCACCCTGCCCGATGCGCTGGCCGACTGCACGCTGGCGCTGGGCCTGAGCGCGCGCCGGCGCGGCGTCAGCCTGCCGGAACTCGACCCGCGCGCCGCTGCCGCCGTGGTCTGGACCGCGCTGCGCCGCGGCGAAACGGTGGCCCTGGTGTTCGGCAACGAGCGCACCGGACTGGAGAACGACGAGCTGGCGCGCTGCCACGTGATGGTGCGCATCCCCAGCGTCGACGATTTCAGCTCGCTCAACCTCGCGCAGGCGGTGCAGGTGATGGCCTATGAGCTGCGCATGGTCGAACGGGCCGATGCGGCCGCCGCGACCACCACCGCTCCCGCCCGCGAACCGCCGGCCGGCGGCGCCGACATGGAGCGCTTTTTCGACCACCTGTTTGCCGCGCTGCACACCATCGACTTCCACAAGGGCCGCGCGCCGATCACGATCGAGCAGCGCCTGCGCAAGCTGTTCCTGCGCGCAAAACCCGATGCACGCGAGCTGCGCGTGCTACACGGCATTCTCAGCGACGCCGAGCGCATGGCGCGGCTGGCCGGGCGCGCGACGTCAGAACAGACGGCGCAGCAGGGTCAGGATCGCGCCGCTGGCGCTGGCAAAGGTGCCGATGGTGACCAGTGACAGCCCCCAGGCGACCAGCAGCAGCACGCCGTCGCGCTCCAGCAGGGTGACTCCGTAGAGCAGCAGCAGGGCGCCGATCGGCCAGTTGGTAAACGGGATCGGCAAGGCCAGCAGGATGCCGACCAGCACCAGCAGCAGGCCGCTGAACAGACTGGCCGGGCGCCGGGTCAACGCTTCCAGCCGCGGCCGGCACAGGCGCTCCAGCCACGAGAGCAGCGGCTGCCCGGCACGGACCACGCGCTCGGCGATGCCGCGCCTGAGCGTGTAGTCGGCGATGCGGCCCGGCAGCCAGGGGCGGTCCAGACCGAGCAGCATCTGCAGGCCGGCCAGTACCACCAGCACACCCATCGGGCCGCCGATGCCGATCGGAACCGGAACGAAGTTGGGCAGCGCCAGGATCAGCAGCAGAAAGCCGAACGCGCGCTCGTGCAGCGGATCGATCAGCGCGCCCAGGCGGATGCTGTCGCCCGGATGCGCACGCAACGCGGCGGCGAGCAGCTCGCTGGTACGCGGATCGTGTCCTCGCTCGCTCATCGCGATCGGCCGGCGGCGCGCATTCAGGCATCCGCCGCGCCGGCTTCGGCCGGCGGCACGACCAGCACCTTGTCGATGCGTGCACCGTCCAGGTCCAGCACCTCGAAGCGCATGCCGTGCCAGCTGAAGGCCTCGCCGGCCTGGGGAATGCGGCCAAACGCGGCCATCATCATGCCGGCAACGGTGCGGAAATCGTGATCCTCCTCGTTGGGCAGCTGCTCGATGGCAAGCAGTTCGCGCAGATCGTCGGTGGCCAGCGCGCCGTCCACCAGATAACTGCCGTCTTCGCGGCGCGCGATGGGGGCATCCCGCGCGACGCTGGCGCCTTCGGTGGACATGCTCTTGCCGACGACCGCCTCGAGCAGGTTGTTGAGGGTGACCAGGCCCTCGATGTCACCGTATTCGTCCACCACCAGCGCCAGCGGCGTCTCGGCGTCGCGGAACTCCTCCAGCAAATCGAAGGCGCGCGCGCTGGCCGGCACATACAGCGGCTTGACCAGCACGCGAAAGAGGTCGGTCGGATGCACGCCGCGGACGATGCCCTCCAGCAGACTCTTGACCTCGAGCACACCCAGCACCTCGTTTTCGCTGAGGCGATAGACCGGATAGCGCGAGTACGGCGTGTCGTGCAGCACCGCGAGATTGTCGGCCAGCGGCGCGGCGGCATCCAGCCAGGCGATGCGCGGACGCGGCGTCATCACGCTGTCCACCGTGCGGTCGCCCAGGCGCAGCACGCGGCTGACCATGTTGCGCTCGTCTTCGTCGAGCACGCCTTGCTCGGCGCTTTCGGCGACCAGCAGACGGATCTCCTCCTCGCTGACCTGCTCGCGGCTGGCGCGATCCAGACGCAGCAGGCGCAGCAGCAGCGAGCTGGCGGCGTTGAGGATCCACACGAACGGCGCGACCAGGCTGCCCAGCACCCGCATCGGCACCGCGACCAGCACGGCCAGGCGTTCGGGTGCCACCAGTGCGGCGCGCTTGGGCACCAGTTCGCCGACGACGATGTTGATGAAGGTGATCAGGCTGATGCTGAGGATCAGCCCCAGCGGCAGCGCGTAGGCGGCCAGCCACGGCAGGCCCAGCGCCGCCAGCCAGATCGACAGGCGCCGGCCGATGCTGGCGCCGGTGACCACGCCGGTGATGATCGCGAGCAGGGTGATGCCCACCTGCACAGTGGACAGGAAGCGTTCAGGCCGCTCGACCAGGCGCAATGCCACCGCTGCGCGACGACTGTGCGTCGCCAGCGCCTTCAGGCGCGACTTGCGCGCCGCGACCATCGCGATCTCGCTCAGCGCGAAAAACCCGTTGACCAGCGCGAGCAGAAGGACAAGCCCGAGTTCACTCAGCATCGGGGCGGGCGCATTCGAGGCATGCCGCGAGTGTAGCAAGAGCACCCGCTGTTGCCGCGACAGCCGCTCAGAGCGCGTCGCCCTCGACCGCCATGGCCTGTTCCAGCTGATCGCCGAGCACGCCCAGCTCGGCAATCAGGCGATCCAGTTCGTGCACGGTGAGTATCTCGTAGGGGCGGTTCTCGCACAGGTGCAGGTACGGCGATCCCTCCAGATCACTGACCGCGAGATAGCCGATGCGCTGCTCCCAGTTGAAGCGCAGGCAGCGTTGCGCGTCCATGCCGGCGAGCGGGCCGATCGGCGTGGACACACGCAGGGACTTGCGGCCGTCTTCGCCGTCCAGCTCGATCAGGTAGATGCCCTGGTGACGCTGTCCGACCGCAAGGTCGAAGCTGATCAGGTACGGGTCGTTGGTCTCCAGACTGTGCCGGCCGCCGATATGCGAGCGGATGTTCTCGAAGGTCAGCATGGCAACGTCCCGGCCCCAGGTAGGGATGCCATGGTAGCGTGCCGGCCACCGATGATGAATCCGCAGCACGTCCGCATCCTCGAGGCCGTCGCCGCCATCCCGCGCGGGCGCGTGGCCAGCTACGGCGCGATCGCCGCCCGTGCCGGACTGCCGGGCCGCGCGCGCCTGGTCGGACGTGCGCTGCGCGAAGCACCGGCCCTGCCGGCCCTGCCCTGGCATCGCGTGCTGCGCGCGGATGGCCGCATCGCGCTGCCGCAGGGCAGCACCGGATTCGCCGAGCAGTGCCGACGCCTCGCCGCGGAAGGCGTCACGGTGCGCAACGGCCGCGTGGCGCTGGATGCATTCGGGCTCGATCCCGATCTCGATCGCGCACTGTGGGGGCAGCGGAATTAGGGCCGGGCATTGCCGGCCCGCGAGATCAGTCCGCGGCGATGCGGCACATGCCGGTTCCCGGGTCTCGGCGCACCATCTACAGCCAGCCCTTCTGCCGTGCCAGACGATAGGCTTCGATGCGGTTGCCGACACCGAGCTTGCCGATCGCCTCGCTGAGATAATTGCGCACCGTGCCGTGGGAAAGGTTCAATCGTGCGGCGATACCGGAGGCAGCCAGCCCCTCGCCGGCCAGACGCAACACCTGGCGCTCACGCTCGCTGAGCGGATCGGCCTCGGTCCAGGCCTCCAGCGCCAGCTGCGGATCGATCGCGCGGCCGCCCCGATGCACGGTGCGCAGCGCTTCGGCCAACTGCTCGGCCGGAGCATCCTTGAGCAGATAGCCTGAAACGCCGGCATCCAGCGCGCGGCGCAGGAAACCGGCGCGAGCGAAGGTGGTCACGATCACCACCCTGACCGGCCATCCGTGGCGCTGCAGGCGCTGTGCCAGCTCCAGACCGGTCAGACCCGGCATCTCGATGTCGGTCACCAGCACGTCGGGCTTGAGACGCTGCAGTTCACGCCAGGCGGCTTCGCCGTCGGCGGCCGTGCCGAGCACCTCGAGGTCGGATTCGAGACTGAGCAGCGCCGACAGCGCCCCGCGCACCATGGCCTGATCCTCGGCCAGCAGGATGCGGATCATGGCCCGGCCCCGCGCCGTGTGCTGCCGGCCGCCGCACTGTCGGCGGCTTGTGTGACGATCGCCCGCTGCACCGGCATCGCAGCGGCGGCACACAGACGACCTGGCGCCAACGCACCCTCGGCCAGGCCAGCCCCGGTACGCGGGCAGCCGAGATCGGCGCAAAGACGCGTGCCGTGACCGGGCTCCGAATCGATCTGCAGGGTGCCGCCCAGCGCCGCCAGCCGCTCGCGCATGCCGATGAGGCCATTGCCCTCACGCACGACGCCGCCACAGCCGTCATCCTCGATGCACAAGCGCACCCGTTCGCTCGTGCGCGTCAGTACGACGCCGACGCGATGCGCGCTGGCGTGGCGCTGGATATTGGTAGCGGCCTCGCGCAGCACCATGGCCAGCGCGGCGTCAAGGGCCGGTGGCAGATCGGCGGTATCGGTGCGGCTGTCCACCAGAATGCCGGCGGTTTCCAGCAGCAACCGCGCGCTGGCCATTTCGGCCAGCAGCTGCGGCGCGTGCAGTCCGCTGACCGCGGCGCGCACCTGCGTCAGCGCCTCGCGCGCCACGCGCTCGACCTCGCGCATCTCGCGCCCGGCCGCAGCGGCGTCGCGCTCGACCAGACGCGCGGCGAGTTCACTCTTCAGCGCTACCAGCGATAGCGTGTGGCCCAGCAGATCGTGCAGGTCACGGCCGATCCGTTCGCGTTCGGCGGTGGCGGCGAGGCGGCGGATTTCCTCATGACTGAGACGCAGCTGCGCGTCAGCCTGACCCTTGCTGCGATACATCATGTTCATGCCGCCAATCACCAGCGCCCACAACGTCACACTGAGAATGGTCGGCCACGACCAGCCCAGTGCCCGCGCCTCGACGGTGTAGGCAGCAAGCAGGCCCAGCATCGCCAGGAGCGAGATGCGAACGCCGCGGAATGCAAAGCCGCTGAACACGCAGGCGTAGATCACGTAGGTCAGCGCACCGGGATTGACCGGCGAAAGCACGAAACCCAACGCGGCGATCGCGGCGACATAGCCCTTGATCTGCCGGACCGGCACGGCATAGGCGCGCAAGTACAGCCATATGAACAGCGCGTACGACAGCAGGGTGGCCGGCATCCAGGCGCGCCATGGCATGGAATTGAGCACCGGCACGGCCACGATCCACACGCCCCACACCAGATTGGCGAGCGCGAAGCGCCACGCCTTGTGCGATGGCTGGGTGCCACGGGTGTAACCGAGGATGGAATCCGGCGCGATGTCGAAACGCATGCGTCCTCCAGGATCGCGATACCGCCATCATAGGCGCGTCGCGCTTGTGTTCACCCGGCGCTGCGCAGGCGCCGCACGGCGAACACGAAGCACAGCGCCGTGAACAGCAGCAGCGTCTCGACGTGCGGCAGCACGGAGGCGGGCGCCATGCCCACGGCATGCAGGCTGAGCCGGCCCAGATGATAGGCCGGCCACAGCGGCGCCAGTCCCTGCAGCACGTGCGGCATCGCCTGCAGCGGCACCCACAGCCCGGACAGGAACGACATCGGCAGGTAGATCAAATTGGCGAGTGCCGGCGCCGCCTGCGCGCTGGCCCAAGTGCCGATCAGCAGGCCGATGGCGCAGAACGGCAGCACGCCCAGCACCATCACCAGAGCCAGTGTCAGCCACTGCGCCGGCGCTAGGCGCACGCCACCGATACTCGCCGCCAGCACGGCCAGGATCACGAAGATCAGCGCAGCGAACAGCATCGCCATTGCCATCTTGGCAGCGAGATAGGCGCCCGGCGGTACCGGCAACGCGCGCTTGAGCGCCAGCAGGCCACGCTCGCGATCGATCGCCACCCCGATGCCGAGCGCGAACAGGCCCGGCGCCATCACACCGAAGGCACCCATGCTGCCCAGCACGTAGACCGCCTGCTGCGGACCGTGTCCGCCGAAAACGACCCCGAACAACAGATAGAACATCGCCGGAAATGCCAGCATCGGCACCACCGCACCAGGCGCGCGCAGCAGGCGCAGGAATTCGTACCCGGCATCCGCCGCGTAGATGCGCGCAAGGCGAGGCAATGGCAGGGTATCGACAGCATTCATCAGGCGACCTCGCGAGTGAGTTCGGTAAAGGCTTCGGCCAGCCCTGCGCGCTGCACTTCCAGCGCACTGAGATGCGGATCGGCGTCGAGCAGTCGCCGCAGCACCGGCTCGGCCTGCTGCAGCGTGGTGATGGTCAGCAGCCCGTTTTCGACCTGGCTTTCGCACACTCCCGGCCAATCGCGCACCGACTCGACAGTGAGCGCGCTGCAGCAGCGGATGCGCTTGCGGGCAACACGGGCGCGAATCGACTCGACGCTGCCCTCGGCCAGCACGCGGCCGCGCGCCAGTACGGTCACGCGACCGGCCAGCGCTTCGGCCTCCTCCAGATCGTGCGTGGTCAGCAGCACCGCGCAGCCTTCGGCGACCAGGCCACGGATCGTGGCCCACAGGCGCTCGCGCGCCTCGAGGTCCATGCCGACCGTGGGTTCGTCGAGAAACAGCAGTTCGGATCGCCCGCACAGCGCCAGCGCGAACTGCACGCGGCGCTGCTGCCCGCCGGACAATTGGCCGTAGGGACGCTTGAGCAAATCGCCGATACCGGCCAACCGGGCGCTCTCGGACAGCGGGCGCGGGCGCGGGTAGTAGTTGGCGGCCATCGCCAGCAGTTCGCCGACGCGCAGCGTTTCCGGCAAAGCCCCGGACTGCAGCATCACGCCGACGCGCCGGCGCGGCACCAGCGTTTGCGGATCCGCTCCGAACAACTCGACGCGGCCGCTGTCCGCCCGCGCCAGCCCCAGCAGCAGGGCGATCGCCGTGGTCTTGCCGGCGCCATTGGCACCAAGCAGGGCATGCAGTTCGCCCCTCTTCAGCATGAGATCAATGCGGTCGAGCGCACACTGGGTGCCGAAGTGCTTGCGCACTTCGCGCAGCGCGGCGACGGGCGAGTCTGCAGGTGCCATCCGCTTCCTCCACGGGTGGCGGCAGTGTGGATGAGCGCGCGGCGGCGCAGCACTCGCCAACGTCAACACTCGCGCCTGACAGCCGTCATCCGGGGGTACCGGCGGCGGCGGCGCGATGTTATGCTTGTCGCCTATTTTCCTTTCCCAATAAAGGCTTAGCGCGTCAGGCGGGACTCATGACTGAGTCCCCAGGACGCCCCGGAGGAGCCATGAACCTGATCAGCCGACTCGCCAGCCTGCGCCACGCCGGCGGCACGATCCGCACCCATGGCCTGGATGATGCGGCGATCGAACGCTTCGCGGCGCTCGATCCCGCGCTGGTACAGGCGGTCGATGCCGCGTGCGTGGAATTCCAGCGCCTGCAGATCGAGATGCCCGAATTCCTGCGCCTCGACGAGCAGGAACAGATCGATCGCGTGCAGTCGGGTTTCGTCAACTTCTACCCCGACGACGCGGTGAATCCCTATATCGCGCTGGCGGCACGGGCGTCATGGATCGTCAGTCTCAAGGGTGCCGTAATCCAGGATTGCGGTGGCTACGGCATGCTCGGCTTCGGCCACGCGCCGCAGCCGGTGATCGACGCCATGGCCGGGCACCAGGTGATGGCCAACGTGATGACACCGAGCTTGTCGCAGCTGCGCTTCGATCAGGCCCTGCGCCGCGAGATCGGCCACACGCGCGGTGGTTGTCCCTACAGCCATTTTCTGTGCCTGAACTCGGGCTCGGAGTCGGTCAGCCTGGCTGGCCGTTTCGCCGATGTGAACGCCAAACTGATGACCGAGCCGGGCGCGCCGCATGCCGGGCGCAGCATCAAGCGCATCGCGGTCAAGGGCGCATTCCACGGCCGCACTGAACTGCCGGCGCTGTATTCGGATTCTTCACGCAAGGCGTATGTGCAGCATCTCGCCAGTTATCAGCACCACGAGTCGCAGCTGATCACCGTCGAGCCCTACAGCGTCGAGCATCTTGCACGGATCTTCACCGAGGCCGAACGCGAGGGCTGGCACATCGAGGCCATGTTCCTCGAGCCGGTGATGGGCGAAGGCGATCCGGGTCGGGCGGTCACACCGGAGTTCTACCGCGCCGCGCGCGAGCTGACGCTGGCACATGGCACCCTGCTGCTGGTCGATTCGATCCAGGCGGGACTGCGTGCGCACGGCGTGCTGTCGATCGTCGATTACCCCGGCTTCGAGGGCCTGGACGCGCCGGATATGGAGACCTACTCCAAGGCGCTCAACGCCGGCCACTACCCGCTCTCGGTGCTGGCGGTGAATGCGCGCACTGCCGCGCTCTACCGCAAGGGCATTTACGGCAACACCATGACTAGCAACCCGCGCGCCCTGGACATCGGCTGCACGGTACTCGGCATGCTGAGCGATGCCCTCCGCGAGAACATCCGCGCGCGCGGCCGCGAGTTTCTGGACAAGCTCAGCCGACTCAAGGACGAATTGCCCGGTCTGATCACCAAGGTGCAGGGCACCGGCCTGCTGTTTTCCTGCGAGCTGGCACCCCAGTTCAAATGCTATGGCGCCGGTTCGATCGAGGAATGGCTGCGCGAACACGGCATCGGCGTGATCCACGGCGGCGCCAACTCGCTGCGCTTCACCCCGCACTTTCGCGTGACCAGCGCCGAGGTCGATCTGATCGCGCAGCAGGTGCGCAGGGCACTGCTCGAAGGCCCCGGCGCGACGGCCGTCGCGCCGAAGGCCGCGGCGGCCTGATACCCCGCCCAGCGCGATCGAGACACGCGACCGCGACGCCCGGATGGCGCTGCACGGTACGGAACGGATGCTGATCCTGCCCCCGGATTCCACCCTCCGCGAGGCTGCATCCGGGCTACCCATTGCGGCAATCGAACGCAACCTGGCACCGGCCAATCGGCGCCGCGTGTCCCCTGCGATCAGCGAAAGCGATCCGTCGCCTCGATCAGGGCATGCAGGTTGCCGGGCTCGAACGCCGAATGCCCGGCATCGGGCACGATCTGCAAATCGGCCTCGGGCCAAACGCGGTGCAGGTCCCATGCCGACCGCATCGGGCAGACCACATCGTAGCGGCCCTGAACGATCACGGCGGGAATATGACGGATGCGCCCGACATCGCGCAGCAACTGGTCGTCCTGCTCGAGGAAGCCGGCATTGACGAAGTAGTGGCTCTCGATGCGCGCGAAGGCGAGTGCGAAATCATCCGCAGCACTGGCGTCGATATGGTCGCGATCCTGATAGAGAAAACTGGTTGCGGCCTCCCATACCGACCATGTCCGTGCCGCGGCAATGCGCACGGCCGGGTCGGCATGGATCAGGCGCCGGTGGTAGGCACCGATCAGATCGCCGCGTTCGGCCTGCGGAATCGCCGTCAGATAGGGCTCCCACGCGTCCGGGAACAAGGCATCGCAACCCTGCTGGTAAAACCATTGCAGTTCCCGGCGCCGCAGCAGGAAGATCCCGCGCAGCACCATCTCGGTCACTCGCTCCGGATGGGTCTGCGCATAGGCCAGCGCCAGCGTGGAACCCCAGGAACCGCCGAAGACCTGCCAGCGCTCGATGCCAAGATGTTCGCGCAGACGCTCGATGTCGGCGACCAGGTCCCAGGTCGTGTTTTCAACCAGCTCGGCATGCGGCGTCGAGCGTCCGCAACCGCGCTGGTCGAACAGCACGATCCGATAAGCCTCGGGGTCGAAGAAACGCCGGCAGCGCGCGTTGATGCCGCCGCCCGGCCCGCCATGCAGGAATACCACCGGCTTGCCGTGCGGATTGCCGCACTCTTCATAGTAGAGCGTGTGCAGCGCCGAAACCGGCAGCATGGCGCTGGCGCCGGGCTCGATCTCCGGGTACAGCGCACGTCGCGTGCTCGTGTCCATATCGGCAGCTCCCGAAACGGCACCGGCGCCGAGTAGGCGCCGGAGCAGTGAATGAAACCGCGATTGGTCGAGGCGGCGAGATTCGAACTCGCGACCCCCACAACCCCATTGTGGTGCGCTACCAGGCTGCGCTACGCCCCGACGGCGGTTTCAAGCGCGGGATTCTAGCAGGGCGCCGCGCCCGCGGGTGAACTCAGCGCCGCAGCAGATGCAGCACTTCCTCAAGCTCGATGCGCACCTGACGCACCACCTGGGTCGTCAGGTTCACCTCCTCGCGGGCCTGCTGTCCTTCGAGGCGCTGTCGCGCGCCGGTGATGGTGAAGCCGTGCTCGTAGAGCAGCGAGCGGATCTGCCGGATCATCAGCACGTCATGGCGCTGGTAGTAGCGCCGGTTGCCGCGCCGCTTGACCGGCTTCAGGCCGGTGAACTCCTGTTCCCAGTAGCGCAGCACGTGCGGCTTGACGCCACACAACTCGCTGACCTCACCAATGGTGAAGTAGCGCTTGGCCGGGATGGCCGGCAGCTCGCTGTTACTGCCTGGGTCCAGCATAGGCCTCCACCTGCATCTTCAATTTCTGACCGGGACGGAACGTGACCACGCGGCGGGCGGAGATCGGAATCTCCTCGCCCGTCTTCGGGTTGCGTCCCGGCCGCTGGTTTTTCTGGCGCAGGTCGAAATTGCCGAAACCCGACAGCTTGACCTGCTCCCCCTGTTCCAGGGCCTCGCGGATCACCTCGAAAAAGGCATCCACGAATTCCTTGGCTTCACGTTTGTTCAGGCCGACCTCATCGAACAGGCGCTCCGCCATTTCCGCTTTCGTCAGCGCCATGCCTATCCCCTGAGTCGTGCGTGACAGTCGCGTTGCAGCGCAGCAACCGCCTCGCGCATGCTCTCATTCGCGTCCTCGTCGGTAAGCGTGCGGGAACGGTCCTGCAAAATCAAGCCCATAGCCAGACTTTTGTGGCCAATGGTCACACCATGTCCTGCGTACTGGTCAAACAGTCGCAACTCGGCCAGTCGCTCACCGATCGCGCCGCGGACGCTGGCAGCAACCGCCGCCCACGGCACATCCTGCGGCATTTCGAACGCCAGATCGCGGCGCAGGCCCGGGAATCGCGGCAACTCGCCGGCGTGCGGCAAGGCGCGAGCGCGCAGCGGGTCTAGCTCAATCTCGAATGCGTAAACGTCCGCATCCAGGCCGAGTGCCTTGAGCAGGCGCGGATGCAGCGCACCCAACGCGCCCAGCACGTGGCCGCCACGGCGGATCCGCGCACCGCGACCGGGATGCAGCCAACCCGGGAGATCCTCGGCATCGAACTGGTACTCCGCGGGTCCGGACCCCAGAGACAACAGCGACTCGAGATCGCCCTTGAGATCGTGAAAATCCAGCGCCCGCTCGGGCACCCCCCACTGCTCGGCATCGGCCGTGCCCGAAGCCATCGCGGCCAGATGTTCCGTCTCGACCGGCGCGCCGGTGCCGGCCCGGAAGCAGCGCCCGGTCTCGAACAGGCGCACTCGGGTCAGCTGCCGGTTCCTGTTGGCGACCAATGCCTGCGCCAATCCGGGCAGCAGCGTGGTCCGCATCACCGCCAGATCGGCCGACAGCGGGTTGCTGAGCGCCACGGCACCCTCATTCGCCTTCCAGATCGCGAGCTGAGCCGCAGCGACGAAGGCGAGGTTGATCGCCTCGTGATAACCGCGCGCCGCGAGCTGTTCGCGCAATACGCCGATCGGGAGCCGCTCCTCGCTGTCCGCCACCAGTGCCAGTTCACCGGACGGACGCTGCACGGGAATGCGGTCGTAGCCATGCATGCGCGCGACCTCCTCGATCAGGTCCTCCTCGCGCCCGATGTCGAAACGGCGTGTCGGCGCGCGGACCCGCCAGCCTGCGTCGTCCTCGGCAAGCTGCATGTCCAGCGCACGCAGAATGCGCTCGACCTCGTCATCGTCGATGGCGATACCAAGAACCGTCGCCAGTCGTGCACGCCGCAGACGCACCTCCGGGCGCAGTGGCAGATCCTCTGGCCGTTCGGCGCGCAGGATCGGACCCGGGCGACCACCCGCGATCGCCAGCAGCAGCGCGGAGGCGCGCTCCAGCGCGCGTTCGGGGAGTTCGGGATCGACGCCACGCTCGAAGCGGTGCGAAGCGTCCGTGTGCAACCCCAGCCGGCGTGCACGGCCGATGATCGCGGCCGGTGCAAAATGCGCGCTCTCCAGAAAGACATTGCGCGTCGACGCGTTGACGGCGGAAGGCTGGCCGCCCACCACCCCGGCGACCGCCAGCGGGCCACCGTCATCGGCGATCAGAAGAAACCGCGGATCAAGAACAACCTCGCTGCCGCCGAGCAGGACCAGATGCTCGCTTTCGCCGGCGTGGCGGACCACGATTTCGCCACGCAACCGATCGTTGTCGAAAGCATGCAGCGGCTGACCCAGTTCAAGCATCACATAATTGGCAACGTCGACGACCGCGCTGATGCAGCGCAAGCCTGCCCGGCGCAGTCGCTCGGCCATCCAGATCGGCGTCACCGCATTGGCATCGATCGCCTCGATGATGCGGCCCAGATAGCGCGGGCAATCGGCGCCAGCCTCGAGGCGGATCCCGCGTCGTGCGCCGGACTGCACCGGCACGGCCTGCAGGGGCGGCGGACGCAATGCGGCGCCGAACAGCGCGGCGACGTCATGGGCGAGCCCGAGCAGACCCAGGCAATCCGGACGGTTCGGCGTCAGCTTGAGCTCGATGCTGGCATCCGGCAAGCCGAGATAATCCGCGAGCGGCATGCCCGTCGGCGCATCGTCGGGCAGCTCCAGCAAGCCGGACGCATCAGCATCCAGACCCAGCTCGCGAGCCGAGCAGAGCATGCCCTGCGATTCGACACCGCGCAGTACGGCAGCCTTGATCGACACGCCGCCTGTCAGGGTCGCACCGATCATCGCCAGCGGGGCCTTCAGGCCAATGCGCGCATTGGGCGCGCCGCAAACGATGGTCAGTGGCGAGGACTCACCCGCCTCGACCCGGCAGACGCGCAGACGGCCGGCCTGCGGATGCGGCTGACAATCGACGATGTGCGCCACGCGCACCTGCCGCAAACAGTCGCCCAGCACGGTCACCGTCTCGACCTCGAGGCCCGCCATGGTCAGGCCGTGCACCAGCGCCGCGCGATCCACGCGCGGATCCACCAGCGCACGCAGCCAGTTTTCAGAGAACTTCATGATGCGAACTGCCTCAGGAAACGCAGGTCGTTTTCGAAGAACGCGCGCAAATCACCGACACCGTAGCGCAGCATCGCGAATCGCTCGACACCGAGACCGAAGGCGAAACCGGTATAACGCTCGGAATCGATGCCGCAGTTGTCGAGCACCCGGGGATGCACCATGCCGCAGCCAAGCACCTCAAGCCATTGCGGTGCGGCGCTGCCGTCGTCCCAGCGGATATCGACTTCGGCGGACGGTTCGGTGAACGGGAAATAGCTGGGCCTGAAACGCATCGTGCAATCGCGCTCGAAAAACGCACGCACGAAGGCGTCGAGGGTGCCCTTGAGATCGGCAAAACCGACACCTTCGCCGACGCACAGACCTTCGATCTGGTGGAACATCGGCGAGTGGGTCTGATCGGAATCGCTGCGATACACCTTGCCTGGTGCGATCAGGCGAATCGGTGGCTGACGACCACTCATGGCACGTACCTGCACCGGCGACGTGTGCGTGCGCAGCAGGCGACCGTCGTCGAAATAGAACGTGTCGTGCATCGCCCGCGCGGGATGGTGCGGCGGGAAATTCAGTGCCTCGAAGTTGTGCCAGTCGTCCTCGATTTCAGGGCCGTCCGCGCGCGCATAGCCGAGACGCGCGAACAGATCGGCAATGCGTTCCAGGGTCTGTGTGACCGGGTGCAGGCCGCCACGCTCGCCGCGGCGTCCAGGCAAGGTGACATCCAAGCGCTCGTCCGCGAGACGCACGGTGAATGCCGCATCTTCAAGGACCGCCCGACGCGCGGCCAGGTCCTCTAACAGCCTATCGCGTGCGCGATTGACTTCGGCGCCGCGCAGCTTGCGCGCTTCGGCTGTCATCGTGCCCAGCGCCTTGAGCTCGACGGTGACCAGACCGCTCTTGCCGAGCAGGGACACTCGGAGGGCCTCGAGCGCCTCGAGACTGGCCGCTTCGGCAATCGCGGCGCGGGCCTGCTCGATGCGGGTATTGAATGCGTCCATCGCGATTCCTGGTCCCGAAACGAACGTGGGGAGGAAGGCAAGCCCTCCTCCCCACGCGATCCGCGGCGCCCGCCAGTGGCGCCGGCCCATCGATGGCAACGGATTACGCGGCCAGGCTGGCCTTGGCCTTCTCGGCCAGCGCACCGAACGCCTTGATATCGTGCACGGCGAGATCGGCGAGGACCTTGCGGTCGACGGCGATCCCCGCACGAAGCAGTCCGTTGATCAGCCGGCTGTAGGACAGGCCGAACTGGCGTGCCGCCGCATTGATGCGCACGATCCACAGCGCGCGGAATTGGCGCTTGCGCTGCTTGCGGCCGATGTAGGCGTACTGGCCTGCGCGGGTGACCGCCTGCTTGGCGACGCGGAAGACCTTGCGACGGGCGTTGTAGTAGCCCTTGGCACGGCCGATGATTTTCTTGTGACGGCGACGGGCGGTAACGCCACGCTTGACACGAGCCATGGTCTCACCTCCTCAAGCGTAGGGAAGCATGCGCGCAACACCCTTTTGATCGGATGCATGCACATGGTTGGGGCCGCGAAGATTGCGCTTACGCTTGGTCGACTTCTTGGTCAGGATGTGCGACTTGAAAGCGTGTCCAGCCTTGAATTTGCCGCTGGCGGTCTTGCGGAACCGCTTGGCAGCGGCCCGATTGGTCTTGATCTTGGGCATGGTCGTGTTCCTTCCGATCGTTCTTGACTGACGCGGGCGGCGGCGCAGCCGCGCTTTCCATCCTGCCCGGGTCGGCGAAACAAGGCCCATCCGACGGGCCAAGTCATTCAGTTTAATGCAAAAGCTGCTGCAGCGGGCAAGCCGTCGGCAATTATTTCTTCTTCGGGCCGATCATCATCACCATCTGCCGACCCTCGAGGCGAGGAAACTGCTCGATCACGCCCTGTTCGCCCACATCCGTCTCGATCTTCTTGGCCAGGTTGTAGCCCAGCTCCTGGTGCGACATCTCGCGACCGCGGAATCGGATGTTGACCTTGACCTTGTCGCCCTCGTCGAGAAAGCGCAGCAGGTTTCGCAACTTGATCTGGTAATCGCCGACGTCGGTGGTCGGACGGAATTTCAGTTCCTTGATCTCAACCTGCTTCTGCTTCTTCTTGGCGGCGTTGGCCTTTTTCTGCGTCTCGAACTTGAACTTGCCGAAATCCATGATGCGGCAGACCGGCGGATCCGCGTTCGGCTGGATCTCGACCAGATCAAGCCCGACCTCCTCGGCCTGACGCAGCGCGTCGTCACGCGACAGGATGCCGACCATTTCGCCATCCTCGCCGATCACGCGCACGCGCGGTACACGGATCTCTTGGTTGCGGCGGTTGGCCTTGTTCTCAGGGGTAGCGATACCAGCGTCCTCCAAATGTTCGATGCGATGCCGCGGCCTCAGTGCAGGGCCTCGGCCTCCAGGCGATGGGCAAGATCGACGATGGACATGCTGCCGTGATCTTCCCCGTTGCGCGTGCGCACAGCAACGTGTCCCGAATCCCGCTCGCGGTCACCAACCACCAGCAGATAGGGCACTTTCTGCAACGTATGCTCGCGGATTTTATAGCCGACCTTCTCGTTTCGCAAATCGGCCTCGACGCGGAAACCTTTTCCGACAAGGGTTTGCGCAAGCTCGCGGGCATAGTCGGCCTGGGCATCCGTGATGTTGAGGACCACGGCCTGCAGCGGCGCCAGCCAAAGCGGCAGGTTGCCGGCATGGTGCTCAATCAGGATGCCGATGAAACGCTCCATCGAGCCGACGATAGCCCGATGCAGCATCACCGGATGGCGACGGCGCGAATGCTCATCCACGTATTCGGCGCCCAGACGCTCGGGCATCATGAAATCGACCTGCATGGTCCCGACCTGCCAGGCGCGGCCGATCGAATCGTGCATGTGATACTCGATCTTGGGCCCGTAGAAGGCACCCTCGCCCGGCAATTCCTCCCAGCTGATGTCGCAGGCAGTCAATGCCGCGCGCAACGCCTCCTCGGCCTTGTCCCAGACCGCATCGGCACCGATGCGCTGATCGGGCCGCAGGGCGATCTTCAGCGCGATATCGCTGAAACCGAAGTCCGCGTAAACCTGCATCGCCTGGCGATGAAAAGCCGTCACCTCGGCCTCGATCTGGTCCTCGGTGCAGAAGATGTGACCATCGTCCTGGGTGAAGGCGCGCACGCGCATGATGCCGTGCAGCGCGCCGGAGGGTTCGTTGCGATGGCAGGCCCCGAACTCGCCGTAGCGGATCGGCAGGTCGCGGTAGCTGTGCAGGCCGGCGTTGTAGATCTGCACGTGGCCCGGGCAGTTCATCGGCTTCACCGCGTAATCGCGCTTTTCCGACTCGGTGAAGAACATGTTTTCCTTGTAATTGTCCCAGTGCCCCGAGCGCTTCCACAGCGATACGTCAAGAATCTGCGGGCAGCGCACTTCCTGATAGCCGGAGGCCTTGTACACGCGGCGCATGTATTGCTCGACCTGCTGCCAGAGCGCCCAGCCGCGCGGATGCCAGAACACCATGCCCGGCGCTTCCTCCTGCTGGTGGAACAGGTCCAGCGCCTTGCCGATCTTGCGGTGATCGCGTTTCTCTGCCTCCTCCAACTGGTTGAGATAGGCCTTGAGATCCTTGTCGTTGAGCCAAGCAGTGCCGTAGATGCGCGAAAGCATCGCGTTGCGGTGGTCGCCGCGCCAGTAGGCGCCGGCCACCTTCATCAGCTTGAAGGCCCTGAGCCGCCCGGTGTCCGGCACATGCGGCCCACGGCAGAGGTCGGTGAACTCGCCCTGGCTGTACAGCGACAGCTCCTCGCTGGCCGGAATCGATTCGATGATCTGCGCCTTGTACTCCTCACCCAGTCCGCGGAAGAACGCCACTGCCTCGTCGCGCGGCAACACGCGACGCGAAACCGGCAATGCCTCGGCGGCGATCTTCCTCATCTCCGCCTCGATCTTCGGCAGATCCTCGGGCGTAAATGGTCGATCGTAGGCGAAGTCGTAATAGAAGCCGCTGTCGATCACCGGGCCGATCGTGACTTGCGCGCCGGGATACAGCCGCTGCACGGCCTGCGCCAGAAGATGCGCCGTGGAGTGGCGAATGATCTCCAATGCCTCAGGGCTTTTCTCGGTGATGATCTGCAGATGTCCGTCGCTCTCGATGCGCTGGCCGAGATCAAGCGTACGCCCATCCAGCTTGCCGGCGATGGCGGCCTTGGCGAGGCCCGGACCGATCGCTGCGGCGATATCGCGCAGGGTAACGGGATGGTCGAAGGACTTCTGGCTGCCGTCGGGGAGCGTGATGGTGATCATGAAATGGATTGAGTGGTGGTGGCCCGACGGCGCTTGCCTATGAAGCGCAGCACGGTCGCGACATGGGGGGCAACAACGAAAAAGGGCGCCGGGCGCCCTCATGGAGACTGCGGCCCAGCGCGCGATGGATGCTCAGTCGATCCGTGTCCTCATGTCGCACCCTCGACGCGCGGTTACCCGCGCGTCACCCAGTCGGCATCGTATTCGAAGTGCAAACTAGAGCAGCATCCGCACGCTGTCAACGCATGCCAGCCGCGGCTTCGAAGACGCACCATCGACCGAACGTCACGCGCCGCACCGGCGCCAGCATGCGCCCCTGCTAAACTCGACGGCTGCTGAGGCGGCAGTGGCCGCAACGGATTTCTGCGATGCGCATCCTGGTGACGGGCGCCGCCGGATTCATCGGCGCGGCACTGGTCGAGCGCCTGCTGGCCCGCGGCGATGCGGTGTCGGGCCTCGACAATCACAACGACTACTACGATCCCGCGCTGAAGGAAGCCCGGCTGGCGCGCTTTGCCGATCATCGCGCCTACCATCATCTGCGCGCCGACGTCTCCGACGCGCCCGCGGTCGAGCGCGCTTTCGCCGAAAGCCGGCCCCAGCAGGTGATTCATCTGGCCGCGCAAGCCGGGGTGCGTTACTCGTTGACGCATCCCGAGTCGTACATCCAAAGCAACCTCGTCGGTTTCGGCCACGTGCTGGAGACCTGTCGCCGCCACGCGGTCGGTCACCTCGTGTACGCCTCGTCGAGTTCGGTCTACGGTGCCAACCGCAAGCTGCCGTTCGCCGTCGACGACGCGGTGGATCACCCACTTAGCCTGTACGCCGCCAGCAAGCGCGCCAACGAACTGATGGCGCACGCCTACAGTCATCTGTATGCGCTGCCAACGACAGGGCTGCGCTTCTTTACCGTGTACGGTCCGTGGGGCCGCCCGGACATGGCGCCGATGCTGTTTGCCGAGCGCATCCTGCGCGGCGAACCCATCGACGTGTTCAACCAGGGCCATCACCGTCGCGACTTCACCTACATCGACGATATCGTCGACGGCGTGCTGCGCGTGCTCGATCATGCCCCCGCGGCTGGCGCCGATCCGGCATCGGGCGCGCCGTATCGGCTGTACAACATCGGTAACGATGCTCCGGTCGAGCTGTTGCGCTTCATCGAACTGCTCGAACGCGAGCTTGGACGCGGCGTCGAGAAACGCCTGCTGCCGATGCAGCCCGGCGATGTCGAATCCACCTGGGCCGACATCGAACCGTTGCGTCGCGATACCGGATGGGCGCCGTCGATCGCGATCGAGGATGGCATCGCCCGGTTCGCCGCGTGGTTTTGCGACTACCGCCACCTATGAGCGCCGTCACCCAGCCCGCGCAGCGCCCGCACCCTGCCTTTATGCTGGCGGATCATTGCCGCTGCCCTTTCCGGAGATCCTGACCATGTGCGGAATCGTCGCCGCCGTTGCCCAGCGCGATGTCGCGCCGATCCTGATCGAGGGTCTCAAGGCGCTGGAATACCGCGGCTACGACTCGGCGGGCCTGGCTGTGCTCGGCGCCAACGGCATCCGCCGCGTGCGTGCCAAGGGCAAGGTGCGCGAGATGGAGTCCCTGTATCTGGCCGATCCGTTCCCCGGCGGCACCGGCATCGCGCACACGCGATGGGCCACGCACGGAGTGCCCAGCGAGATCAACGCGCACCCGCAGGCGGCCGGCCGCGTCGCGGTGGTGCACAACGGCATCATCGAAAACCACGTCACGCTGCGCAGCGAATTGCAGGCACGCGGCCGCGTGTTCACCTCGGAAACCGACACCGAGGTGATCGCGCATCTGATCGACGACCTGATCGGGCAAGGTCACGGCCTGCGCGAGGCCGTGCTGGCCGCGGCTCGCCGGCTGGAAGGCGCCTATGCGATCGCGGTGATCAGCCAGAGCGAACCCGATCGCGTGGTTGGCGCACGCCGCGGCGCGCCGCTGGTGATCGGCCTCGGCATCGGCGAGAACTTTCTGGGCTCGGACGTGCAGGCGCTGATCAAGGTGACCAACCGCGTGATCTATCTCGAAGAGGACGACATCGCCGAGATCAGCCGCGAGGCGGCGACGACCTACACGCTGGACGGTCGGCCGGCCCATCGCGCCATCCACCAGAGCGAACTGACTGCAGACGCGGTCGAACGCGGCGAATACCGGCACTACATGCAGAAGGAGATCTTCGAGCAGCCGCGCGCCGTCGCCGACACGCTCGAAGGTCGCATCGGCGCCAACGGCGTGCTGCCCAACATCTTCGGCAGCGACGGCGACCGTCTGCTTGAGCGCGCATGCGGACTGCACATCGTCGCCTGCGGCACCAGTTACCACGCCGGGCTGGTGGCCAAGATCTGGATCGAGCAACTGGCACGGCTGCCGGTCAGCGTCGAGGTGGCCAGCGAGTACCGCTACCGCGACGTGGTGGTGCCCGCCGCTACCCTGTTCGTGGCCGTATCGCAGTCGGGCGAAACCGCCGACACCCTGGCGGCACTGCGCGAGTCGCGGCGACGCGGCTATCTCGGCTCACTGGCGTTGTGCAACGTACCGGAATCCTCACTGGTGCGTGAGGCCGACCTCAAGCTGATGACTCGTGCCGGCCCCGAGATCGGCGTTGCCTCGACCAAGGCTTTCACTACCCAGCTGACCGCGTTCGCCCTGCTGGCGCTGCAGCTGGGCCATATGCATGGTCTGGACGGCGAACGTTATCGCGCATTGTGCGCCGAGCTGATGCACTTGCCGCGCGCCATCGAGAGCGCACTGGCGCTGGAGCCGGCGATCGAGACGATGGCGGCGCGCCTGGTGCATCGCCAGCACGCGCTGTTCCTCGGTCGCGGCACCCAATATGCCGTGGCGATGGAAGGCGCGCTCAAGCTCAAGGAGATTTCCTACATCCATGCCGAGGCCTACCCGGCCGCTGAACTCAAGCACGGCCCGCTGGCGCTGGTGGACGAAAACATGCCGGTGATCGCCGTCGCGCCGAACAACGAGCTGCTCGACAAACTGCAGTCGAACCTGCAGGAAGTACGCGCCCGCGGCGGCGAGCTGTATGTGATCGCCGATCGCGGTGCCACGCTTGAGCATGAGGACGCCGCGCGCACGCTGCGTCTGGATGCCGGAGGCAGCTTCATTGCACCGGCGGTGTTCACCGTGCCGTTGCAGCTGCTGGCCTATCACGTCGCGGTACTTCGCGGCACCGACGTCGATCAGCCGCGCAATCTGGCGAAATCCGTCACGGTGGAATGAATACGCTCAGAGCATGAACGGGACCTTGAAACCCATCGTGACATCAGGCGCGTCCGGAGTCAGGCCGACGCCCAGCGAAGCGACCAGGGTGAACTTCGGGCTGATCGCATAGGTCATGCCCAGATTCAACGCGGCGGCGTTGCCATCGCTGCCGATTACGCCTTGCCAGTAGCCGAGATTGTCTGCTCGCACGCGGGTGGCGCCATTGAACCGGTGCGTGAGCGCCATGCTCAGGCTGGTGCGTTCATTCAGGGCGAACGCCACGCCGACGCCGTAGTTGAAAGCGTTGCCGAGATCGACCCGCCCCGGATTGCGGGTGGCGGGATTGGTGTCGAGATCGTCGAAGTGGCGCGCGAAGGTATGCGTGTAACCGATGCTGGCGAACAGGATCGCGGGATCCAGCGTCTTGACGAATGACAGCCCCGCCGACGCACCCCACACGCCGTTGCCTGTCGGCTGCGTCTCCGGTACTGCAAACTGGATGTAATCGCCCTGGCTTTCAAGCACCCGCCAACTGATGCCGTAGGGTGCGCGCCCGGTCGGGATGCTGACGCTGGTGTTGAGCACGATATCGGGCCGGGTCGCGGTCTCGCCAAACAGTCGGTAGCTGACGCCGCCGATGACGTCGCCAACATGCGCATCCGATCCGACCTGTTGCTCCGCAACCACCGCCGCCGCGCCGCCCGCGCCACCTTTCTGATAGGTGGTCCAGCGCTGAAGCACGGGCACATCGACATTGACGGTCAGATTGGGCGTCAGCGAGTAACGCGCCGAGCCGGTAAAGGTGAAGGTGTCGGACTCGACATTCTCGATCGCGATATTCCCGAGAAAGATCGCATCCAGTGCGAGAAACCCGTTGAGGGTGAGCTGCTTACGATCATAGCGGGCGTAGGTCATGCCCGCCTCGAGGATCAGGGGCTGATTGAACACCGCATGCTCCTGCAGCAGCACATCCTCAACACTGCGCGAAGCGCCAGCCGAACGCGTGGCAATCGGGGGGCGGTTGGCGTCTTCGGCCTGAACCTGCGCCACAGCGCTGGCACCAGGCGCCGCCGAGACGGAGTTGTCCGCAATCATCGGTGCCGTCACTGGCGGCACGGCCGGAGCGCTCTGGACCGCTGCGCTCCCGCTCATCCGCGCAGTCAGCGCCTGCAGACGAGCGTCAATCTCGCGTAGCTTGCGAACTTCCTCCGCGTAGTGCTGCTTGAGCGTCTGCAGCTCGCGCTGCAGCACCTGCACCTGGGCCGCATCACTACCTGTCTGCTCGTCGGCCGCGAGCAATGGCTCCGGGTCCAGCGCCGAGAGTGTCATCAGCCCCAGCAACGCGCGCTCACGAATGCTCCGCATGATGCGAACCCCCAGTCGTTTGTGCTCAGTGCTGCCATCAGGGCATCTGACTGCAGCGAGCGGGATGCGTGTTACGGGACCCAGGAACTTGTCGTAACGGAAATAATCGAAAAAATGCATCGCCAGGCGTCGTCATACACGAATGATGCTCTCTTTCAACGAATAGAGAATAGCGATGACTTCGCTTTGGGAGTCGACGTCCACATCATGCTTTTTCAACGCATTGAGAATGTCATCCATTACTGCCAAATATTCTTGTTCGCTGATGTTCATGCCCTTGTGAGCAGCAAGCATGTCTTTGCCCGTGTATGGTTCCGGGCCGCCGGAGCCTGCGCCGAAAAATTCGCGCGCCATCCGCTTGGCATGTCCTATATCCTTGATGGCCTCGAAGCGGGCCTTGACGATAGGATTATCCAGATGCGCGGCGATGACATCATCCACGATGCGGGCAATGCCATTCGCCCCACCAAGGCGTTGATAGAGCGTTGCGGTCATATCGTACCTCTCAGTGCTTGAGTTATGTACGACAATTGAATCAAACGACACTTTGCGAGTGATCTAAGGTTGCTGTAAAATCGCGGCTCAGATTTTCATTCAGAGCATGCCACGCAAGAGTCTGACTTTCTCGCCACGCGGGGTCAGGACGGCCAGTACCGCTGCCACGACAAGGAGCGCGGGCACATCACCAAGGAGATGGCCAGCGCTGCCCGCACTGGTAAACGACTGAGCCGCCATGATCCCGCCATGCACCACGCTTGACCAGACAGTGAACCAGATCAGGCTGAGATGATCGAGTGGATTCCGTGCGGCGATGATCAGGAAAATGCCGAGAGTCGCGTAAATACCTATGATCATCGGCGGATAGTTCGAATGGCCCGTGTGCCACACCCAACCGGATGGCCAGACGATCATGAGCAGGTAGATCCCGGCAACGAACATCAAGCCGGTCAATACCAGCGCGATCTGCAGATACTTGAGCGGGTGAATGTCGGTCATGGCAGCTTCCTTCGAGTTTTACCGCTTGGCGGCGAGGCGGGCTGCCAGTGCGTGGACGGAATCAATGCAGATCACAGCTCAGCCGATAATGAAATGCGCGAGCCCGGCCCGAGGCATATCGCTCTCAGGGATGGCCAAGCCCACGCATTTGGGACAGCGACTGCGCGACGTTCTGCCGCAGCAGGCTCGTCAGATCCATCTGCTGCAGCACCAGTGTCATCTGCAACTGGTTGGTAATTAGGTGGTTGTCGCCCAGCACGGTGGCGCTTTGCAGCACGCTGCCCATGCCGGCGCCGTTGCCGCGAATCAACTGCTGGACCAGACCCTGGTCGGCCAGCGCCAAGGTCACACCGATGCCGTCCGGTGTGAACGCAACCTGCGCACTGGCACCGTCACTGGCTAACTGCGCCGAATCCGGACCGCCGCCAGCGGTACTACCGGAGGGTATGGCGCCCAGTACGTCCAGACGCAAGGTGTTGCCGACGCGGTTGTGGTCGCCGGTCACCTGGATGTTCTGTACCAGGCCTGAGGCGTTGGCGACGCCGCTGCTGTCGATCGTGCGCCCGGAGGTGTCGGCCAGTGTTCCATGCGGCCCGATGCTCGTGATACTGACCGTTGGCGTGAAGCTGATTACCGGTACTCCGCTGCGAAAATCGATATTCACCAAGGCGCTGCCGCTGAGCAGGCGACCATCCGGCATCTGCCAGCTCGACAGCATCTGCACGCCGAAATAGAGCACCGTATTGCTGCCGACCAGATAGCGGCCGCGCATGTCGCCCAGAGTGGCCTCGGGCAACTCCTGCAGGCCGCGGGCCAGCGGACGACCCATATCCGCAGCGCTTGCGGTACCGCCCAGGCAACTGGCGCACGCCAGCGCCGCTGCAATCGTCAACCCCATCACTCGCGTCGGCATCACACACTCCCTCAAAACAGATCTGCATGGGTGAATCCGAAATCGAGCAATTCGCCATCGGAAATAGGACTCTGCAGCGCAAACAGCGCGCGCGCACTGGGCGGACCGGAACGATCGAACAGCACCGTGTCGCGATCGAATCCGCTGCCGATCACGGCGAACACGGCCTTGCTCGGCCACATGCGCTGAAAGTCGGCCAGCGCATACGACTTGTTGCCCAGCGCCGGATCGGCCACGTCGACGCGACCTCCGGCAACGCGCTTGAGCACGACGAAATGCTTGTAACCTTGAGTATCCAGCAAGACGATCGTGGGGATGCGCAGGCTCTGCAGCCGCTGCAGGTCGACACGGTACCCACGCCCTCGCATACCCAGGCTTTCGACGTAGCGCTTGATGTCGAGTAGTGAAAAACCCCGCTCGCGCACCAACGCCGGATCGGCGACGGCGAGCATGCCCTGCATCACGACGTTCTCGTCCACGTCCATGCGGTAGGCATAGCGCAGCAAGGTCGCCAGTGCCGCCGCGCCGCAGCTGAAGTCAGTCCGCTGCGGGATCAGGTTGACGTAGCGCGACTCGCGCAAGCTGACCACATTGCGCGCCAACAGGCTTCCGTCGGGCAGCACGCCGCCAAAACGGACGTCCGCGGCATCGACGCCGAAGCTCGCCAGCAGGACAGCCGCCGAGGTGATCGCACGGAACAGGATCCGCTCCATCGATACTCCCCGCCGCTTGCTGCC